>NZ_JBICKL010000048.1:0-87634 GCF_043104195.1 Pseudomonas sp. xss_2
CGGCACAAGCACTAACAATCTCTAATCAGGCAGCGCTCTCGTTGCCCTTCGCCGAATGCCCAATGAACTTGAGCATCCACTTCCCAACCAGATCTCCCTGGTGCTCGGTCGACAGGCTGGCAATCGCCCGCTGGTACACCTCATCGCCCAAATATTCCTGACGCGCATCGAGCAACGCCCGCGAGTAGTCATGGACGAACTCCGGGTGCCCCTGGAAGCACAGCACCTGGTCGCGAATGTGATACGCCGCGTTCGGGCAGAAATCACTGGACGCAATCACCGTAGCGCCTTCTGGCAGTTCAGTGACTTGATCTTGATGGCTGATCAGCAAGGTCAGCTCAGAAACCTCAGGATCCATCCACGGCGCATGCGCCGCCAGGCTATAGCGATGAATGCCAACGCCCCACCCGCGATCGGCGCGCTCGGCTTTGCCACCTAGCACCAGCGCCAGCACTTGATGACCGAAACACACGCCGAGCAACTTCTCGCCACGCTCATAGAGTTTGAGCAAGTAGGCCTTCAGCGTCTGGATCCACGGATCCGTGCCAAACGAGTCAGCCTTGCTGCCCGTGACCAGATAGGCATCGAACTTTTCGCCGTCAGGGGGATAGTCGCCATTCATCACGTTGTACACCTGAAATTCGGCCGCAACCGGCTGACGCGAGAACAACTGCTCGAACATCCTTCCGTAGCCCTGATACTGCGCCGTCAACTCCGGTCGCAGAACATCGGTTTCAAGGATGCAGATGCGTAACGACATAGCGATAGTCCTGAACGACATGTGTGGAAATTGTGCTAGAGACTGACGCGAAAGGGACGTACAAGCAAGGGGTTGCACTGACGAACGGTAAGCCCTGTAACCCTTGGTAACCACCCTCGCGCAGCGGTCTAGCCCCGCCATGCCAGCGTGCTAGCCAGTGGCCTTAAAACCAAAGGAACTCGATCAACATTCAGTTAGAACAAAGGGTTCTGAAACATGGATAACGTTCGCCCTACTGTTGGTTTATATCCACAAAACAAGAGGCATGCAGGAGTTGGCGTGCAATTACGCCGCTGCGATCGACCCGACGCGAAGACAGGGAAGCCAAAGGCTATTCAGGAATAACAACAAGAAGGCGGTCCGCCATGTTCAGACAATCGAAAGTACGCCAAGCCGGACTCATATTGTTCGCCACTACACTGCTGCTGATCCTGCCGAACCTCACTCGGCTATTTGGCTGACAGCATCTGTGGAATTTTCTGGCCGAGCACAGGTAACCTGCCGACCCTGATGGTTGGAGAATACCTATGCGCCGATGCCTTGCCCTGCTCGTCTTGATGTTCAGCCTGCCCTTGAACGCAGCGCAATTGAACCTGGAGCTGGGTGATGGCACGCACCGATGGGACAGCGCCGAGCTGCTCAGCCATCCACAAGCGCGCAACCTCGATATCGCCCAGGACGTTGCCTATAAACGCGCCATGCATTATCGCGCGGTGCCCCTGGCGGTGTTGCTTGAAGGCATCCAGCCAGCTGACCACCTGCAGGCCGTAGCCTTGGATGGCTTTGCCGCCGAAATGCCAGCTGCGCCTTTGTTGCAACAGGGTCCGGCCCGCGCCTGGCTCGCCATTGAAGACCCCACCCAGCCGTGGCCGGCGCTGACACCGGGTAAGCCAAGTGCGGGGCCGTTCTATCTGGTATGGACCGAGCCACAGGCCAGCGGCATTCGCCCGGAACAGTGGCCGTTCCAGATTGCCACGATCCGCAAGTTGGAGTCGGTCGAGCAACGTTTTCCAGCCCTGCTACCCGATGCCAAATTGCCCAGTAGCGATCCGGTGCGACAAGGCTTTGCCCTGTTCCAGCAAAACTGCCTGGCCTGCCACCGCCTAAATGGCGCAGGCGACGCCCAGTTCGGCCCGGATTTGAACTTGCCGCATAATCCAACGGAATATTTCCAGCCTGAGTTTTTGCGTCAATACATTCGCGACCCGCAAAGCTTGCGGCATTGGCAGCAGGCGAAGATGCCGGGGTTTGCGCAAAATGTGCTGAGTGAGCAAGAGCTGGATGCGTTACTGGCGTATCTGCGGCATATGGCCAAGCGCAAGCCTTGAAGCACCCGTTGGCCTTTTCGCGGGCAAGCCCGCTCCTACAGGTACCCCGCTGGCTTCGAACTCAACGGGGTACCTGTAGGAGCGGGCTTGCCCGCGAAGAGGCCCGTGTTGCCACCATCACACCGGGTTGTGAGCATCGTTTGGAGAACGCTTCAGTGCAGGCATGATTCAATAACTCTTGAGATCGACTTGAATGGCAAAGCCTGCGACGGGCTGCCAAGCAGCCCCCTGCTCAAACCTCAGGCAGTCTGTCGTTCATGCTTGACGCCCCACCCTTCGACCTCACCGCCAAGGGGCACCACAACCCCCTCGAAGGCTTCCTCGAAGGCACCGATTCCCCGGTAGGTGGCATACATGATCTTGCTCAATTCAAGATCCCAACCACCATCGTCACGTTCACGCACCTGAGCATTGAGTGACTCGCCACGAAACTGTCCGGCGGCCTGGCGCGCGCCGTCTTCATTGGGAAATACCGCGTAGAACTCGATGGGGTGGATCTGGGTGAAGTCGAAACCGCCAGCTTTCATCTGGCGCAGGACACTGCTGCTGATATCGTCGTTCTGGCTGCTCATGAATCGTCCTCCTGAATAAAGCAATGGATAGACTTTCCGTGCACTACGCACCTGCCGGCGTGTTGGCGATGCCGGACAGATCGAGCTGATGCAAGACGCGAATGAAACCCACCCCGGCCCGCAGAAAAGACCGAGGTGTTCACCCAGCGTAGTGCCTCTCAGAGCACTACGCCAGAGCGGCGCCGTTTTACGGCAATTCGCGGATATCGGTGATCGACACGCCGCTTTGCTCCTTGAGCCAGCGTGCGGTGGGGGATTGGCTGCGGTCTTGGAAGTCGTTGAGGTCCAGTTCATCCATCACTGGAAACAGGTGCGAGCGGATAGCCCGCGCCGCATCCTCGTCACTGGGACGCTGCTCGGCAGTCAGCAGCAGCGTGGTGGTTTCGCCTTTCTGGTCGGCAAAGATGACTTCCCACTCTTTCATTGAATAGCCCTCCTCGATACAGCAATGAGTGACATCCGTTCTAGCTTGACCCCTGCATAAGGACATTGTTCAGCATGGCTGCCGAGCGAGCATGAAAAAGGCCCGCCGGTCACCCGGCGAGCCTCGTTTACAGCAAAACCCGAATTACTTCGGCGTGCCGTGGATTACACCTGCCGTGTTATCCAGCAGGCTCTTGGTCGCAGTCTGGATGTAAGCCTCGAGGTTTTTCAGCATCTGCGGCTGATCCTCGCTTTCAACCAGCTCGGCCTTGAACTCGCGGCCCAGTTGGTAGCGGTACAGGCGCGGGCTCATGTCCTTGGACTCGATCAGGATGTGATCACCCTTGATTAGGCCGACGATCTGCTCGCTGCCCGATGGCTTGATGATGCCCACCCCCGGATCACCTTCAGGCAGGTTGAGCAGGTCGCGCCCCCAGCACTGGTGACGAGTCTGGCCACCGAGACGGCCCATGATGGTCGGCACGATGTCGACCTGGGTGCCCACGGTGTGGTCAACGGCGCCGAATTTCTCCTGGATCCCCGGAGCGATCAGCAGCAGCGGCACGTTGAAGCGGCCCAGGTCCAATTCGGTGACCTGTTGGCTGTTGCCAAAGCCGTGGTCGCCAACGATGACGAACAGGGTCTCCTTGAAGTACGGCTCCTTGCGCGCCTTCTCAAAGAACTGGCCCAGGGCCCAGTCGGAGTAGCGCATGGCAGTCAAGTGCTCATCCAGACGGCCCTGGCCGGTCACCGGCTCCACCGGCAGATCTTTAGGCAGCGCGTACGGGGTGTGGTTGGAAAGCGTCTGCAGCAGCGCGTAGAACGGTTTCTTGCCGTAGTTCTTCGCCAGTTCTTCGGCGCCGCGGTCGAACATGTCCTGGTCGGACACGCCCCAGGTCGGGTCGGAGAACACCGGGTTGACGAAGTCATTGCGGCCGATGAAGGTGGTCATGCCCTGGTTGCCGAAGAAACCAGACTGGTTGTCCCAGGCGAAGTCGCCGTTATAGACATAGACGTCGTCGTAGTCACGGGCACTGAGCAGCGCTGGCAGGCCGGACAGCTTGTGGCCGCCCTCTGGCGTTTGCATCAGGTACTCGAAGCCTGGCAGGTTCGGGAAGCACGCCATGGTGGCGAACATGCCCTGGTGGGTATGGGTGCCGTTGGAGAAGAAGCGGTCGAACAGCAGACCCTCCTTCGCCAGCTTGTCGAAGTACGGAGTGATGTTGTTCGGGCTACCCAGGGCGCCCACCGAGTGACCGGCGAAGCTCTCCATGAGGATCACCACCACGTTCTTGACCGGCAGGGTGCGCTCGGCAGGCGGCACGAAGTCACGGCGTACGGCCGCTTCATCGGTATCGACCAGGGTATCGTTAGGGGTCAGCAGCAGGTTGCGTACCGCCTCCTGGGCGACCACTGGGTCGAGGGTGGCCTTCCAGATATTGCTGCGGTCTTCGCCAAAGCGGCTGTGGGCAGCGTCGATCAGGGTCAAGGTGCCGTTCAGGCCCAACTGGTTGACGAAGTTGGAGTCGGTGGTGAAGGCATCACCCCAGCGCATTGGCGGGCCCTGGCGCAGGGTGCCACGCGCGGCGATCACCGCCACCAGCAGGATGACCATGAACACCGCCAGGCGGCCGTACCAGGCAACCGGCGCACGTGGGCTGACGCTTGCGCTTGCGCTGCTGCCACGGGTCAGGCGATCGATGCCCTTGAACAGCAGGCTCAGCAACCAGGTGCCGACCAGCCAGGCCAGTATGTAGCGGACCACCGGGAAGCCGTACCAGAGCATGCTCATGACGGTCTTGGGGTCTTCCTTGATGTACTGGAACACCAGGCCGTTCAAGCGCTGATGGAACTCGCGGTAGAAGTCCATCTCCATCAGGCCGAGGAACATCACCGTACTGGCGGCCAGGGTCAGCCACAGGCGGAAGAAGCCGCGCCGGGCCATCGCCCAAGGGCTAAGCACTGCCAGCAGCAGCGGAATGCTGATGTACACCACCACCCGCAGGTCGAAGCGCAAGCCGTTGAGGAAGCCCTCGGCCACGGTGGAGTAAGGGGTGTCGCCGATCATGTCGCTGTTGTAGACCAGCAGCCCCAGGCGCACCAGGCTGAGCATCAGCATGATCACCAGGCCGCACAGCAAGGTATAAACCAGGTGCGATTTGAGGGTCGGCGCGAACGGGACCGGCACGGCCCGTTGTTTCAAGGCATCCGTGTTAGCCATGAATGGGGAGATCCTAGGATTGCGGGTTTGCGGGAAGGCGACATTGCCACAGAGCCCTGCCATCAAGCGTGGCGTTGGACTAACGCAGCATTGTGCGGCGCGGATTCTGGTTAATCCAGTGTGAAAATTTTGTCACGAACGCCGACAGACGGCGCGAGATTGCCCCTATCGCGGGGCAATCCCACCCCCACGCCTACCGCAATGCCCCTGCTAGCGCGGCGCTCAGAGGCGGATGTTGCCTCTGGGGCCAGCAATCGCCCAAATGATCAGGCCAATGACCGGCAACAACAGAATCAGCAAGATCCACAGCACCTTGATGCCCACTTCGGCACCACTTTTCAGAACATTCACAATCGCCCAAATGTCCAACGCCAGTATGATCAGGCCTACCAGGCCATTGAATGTCGAGCCCATGCCTTCGCTCCTGAAAAAATCCGTGTGCGGCAGAGCATAGCGTCTATCACGCCGATAGAAGGGAATCCTTGGGCAGCGGCGCAGGTCACTGGTTAGACTGATTTCATTCATTGTCATGAGGTCCGCATGCCACCTGCCAACACTCAAAGCGCCGCCCCAGCCTCGATGCTGAGCGCCTGGCGGCAACAAGCCCTGAATGCTCCCTGGCTCAGTGCCGGCCTGGGTGTGAGCTTGCTCGCGATTGTTATCCTGCTGCTGGCCAGCATGTGGAATGCCGTCAACGGTGATCACTCAGACAACCTGCACCTGGCGCTCCTCGGCGGGCTGGCAGGTTTTGGCGCTACCGCGCTGGGCGCAGTGCTGGCGGTGGTACTACGTGATGTCAGCGCGCGCAGCCAGGACGTGATGCTTGGCTTTGCGGCGGGGATGATGCTCGCTGCGAGCTCGTTTTCGCTGATTCTGCCCGGCCTCGATGCGGCCCGCGAGATCACCGGCAACGGCCCGGCCGCAGCATTCACCGTGGTCCTGGGGATGGGCCTGGGCGTGCTGTTGATGCTTGGCCTGGACCGGTTTACCCCACACGAACATGAAAGCACCGGCCCTTGTGGCCCTGAGGCGGAGCGGATCAGCCGGGTGTGGCTGTTCGTGCTGGCGATCACCTTGCACAACCTGCCCGAAGGCATGGCGATTGGCGTGAGCTTTACCAATGGCGACATGACCATTGGCTTGCCGTTGACCAGCGCCATCGCGATTCAGGACATTCCTGAGGGCTTGGCAGTGGCCCTGGCCCTGCGGGCGACGGGGCTGTCGAACCTCAAAGCGGCGCTGGTGGCCATAGGCTCAGGGCTGATGGAGCCTTTGGGGGCCGTGATCGGCCTGGGGATTTCCACCGGCTTTGCCCTCGCCTACCCGATCAGCATGGGCCTGGCTGCGGGGGCGATGATCTTTGTGGTGTCGCACGAGGTGATCCCCGAAACCCACCGTAATGGCCATCAGACAGCGGCGACGCTGGGGTTGATGGGGGGCTTTGGGGTGATGATGTTTCTGGATACGGCGTTGGGCTGATGGGTTGCCAGTGCCGGCCTCATCGCTGCGACTTGCCCCGCGATGAGGCCGCACTGGCGACAACCACTGTCAGTTGTGCACAGCGACCTTCAAGGCCTCCAACGCCGGCTCCACGGCGATCCCCACCTCAGCGCCCAACTCCAGCACCCGCGCCAGGTCATTCTGACCGACCAGCACCATCTGCAACTCGTCATCGAGCAACTGGCTGAAGTTGAGCAGCACATAGCCGCCGGCCTCCTTGTTCAGCGCGCCCATCTGCACCTGAATGCGGTTGAGTGCGGTCAATGGCTCGGTTTTCGCCAGCTGCTTGGGCTTGAGGTTGAACGGCACGCTCTTGTCGAACGAATCAGTGATGTTCTGGAACAGCTCCTGATAGCTGTCGGCCAGGAACAGCACGGTATCCGGCAGGCTACCGAGCACGATCCACTCACCCAGCGGGATCGGGAAGGTGTCGTCGTAGTTGATATCCGGGTTGGCGGCCAGAAACGCGGCGGGGTCGGCGTAGGCCTGAGCGGCCTCGTCGGCAATGCGCTCGATCTCGTCATCGGGCATGCAACCGGCGCCGACGAGGCTGATGAATTCGCGCAATTGGTCTTTCATGAGGGGGCTCTGCAATGGTGAAAAAGTCACCAAGGATAGCTGCAAACGCCCCCTGAGGGTTAGCCGGCCAGCGCCTGCAAGCGCGCAGCGGTGTCGACCGCGCCCATGGTTTGGGCCGCGGCAAGGGCATTGGCGCCCCGGACATCCTGGCGCGCAGGGTCGGCGCCTTGGGCCAGCAGGTAGTCGACAATTTCGCTGCGGTTGAACATCGCCGCCAGCATCAACGCTGTACGCCCATCGGCGGCGGCGGCATCCACCGGTACACCGTGCTCGAGCAGCAGGCGAATCATCGCCAGATCGCCCTTGAACGCGGCGCCAGCGATGGGCAACTGGCCGTTGTCGTTGGCGATCAACGGATCGGCGCCATGGCTCAACAGCACCTGCACGGCATCATGATGGCCATGGTAGCTGGCAAGCATCAGCAGGGTATCGCCCTTGTGGTTGCGCAGGTTGGCCGGCAGGCCGCTGGCGAGCAAACGCCCAAGCATCGGGGCATCCCCGCGGCGGGCGCGCTCGAACACCTCTTCGGCAAAGGCTGCGGCTTCGTCGTCGTTCATGGTGGCGGGCTGTTGGTCGGACATTCTGAACCTCCTGGCAAAATTTAGAGCCCAAGTTTTTGTCAGGCACCCCTGATGGGTCAAAGGTTCAGATTCTATTGGGCCCAGAGGCTGGCTCTATGGCCATGCAAAATGCACTGTGCAAAATGCACGACCATGCACAATGCACGAGGGGCTCCTCGTCATAATCCTGTAAGGCACTGATTTTAAAGGGATTTAATCAAAGCAAAAGGCTGGCACGGTCACTGCAACGATCAACTCACGTCTGCCAACACAACAGTCAGGAGTTGATATGGACCTCATTCAGCAAAAGTTCGCCTCGGTGTTTTCCGCCTACCAGGTCGCTACCCAGGCCCGCCCGGACGGCGGCATCCTGCTGACCCTGCGTGCCGCTGATGGCGTGGTCACTCGCCGGGTACTGACTTACGGCCAACTGCACAGTGCCGAGCAGCTGTCGTGGGCGATCAGCGCAATTCGCCGCGACCTAGCGGAACAGGCCAGTGAGCTGCCAGTGATCTCGATGCTGCAGAGCCAACAGCGGTTTGCGCTGCCGACTTACCGCTGAGTGTCAGTACCACTGCTATCGCGGGGCAAGCCCGCTCCCACGTAGTTTCCTGCAGAAGCTAAATTACGTGGGAGCGGGCTTGCCCCGCGAGGGCTCCCACGTAGCTCGCTGCTGAAGCTGATTACGTGACAGCGGGCTTGCCCCGCGAGGGCTCCCACGTAGTTTCCTGCTGAAGCTGATTACGTAGTAGCGGGCTCGCCCCGCGATGGCTCTCACGTAATTTCCTGCTGAAGCTGATTACGTGGGAGCGGGCTTGTCCCGCGAAGGGCTCCCACGTAGTTTCCTGCTGAAGCTAAATTACGTGGGAGCGGGCTTGTCCCGCGAGGGATCCCACGTAGTTTCCTGCTCAAGCTGATTACGTGGGAGCGGGCTTGCCCCGCGATAGGGCCGGAGTGCTAAACCTCAGAATTCGGCGATACCCGCAAACGCCAGCGCAGCCGCATCACCGGTAAAGCGCGGCGCCATCGCCTGCTCATCGCGGAATAACCGCAGCGCCAGACAAAACGGCGTATCCCCCAGGTCAATCCAACGCCGAACCTGGGCCGGCACGACCAGCACATCGCCCTTCTCGCACAGCACGGCATACACATACTCGCCTACCCGCAGGGTGACCTGAGCCCGCCCGCTGATCACCGCGAACACTTCATTGCCGCCATGCACATGCTCGTTACGCAGATCGACCTGCGCCGCATCCACGCCATCACGGTTAAGCAACCCATAGACCGCACAGCCATGCTCGGTCATCAGCCGATCCAATGGCTCACGGCAGGCGTCGAGCACTTCGTCCTGACCCGTCCCAGGGCGAACCCGCAGCTCATGCGGTTGATGCATGAAGCGCACACCCTGCTCGGCGAGGGTGGTGACAATGTCGTCATGGTGGGTCAGCAACTTGTTGGGAAGGCCCGGGCTTGACGGGTGAAAAACGCTGAGGATGCTCATCAGGGGCTGTTCCTGCTATCGGTCATTCGAGTCGCAATGATAACGGCTGCGGCAAAGGCTGCGACGCTGGCCATACCAAAGGTGAAGTGTGGGCCCAGCAATTTCCAGCTGTAGCCCGAATACAAGGCGCCTAGTGCGCCGCCTGTGCCCGACAACGCCGCGTACAGCGCCTGGCCCTGGCCTTGCTGGCGTGCGCCGAAGCTGGCTTGGACGAAGGCAATCGAGGCGGCGTGGAAACAGCCAAAGGTTGCGGCATGCAACAGCTGGGCGAAGATCAGCGCGGCCGGCACTTCGGCCAGATTACCCAACAACAGCCAGCGCAGCCCCGCCAGGACAAAGCTGAGCAGCAGCACCCGGCGCACCGAAAAGCGCGCGAAGATCCGGCTCATGGCCATAAACATCAAGACCTCCGCTACCACCCCTAGCGCCCATAGCAAGCCGATACTGCCGCGGCTGTAGCCCAGGTGTTCCAGGTGCAGGGTAAGGAAGGTGTAGTACGGCCCGTGACTTAGCTGCATCAGCGCCACGCACAGATAGAACGCGATCACCCCAGGCGCCAGCAGCTGGCGCAGGAAGCCCCCTGCCCCGCTACGCTCGGCATGTTCCACCGGCTGGGCATTGGGCACCCACAGGCTGGCGAGGAAGATACCGGCCATGATGGTGACCAGCGCCACCGGGTAGATATCCAGGCTCAACCATTCGAACAGCCGGCCCAGGCCCACCACGGTGAGGATGAAGCCAATCGAGCCCCACAGCCGCACCTGGCTGTAGCGTGAGGTCTGGCCATGCAGGTGGGCCAGGGTAATCACCTCGAATTGCGGCAGTACCGCATGCCAGAAGAACGCATGCAGGGCCATCACCAGCGCCAGCCAGGCGTAGCTTTTACCGAAGAAGATCAGCGAGAACGTCGCCAGGGTCGACAACGCGCCCAGGCGCACGATCAGCAGGCGCTGGCCGCTGCGATCTCCCAGCCAGCCCCACAGATTGGGGGCGACGCAACGCATCAACATGGGGATCGCGACCAGCTCGCCAATGCGCGCCGGGGAGAAGCCGAGGTGATCGAAGTACAACGCCAGGAACGGCGCGGTGGAGCCGAGCAGGGCGAAGTAGAACAGGTAGAAACTGGACAGGCGCCAGTAGGGAATTGGCGTCATGGGGCAGTGCGCTTTGTGGTGATCATTGGGGGCCGCTTTGCGGCCCTATCGCAGGCGAGCCAGCGCCTACAAAGACCGTGTAGGCGTTGGCTTGCCCCGCGATAGGGCCTGCGCCAATCAACGCTGATTAAAGCTGGCCCAAAACGGGAGTATTGACCCGCACATCGGCATTCTGCGCACGATGGCGCAGCAGGTGATCCATCAGCACGATGGCCATCATCGCCTCGGCAATCGGCGTGGCGCGGATGCCTACGCAGGGGTCATGGCGGCCCTTGGTGATCACTTCGACCGGGTTGCCATCGACATCGATCGAACGGCCCGGGGTGGTGATGCTCGACGTGGGCTTGAGCGCCAGATGGGCAACGATTGGCTGACCGGAGGAAATACCACCGAGAATGCCGCCCGCATTGTTGCTGAGGAACCCTTGCGCAGTCAGCTCATCACGGTGCTCGGTGCCACGCTGGGCGACACTGGCGAAACCGGCGCCGATTTCCACGCCCTTGACCGCGTTGATGCTCATCAGCGCGTGGGCAAGCTCGGCATCCAGGCGATCGAAGATCGGCTCGCCCAAGCCCGGCATGACGCCTTCGGCCACCACAGTGATCTTGGCCCCGACCGAGTCCTGGTCACGGCGCAGTTGGTCCATGTAGGCCTCAAGCTCTGGCACCTTGGCCGGGTCCGGGCTGAAGAAGGCATTGTCTTCGACCGAGTCCCACGTTTTGAACGGGATTTCGATGGGGCCCAGCTGGCTCATGTAGCCCCGTACGCGGATGCCTTGGCTGGCCAGGTACTTCTTGGCGATGGCACCGGCAGCGACGCGCATGGCGGTTTCCCGCGCCGAGCTGCGACCACCGCCACGGTAGTCGCGCAGGCCATACTTGTGGTGGTAGGTATAGTCGGCGTGGGCTGGGCGGAACAGGTCCTTGATCGCCGAGTAGTCCTTGGATTTCTGGTCGGTATTGCGGATCAGCAGGCCAATCGAGCAGCCCGTGGTTCGGCCTTCGAACACCCCGGAAAGGATCTCGACTTCGTCCGGTTCCTGACGCTGGGTGGTGTGCCGGCTGGTGCCGGGCTTACGCCGGTCGAGGTCGTGCTGCAGATCGGCCAAGGAAATCTCCAGGCCTGGCGGGCACCCATCGACAATGGCGACCAACGCCGGGCCATGGCTTTCGCCAGCGGTGGTGACAGTGAACAGCTTGCCGTAGGTATTGCCGGACATGGACGCTCCGCGAATCAGCCTGAAGTTTGGATGAGGCGGCCAGTATACGGAAAGCGGCAGATTTGCGAAGGAAATCCAAGCCCTTGGTTGTCAGTTCCGGCCTCTTCGCAGGCTAGCCCACTCCCACAGGGAGGGAGTGGACCGCAAGATCTGCACGATGACGCACAATCAAGTGCACTGGCAGAACCTTCATCAGGCCTCCAGGTCCAACCCTCATCTCCTCATGAAGTACCCCATGATGCTGCGCTTCGCCGCCTTGTTGCTGCTGTTCTGCACCACCTTCGCCAATGCTGCCGCCCCCACCGTCCTGCAACGTCCGATCGACTTGGACACCGGCCAGGGCGTGCTGCACGGCAGCCTGCTATTGCCCCAGCAGGACACCCCGCCGCCAGTGGTATTGATCATCGCCGGCTCCGGTCCAACCGACCGCGACGGCAACAACCCTGCCGGCGGGCGAATCGACAACCTCAAGCGACTGGCCTTGCTGCTGGCCGGCGAGCACATCGCCAGTGTGCGCTTCGACAAACGCGGGGTTGCCGCCAGCCAGCCGGCCACCCCGGACGAGCGCCAACTGAGCGTCGAGCGCTACGTTGCAGACACCGTCGCCTGGAGCCGCAAACTTCAGGCCGACCCGCGTTTTGGCCCGTTGATTCTGCTGGGCCACAGTGAAGGTGCGCTGATCGCCACCCTGGCCGCCGAACAAGCCGGCGCCAGCGCCGTCATCACTGTCGCCGGCAGTGGCCGGCCAGTGGCGCAGGTGCTGCGCGAGCAACTGGCGCAACGCCTGCCAGCGGCGCAACTGGCGCGCGGCAACGCCTTGATCGACCGTCTGCAAGCCGGCCAGACCAGCCTGGATGTGCCGCCAGCACTGCGCGAAGTGTTCCGCCCTTCGGTGCAGCCCTACCTGATCTCGTTGCTGCGCCAGGACCCGGCCGGCGCCTTCGGCCAGCTCCGAGTGCCTGCCCTGATCATTCAGGGGCGCAACGATGTGCAAGTGGACGTGGCCGATGCCGAGCGCTTGCAGGCGGCCAAGCCCGATGCCCAGCTGGCGCTGATCGATGGCATGAACCACATGCTGCGTATCAGTCCGCGCGCCATGAGCGGCCAGCGTGAGAGCTATCAGAATCCAGAGCTGCCGCTGGCGCGCGAACTGGGCCAACGGATCGTCGCTTTCATTCGCCAATTGCCGCAGGCGTAGGGCGCGCCCCTACAGTACTGACCGCTGCTGCCGATAAGCAGGCATTGGGCCGGTTATTGCGGGGGAAATCCTGCGATATCCGGCCATCGTGCATGTGAGGAAGCCCGTGATGACCGATGCCCCCGCCGCTGAGGCGACCGAAGAGCCGCAAGCCCCGGAGAGCGCCCCGCTGCCCTGGGCGGATGTGGCCGCTGAACATTTCCAGCTGCTGCGCCTGGCGCCGTTGCCCACCGACCGCAACAGTGGCGCCCGGCCGCTGCGCTTCGTGCAGTTCGGCTATGTCGAGCGGCACAGCAAGGAGCACAGCCTGCTACGCATGGAAATCCGCTTGCCCGGGCAGAAAGTGCGAAAAGAGCAGAACCAGCTGGATATCCGTGTCGATCACGGCCAGCGGCGGGTCAGCATTGGCGCTGAAGCCGGGCTGCAAATAGAACCGCTCAACCGTGGTCTGGGCCGCTACCTGCTGGGCCAGGCAGTGCAGTGGTTGCAGGCCAACTGGTCGCACTACCGCGTTGAAGGCATGACCCTGCCGAACAAGGATGCGCTCAACGAAGACACCCGCCTGCGCCGCGACCATGTCTTGCGCAGTATCGGTGTAGAGGTGGAGTACACCGACGGCCAGGTGCTCAAGGGGCGCACCGTGGAGGTGGCGGTCGGTCAGCTCAAGGGCGGCTGGAACGCCGAGAAGGTCCAAAGGATCGATACGCTGGAATCGGCCGGCATGCTGCAACAGGCCGAGCAGACGTTGCAGGAAAAAGAAGCGCAACTGCGCGAGCGCGATGAGCGGGTGGCCAAGTACCGCCGCGAAGACAGCGGGCTGCGCTTTACCATTACCTGCCTGGTGGCGTTTGCGGTGTTCCAGGCGGGGCTGTTGATCTGGATCGCTACGCGCTAGGCGCCATGCGGCTCTTCGCGGTCGCACTGGTGGGAGCGGGCTTGTCCCGCGATAGCGATGGCCAATGCGATAGATGTCGCCTGGTCTAACGCTATCGCGGGACAAGCCCGCCCCCACAGGCCCATTGGCTTCAGACGCGCGAGCTGAACAGCTCCTGATGCTGGCGGCACTGTTCAGCCGTCAACATGAACACCCCATGGCCGCCGCGCTCGAACTCCAGCCAGGCAAAATCGACTTCCGGGTACAGCGTCTCGACATGCACCTGGCTGTTGCCCACCTCGACGATCAGCAAGCCTTTCTCGGTCAGGTGATCAGCCGCCTCGGCCAACATCCGCCGTACCAGGTCCAGGCCATCGTTACCGCACGCCAAACCCAGCTCCGGCTCATGCTGGTATTCGGCCGGCATGTCGGCAAAATCTTCGGCATCGACATACGGCGGGTTGGACAGGATCAAGTCGAAGCGCTGCCCCGGCAACCCAGCGAAGCCATCGCCCTGCACGGTGAACACCCGCTCATCCAGACCATGGCGTTCGATGTTCTGGTTGGCCACTTCCAGCGCGTCGAACGACAAATCGGCCAATACCACTTGCGCCTCAGGGAACACCTCGGCGGCAACGATACCGATGCAGCCGGAGCCCGTGCACAGGTCAAGAATGCGGGCCGGCTCTTGCGCCAGCCACGGCTCGAAACGTTTTTCGATCAGCTCGCCAATCGGCGAACGCGGCACCAGCACACGCTCATCGACCAGGAACGACATACCGCAGAACCAGGCCTCGCCGAGCAGGTAGGCGGTGGGCACGCGCTCTTCGATGCGGCGCTTGAGCAGATGCTGCAGACGCACTCGCTCGTCATCCTCGAGCTGGCAATCCAGGTAGCTGTCGGCCACCTCCCATGGCAGGTGCACGGCGCCCAGCACCAGCAGGCGGGCCTCGTCCCAGGCGTTGTCGGCACCGTGGCCGAAGAACAGCTCATGCTCGTGGAAGCGGCTGACTGCCCAGCGGATGTAGTCGCGCAGGGTGCGCAGGCGGGATGTGATCACGGGGTACTCCTTTTCAGACAGGACAAAAGTCTAACAGGCCCACCCGCTGAAATGTTCCACCCAATCCCCAACAAGTAGCCACAGGCCAGTAAACACGCAGGTTACGATGTCAACCATTCCCATTAGCGGCCAAGCAAGGGAGAATAGGCGCACAAAAGCCCTACTGAAGGAGCCCTTGATGTCCGTTCCAACCACGATGTTCCGCCTCAGTGGCCGCGACTACCCGCCGGCCAAGCTGGGCAACGCCAGCCTGATCATCATCGATGCGCAGAAGGAGTACCTCAGCGGTCCCCTGGCGCTGTCGGGCATGGACGAGGCCGTGGCCAACATCGCCAGGTTGCTCGACGCCGCGCGTAAAGCCGGTCGCCCGATCATCCACGTCCGTCACCTAGGTACCGTTGGCGGCCTGTTCGACCCACAGGGCCCGCGCGGCGAATTCATCGAAGGCCTTGAGCCGCGTGGCGATGAAATCATCATCGAAAAGCGCATGCCCAACGCCTTCAAGAACACCAAGCTGCACGAAACCCTGCAGGACAAAGGCCACCTGGACCTGATCGTCTGCGGCTTCATGAGCCACTCCAGCGTCAGCACCACCGTGCGCCGCGCCAAGGACTATGGTTATCGTTGCACGCTGGTCGAGGATGCTTCGGCAACCCGCGACCTGGCGTTCAAGGATGGCGTGATTCCTGCCGCGCAGATCCACCAGTGCGAAATGGCCGTGATGGCCGACAACTTCGCCTGCGTCGCCCCAACCGCCAGCCTGGTCTGAGCGCATGACCGCCCGGCAGACGGGCGGAACCTGATAGCCACGGGCAGGTCGAACTCCGGATACCCATAGAGGAAATCGGAATGAAGCTCAAAGGCAGTTTCGACGCCAAGCGCCTGCGCCCGCGCGAACCGCGTAACTGGGGCGCACGCCTGGCTGCCGGGCTGTCTGCCCTGCTGGCGACGCTCGGCATACTCCTGGCGATGGCCGGTTTTGCCGGTCTGCTGGGCAATTACGCTGCGCTTGCCGAACTCAATGCCAATCGGCCGCTGTCGGGCATCTTGCTGGCGGTGGGGTTGTTGTTGCTGTGGATGGGCGTGCGTTTCTGGCGCCGTAGTCGGATTCGCCTGCGTCGTGGGAGGGAGTTGAACCTGTCGCCGCATTTGATGAAAAAGCACGACTGAGTTGGCTGTCAGTGCTGGCCTCATCGGGGGGCAAGCCCGCTCCCACGTAATGGCCACCGCATCTGATGAAAGAGTACGACTGAGTTGGCTGTCGGTCGGGGCAAGCCCACGTGATGGCGCCATAGCGCTGCACATAACTCGTGGGAGCGGGCTTGTCCCGCGATGGGGCCAGCACAGGTGTACGCAGGCGCGCACTCGCGTAAACTACGCCGCCCACGTGGAGGCCTGCATGCAAGACGACGATTTTTCCCTGTTCCATGCCGAAGTGCGCGGCGTCAAGCCGATCAAGCACGACCGTGCCGAGGTCGGCAAACCCAAGGCTGACCGCAAGCAGCTGGCCGGCTTGCGCCAGTCGGCTACGGTGCGCAGCGACCAACCGTTGGTGGTCGATGGCATGTCCGATCAGTTCGTCATCGACGTGGGCGCCGAAGACGAGCTGATGTGGCGTCGCGACGGCGTGCAGGAAGGCCAGATCCGCAAGCTCAAGCTCGGTCAGATCCCTTTCGAAGGCAGCATCGACCTGCACGGCATGAGCGTGGAAAAGGCCCGCGAGATCCTCTGGGCGTTTCTCGCCGAGGCGACCAAGCTGGAAGTGCGTTGCGTGCGGGTTACCCATGGCAAGGCAGCGCGGCTGGACGGCAAGCGGCCGATGATCAAGAGCCACGTCAACACCTGGCTGCGCCAGCACCCGCAAGTACTGGGCTTCACCTCCTGCCAGGCGCGCCACGGCGGCACCGGCGCGGTGTACGTGATACTCAAACGGACCATGCTCGACGGGCGCGACGAATAACGCCGCGCTTGCAGCGCCGCCCTTGCCGCCGTACCCTTCTTTTTTGCGTTTATTCCCTACAGGTAGATACATGTCCCTGGAACAGAACTACACCGAGATCCTCAGCCAACTTGGCGAGGACGTCTCCCGTGAGGGCTTGCTGGACACGCCCAAGCGGGCCGCAAAGGCCATGAAGTACCTTTGCCGCGGTTATGAACAGACCCTGGAAGAGGTCACCAACGGCGCGCTGTTCAGCTCCGACAACAGCGAGATGGTGCTGGTCCGGGACATCGAGCTCTACTCGATGTGCGAGCACCACATGCTGCCGTTCATCGGCAAGGCTCATGTGGCCTACCTGCCACAAGGCAAAGTACTGGGCCTGTCCAAGGTTGCGCGGATCGTCGACATGTTCGCCCGCCGCCTGCAGATCCAGGAAAACCTGAGCCGCCAGGTTGCCGAAGCCATCGAGCAGGTCACTGGCGCTGCCGGCGTTGCGGTGGTCATCGAAGCCAAGCACATGTGCATGATGATGCGCGGTGTCGAGAAGCAGAACTCGACCATGATCACTTCGGTGATGCTCGGCCAGTTCCGCGAAAACGCCGCGACTCGCAGCGAGTTCCTCAGCCTGATCAAGTGATCGGCGCGTGATCCCAAGCCGGCCCTCAGGGTCGGCTTTTTATTTGTTCAGGAGTTGCCCATGATCGTCAAAGCCCTGCGGGTCGGCCTCGGCCAGCTTATCGTGTTCGGCGACTGGATCAGCCGCCCGGCCAAGCAAAAGCGTGACCCGGCCGCCCAGGCGCTGGTCGAGCAACAGGCCAAGGGCCTGGCGCTGTACCAGTTCCACGCCTGCCCGTTCTGCGTCAAGACCCGACGCAACTTGCATCGGCTGAATGTGCCGGTGGCGCTGCGTGATGCCAAGAACGACCCGCAACACCGCCAGGCCCTGCTTGAAGGTGGCGGTCGGGTGAAGGTGCCGTGCTTGCGCATCGAGGAACAAGGCCAGGTGACCTGGATGTATGAGTCCAAGGAAATCATTGCCTACCTGGACAAGCGTTTCGCCGGCGTTTGATTTTTTGGGGGCGGTGCCGGCCTCATCGCGGGGCAAGCCCGCTCCCACGCAGCCAGCTCTCGCCTGACTTGCGCCAATGCAGCTACACACGTGGGAGCGGGCTTGCCCCGCGATAGCGTTACTCGCCCATCGGCACATGCCGCGGATGCGAAGCCACCCGCGCCAACCACGCCTGCACCGCAGGGTATGCGCCCAGATCAAACCCACCCTGGTGCGCCACATGGGTATAGGCATACAACGCCACATCGGCAATCGAATACTGCTGCCCGACCAGATACGGCGTCATCTGCAGCTGCTTTTCCATCACCCGCAGCGCCTTATAGCCGCCCTTGTGCAGCCCCTTGTATTCCTCAAGCCGCTCCTGCGGCAGGCCCAGATAAAACTGGATGAAGCGCGCCACCGCAATGTACGGCTCATGGCTGTACTGCTCGAAAAACTGCCACTGCAACACCTGGGTACGCAGACGCGGCTCGCTGGGCAAAAACTCGCTGCCGTCAGCCAAGAAGTTGAGAATCGCGTTGGACTCCCAAAGATAACTGCCATCTTCGAGCTCCAGCACCGGCACCTTGCCATTGGGGTTCATGGCGAGAAACTCCGGCGTCTCGGTCTCACCCTTGAGAATGTCCACCGGATGCCATTGATACGGACGATCGAGCAAATGCAGCATCAGCTTGATCTTGTAGCAGTTGCCCGACTGGTAGTCCCCATAGACCTTGTACATCGCCCCTCCCCTTCAATGCAGTTGCCGATATAGGCCCAATAGTTGGCGACTGTACGGCTAAATGCAATGGTCGCTGTATGGCAAGGATCAACGCTTGCCGCGTTAGTCTGCAAAAACTGCTTACAAGTACAAGGATTGCACCATGACCGATGCCACTTCAGCGCGCCTGCGCCCATTGGCAGACAGCTCCCCATCGGCGGTGGTCGCCGGCTTCATCGCCATGCTCACCGGCTACACCAGCTCGCTGGTGTTGATGTTCCAGGCCGGCCAGGCGGCCGGATTGACCACAGCGCAGATCTCCTCATGGATCTGGGCGCTGTCGATCGGCATGGCGATCTGCAGCATTGGCCTGTCGCTGCGCTATCGCACACCGATCACCGTGGCCTGGTCGACGCCGGGAGCGGCGCTGCTGATCACCAGCTTAGGCGGCGTCAGCTACGGCGAAGCGATCGGCGCGTATATCACCTGCGCCGTACTGGTGCTGATCTGCGGCCTGACGGGCAGCTTCGAGCGCCTGGTCAAACGGATTCCAGCATCACTGGCATCGGCGCTGCTGGCTGGGATCCTGTTCAAGATCGGCAGTGAGATTTTCGTTGCCGCGCAGCACCGGACCTTGCTGGTCCTGGGCATGTTCTTCAGTTACCTGCTGGTCAAGCGCCTGTCACCGCGCTATTGCGTGCTGGCCGCGTTGGTAGTGGGTACGGCGCTGTCTGGCGCGATGGGCCTGCTGGATTTCAGCGGCTTCAACCTGGAAGTGGCCAAGCCGGTGTGGACCACGCCGAGCTTCTCGCTGGCAGCGACCATCAGCATTGGCATCCCATTGTTCGTGGTAGCGATGACCTCGCAGAACATGCCGGGGGTGGCGGTATTGCGCGCCGATGGTTACCAGGTGCCGGCCTCGCCGCTGATCTCGGCGACCGGTTTTGCTTCGTTGCTGCTGGCACCGTTTGGCTCGCACGGGGTGAACCTGGCGGCGATCAGCGCGGCGATCTGCACCGGGCCGCACGCCCATGAAGACCCGAGCAAGCGATATACCGCAGCGGTGTGGTGCGGGATCTTCTATGGCATCGCCGGCGTGTTCGGCGCGACCTTGGCCGCACTGTTTGCCGCCCTGCCCAAGGAGCTGGTGCTGTCGATTGCGGCGTTGGCGCTGTTCGGTTCGATCATGAATGGCTTGAGCGTGGCCATGAGTGAGGCGCGCGAGCGCGAGGCGGCGCTGATTACCTTCATGGTAACGGCGTCGGGCTTTACCTTGTTTTCGATTGGCTCGGCGTTCTGGGGGATCGTGGCGGGGGTGATTACCTTGCTGATCCTCAATCCGCGCAGGGCTTGAAATGTCGATGGCTGAACGGGCCTCATCGCGGGACAAGCTCGCTCCTGCAAGGCTGCGATGAGGCCCGATCTGCCGACACGCTACTCAGGCTCTGCTCAGAGCCTGAAATGCCCGACCATCCCCTTCAACTCATCCCCCAACTGCGCCAGCTGCACACTCGACTGGGCATTGTCGCGCATCGCCAGCGCAGCCTGATCGGCACTGCCGCGGATCTGCGTGACGCTGCGGCTGATCTCCTCGGCGACCGAACTCTGCTGCTCGGCCGCGGCGGCAATCTGCTGGTTCATCTGCTGGATCAATGACACCGCCGTGGCAATGCTACCCAGTGCGCTTTCGGTATGCAGCGCATCCGCCACCGCCAAGCGCACCAGTTCGGTACTGCCGCGAATCTGCGCCACCGACTGCTGGGCGTTGCCACGCAAGCTTGCGACCAAACGCTCGATCTCCTCGGTCGATTGCCGGGTCCTCCTGGCCAGAGCCCGCACCTCATCGGCGACCACGGCAAAACCGCGCCCTTGCTCCCCGGCCCGCGCTGCTTCGATCGCCGCATTGAGCGCCAGCAGGTTGGTCTGCTCGGCCACGCTCTTAATCACATCAAGCACATCGCCAATGGTATGAATCTCTGCACTCAGACTCTCGATGCCGGCGCTGGCGGTCTCTGCCGCCGCCGCCAGCTGTTCGATGCGCTGCATGCTCTGGCGCACCACCTGCTGGCCGGATTCGACCTTGTCATCGGCAGCCTGCGCGGCCTGGGCGGCTTCTTCGGCATTGCGGGCCACGTCGTGCACGGTGGCGGTCATCTGCTGCATGGCGGTGGCAACTTGCTCGGTTTCTTCTTTCTGGCTGCCGACCTCGCGGTTGGTCTGCTCAGTCACGCTCGACAGCGACTGAGCGCTGCCAGCCAACTGCTCGATGCCCTGCTGCAAACCACTGACCATGCCGGACAGGCCCGCCGCCATCTGCTGCATGGCCTGCAACAGCTGGCCGACTTCATCGCCCCGCGGCGCTTCGGCCTGCATACCTAAGTCACCGGCGGCAATCCGTTGGGCACGGGTGATCACCCGCTTGAGCGGGCCGACTACAGCACGGGTGATCAGCCACGCCGCCACCACCCCAGCCAGCAGCGCCAGCGCAGTGGCCAGAACAATCGCCAGGGCGTTGCGTTTGAGCTCGCCCTGCATGGCCTGTTGCTGATTGCTGTAGGCCTGATCGACCCTGGCGGTGACCTGGTCGGCGCGCGCCTGCAACTGCGCCTTGAGGCCCTGCTCTTGGGCCAGCAGATCGGTGTATTCGTTGAGTTTTTCGCCGAAGCTGGCGATATGCCCGGCGACCTCGCCCAATACACTCTGGTAACCACTGTCGCTGACCGAGGTCTTGAGCTGCTCGACCAGGCTGGCCGCCTCGACGGTCTGGGCGATCCGCCCTTGGTTGACCGCCTCCTCGCCTTTGCGCCCCTGCTCCAGACGCACCCGCGCCTCGTCCATCGCCTGCAACATCAGCCGCGACACCTGGGCCACCTGCGCGGCCTGTTCGAGAAACTCACCGCCTTGCTGGCCCTGGGACTGTTTGAGGGTGTAGCTGCCATCGTCAGCCAGGCCCGCCTGCAGTACATCGAGGTTATTGGCCACGCTTGAGACCGACCAACTGGCCATGTCCAGCGCCAGCTCCTTGGCCTGTACAGCTTCAACGAAGGTGTCGAAGGCCTGGCCATAGGCGGTCAAGTCAGCCTCGCTCGCGCTCAATTGCGCGACCCCACGGGCACGTTCGATCAGCACTTGCAATCCAGTGCGCAAAGCCTCGGCGTCCTCACTGTCGGAACGCAAGGCAAAGCCCTGTTCGAGCTGGCGCAAGCGCAGCAGGTCGGTATTGAACTGGGTCATCTGGCGTAAGCCATCAAAGCGCTGACCAACGCTGTACAGCGCGAACACGCCAATCGCCGCCACCGCCAGGGTCAGCAACAGGACTAAAGCAAAGCCCAAGCCGAGCTTGCGAGCCATGCCGAGATTGGCCAGAACGCCGTGCTTGGTCACTGCCATCGCCGATTCCCCCTCGCCCTGTCAGGCTTTTCTGAAGGGCAAGAGTGACAATGGCGAGAGGATGCTCACAAGTCCTTGGCGCCAGAATGGTGTCAAATAGCTATGAGCGTGTCGTTTTCAGGCCGCTGAAGGTCGCCCTGCATGCTGAAGGAAGGCTTGGGCACGTTGGTCCTGCCCGTAGGCGACATTGATCCGCAACCAGTCACTGGCAGCCCCCTGAACATCAAAGGCGCTGCCCGGCGTGAGCAACACCGCATGTTCCAGTGCCAGCCGCTCAAGGCTCGCGAAGTCGCGGCCTGGCACCCGCGCCCAGACGAACATCCCACCATAGGGTTCACAGAACACCTGCCAGCCATAGCCTTCAAGCTGGCCGAGCAACTTGGCCATGTGCTGCCCCAGACGCACGCGCAAACGCTGCACGCTCTTGCGATAGCTGCCATTGGCGAGCATCTGCGCCACCACCTGCTCGGCGAAGCGCGAGTTGCCGATACCACTGACCATTTTCAGCTCGGCCAAGCGTGCAATCAGGTCCTCGTCGGCCACCAGGTAGCCGACTCGCAGCGAACTGCTGAGGGTCTTGGAGAAACTGGCCAGGTAGATCACCCTCTGCTCGCTGTCGAGGGTAGCCAGGCGGGTGGCCGGACCTTCCTGGAAATCGGCGTAGATATCGTCCTCGATGATCCGCACGTCTCGCTCGCGGGCCAATTCCAGCAGCCGGTAGGCGGCCTTCGGCGTCAGACTGGTGCCGGTCGGATTGTGGTACAGGCTGTTGATGAACAGGCAGCGCGGGCGATGCTCGGCCAACAGCTGCTCCAGTGCCTGCAAGTCAGGGCCATGGACGGTACGCGGAACCGGCAGCATGCGTACTTGATGGGCGCGCAGCAGGTTGTACAGGTTGTAGTAACCGGGGTTTTCCACCAGTACCGTATCGCCTGAGCGCAGCAGCGTGCGCACCAGCAGATCGAGGCCATGGCTGGCGCCTTGGGTGGTGAGGATGCGTTCGGCACCCGCCGCAATATCCAGCCGCGCCAGCCGCTTGTGCAACTGCTGGCGCAGGCTGCTCAGGCCCAACGGCGGGCTGTAGTCGAACAAGTCGGCAGGGTTGCCACGGCTGACCTGGCGAATGGCCTGGGCCAGTTCCTCAGCCGCGCGCCATGCGTTGGGCAACCAGCCGCAGCCGAGCTTGAGCAGCTCGTCGTGGCCTTCGCGGAACTGGCGCCAACTACCCACCAGCGCCTCTCCCCAGTGTTCAGCGTCGGCTGCTTCCAGGCCCGGCTTGCGCTCGGCAACGAAGAAGCCGGTGCCGTGGCGCGCTTCTAACCAGCCACTGGCGACCAGTCGATCGTAAGCCTCGATCACGCACGACGGGCTGACCTGATGGGTTCGTGCCAGGGCGCGAATCGAGGGTAAGCGCGCGCCGGGGCGCAGGCGCTGGTGCTCGATCCAGGCCTGGAGCTGGTCGGTCAGTTGTTGGACCAGAGGGGTGGGGCTGAGGCGATCGAGCTGCAGGTTCATGGCAAGTGTTCGCGGATTTTGTGCGAACAGTTAAGCATAAATGGGCTGGGGGTGTGTCTTGTTGGTGGAGCGGCTGGGCATCAGTGTGGCCAGTGCCGGCCCTATCGCGGGGCAAGCCCGCTCCCACGTGGCCGCTGTGATCGACGCCGGTGGGAGCGGGCTTGCCCCGCGATAGGGCCGGCACAAACACCCACAGACCAACGGACCACCCCGAAATGCCCAATCGCCACGCCCCCGCCCTGCTGGCCTTCGCTCTGTGCATCATCACCTTCGCGGTGAACCTGCAAGCGCCGCTCTACATCACCTACGCCGACTTCTCCGGCCGCGGCGCCGCCGCCACTGCCGTGGCCTTCTCCGGTTACGTGCTCGGCGTACTGCCAGTACTCCTGGCCCTGGGCGGCCTTGCAGATAGGATCGGCCGGCGGCCACTGATCCTCGCCGCCCTAGGCCTGTCGATGCTCGCCACCCTGCTGATGCTGCTGACCCCTAGCCTGGAAACCCTCGGCGTCGCGCGCCTGTTCCTCGGTCTGGGCACCGGCCTTGCCTCAGCCACGGCTACCGCCTACATGGGCGAGTTGATGGCCGGCAGCGACAGCAGCCGCGCCGCCAACTGGGTCACTGCCAGCACCTCGCTGGGCTTTGGCCTGGGCGCGGCCTTGACCAGCCTGTTCCTCCTAGCCGGACCGAGCCTGACCCCAGGTAGCTTCCATCTGCAACTGCTGCTGGCGTTCATCGCCATCGTTTTGGTGTGGCGCTTGCCCGATCCACGCCCGGCACAGCGCACAGCCATGCTGCGCTTGCCCTGCTACCCGGCCGGCAGCCTCGCCTATGGCTTCGCCATCCTCCTAGCCTGGGCCTGCGTCGGCCTGGTGATTGCGTTGCTGCCCGGGATCTTGCGTCAGCACGGCTTGAGCGCCTGGTCAGGCTTTTCCACCTTCTGCGTGATCAGCTGCGGCCTGCTGTTCCAGCCCATGGCCCGACGCTTGCCGAGTGCCCAAGCGGCCCTGCTGGGGCTGGCCATCTTGCCTTGCAGTTATGCCCTGTTGGCCTGGGGCGCGGACAGCGGCGCACTGCTCGCTGTGCTGCTCGGCGCGGTGGCCGCGAGCAGCGCTTGCTATGGCTTCATCTACCTCGGCGGGTTGGCGGCGGTGAACCAATTGGCCGGCAGCGAAAAGACCCGGGCCAGTGCCGGGTTCTTCCTGCTTGCGTACATGGGGTTCAGCCTGCCAGTGATTTTTACCGGGTTGCTCAGTGACGCGCTGGGGGCGCGAGTGGCGCTGATAGCATTTGGCGCAGTGCTGCTCACAGGCTGCTTGATCGTTGCGGCGATGCTTCACCTCAGCGCGCGCGAACAACGTGTTGAAGCCGCCTGTTAATGATCGGAATTAGATGAAAGATTTGTAGGAATTTTGTGAAAAAATGTAAGATAACTGAAAGCAAGCAATAGCACTTTGACACTACCAAGGATGTAGCGTGCACCCCAATTCCCCCACCTGGCGCAGCGAGTACCCCCATGTACTAAGCCACAGCCATACCACGCTACATTTTCAGTCGCCCTTGGCAGCCAAGACCCGCTGCGCGCTCAAGCAACTGATCGAACAGGCGCCTAGCGCCAAACGCGTCAGCGCACCACTGGCCTGCAGCGAAAGTGGGTTGTTCACCAAGCGTGAGCAACTCGATTCGCTGAAAAAGAAATGGCGGGTGCAGCGCGGCAATCCAAGGAGTAAGGGGCTCTACGACTGGACCATCGAGGAACTGATCAACACCCGCGAAGCCACCCGACGTGGCGCGCGGGTAGCTGGACTGGTCGGCTTTGGTTACAGCCGCTCCAAGCTTGGCTTGGTGCAGGACCTGTACCTGATCACCGAACTACTGGATGCCCATGATGATGGTTTGAGCAAGGTTCGCAACGACCCGAGCGCAGTGCACAGCGTGATCGGAGCGGCATTTGAACTGCTGCACGACCTACACCAGCGGGGGATCAGCCACATGGATCTGTGGGCCGCCAATGTCATGCTGCCGCGAGACGACACCCAACAACCGTTGGCCATCGACCTGGAAAACAGTTTCTGCGTGCCGACGGCGTTTTTTAGCGAAACCCTTGGCTTTCAGTTCGGCTTCCTGTACTTGCGGGAAATCTATCGCTACATCACCGAAGCAGACTTCGACGCCTACGTGGACCAGGCGCTTGAGCGGTACTTCCCGGCCATCGACCGGCCCGCGTTCGACTGGGTGTTTACCATCGCCAAGCATGAAGATATCGGGCGCCTGGAGCGCCGCGAGATCTTCCTCAAAGGGACAGTGCCAAACGCGGGATAACCCTTCCTCAGATCGCCAACGCACCACCGTCCACGGTCAGCGAGTGGCCGGTGGTGAACGCCGCACCGTCACTGCACAGATACAGCACCGCACTGGCAATTTCCTCGACCTTGCCAATGCGCCCCACCGGGTGCATCGCTGCGGCGAACTCGGCCTTGCGCGGGTCGGCTTCATAGGCGCGGCGGAACATATCGGTGTCGATCACCGCCGGGCACACCGCGTTAACCCGAATGCCCTTCTTGGCATACTCGATGGCCGCCGACTTGGTCAGGCCGATGACTGCATGCTTGGAGGCGGCGTAGATGCTCATCTTCGGCGCGGCCGACAGGCCTGCCACCGACGCGGTATTGACGATCGCCCCACCGCCCTGGGCCAGCAGCAACGGCAACTGGTACTTCATGCACAACCACACGCCCTTGACGTTGACGCTCATGATCGCATCGAACTCTTCTTCGCTGCCCTCGGCCAAGCGGCCCTTCTCAATCTCGATGCCGGCGTTGTTGAAGGCATAGTCGAGACGGCCATAGGCGTCGATAACGCCCTGGTGCAGTTGGCGCACATCGCGGTCCTGAGTCACATCGCAGGGCAGGAACAGCGCCTCGCCCCCTGCCTCACGAATCAAGCTCACGGTGGCCTCACCACCCAGCGCATCGCGGTCGGCCACTACCACCTTCAGCCCCTCGGCAGCGAAGGCCAGTGCCGTCGCCCGGCCGATACCCGCCGCGCCCCCGGTGACCAGGGCGACCTGGCCGGAAAAGGTCATGCTCATCGCTCGCTCCTGCAACAGAAATTGAAGTCGAGCCTGAGTCTAGTCAGGCAACCGCCGCCAGGGGCAGCATCATCAGGCCAGCGGTTGAGCTACCATCGTTGCCAGTGATTGTGCCTGTAGCTTCCGATCATCCGCGTGGATCGCCCGGCATTCGCCACACCGGTAAACCTTGCCGCGCCGCGCGCCAACCACTATCAACAGGCTTTGCCTACTATCAGCGAGATTCGCCATGACCCAGACCAACCGCCGCTTCCTGCTTGCCAAACGCCCGGTCGGCGCCGTGACCCGTGACGATTTCACCTACGAACAAGTCCCCGCCAGTGAACCGGCCGAGGACCAGATCCAGGTCAAGAACCTGTACCTGTCGCTTGACCCTGCAATGCGCGGCTGGATGAATGAAGGCAAGTCCTACATTCCCCCAGTGGGCCTGGGCCAGGTCATGCGCGCCCTGGGCGTGGGTGAAGTGGTCGCCTCCAAGCACCCAGGTTTCCAACCCGGCGACCACGTCAGCGGCGCGCTCGGCGTGCAGGATTACTTCACTGGCGAACCGCAGGGCCTGCACAAGATCGACCCCAAGCTCGCCCCCCTGCCCCGCTATCTCTCGGCCCTGGGCATGACCGGCATGACCGCCTACTTTGCCCTGCTCGACGTGGGTCAGCCTAAGGAAGGGGAAACCGTAGTGATCTCCGGTGCCGCGGGCGCAGTGGGCAGCATCGCCGGGCAGATCGCCAAGATCAAAGGCTGCCGGGTGGTCGGCATTGCCGGCGGCGCGCAGAAGTGCCAGTACCTCAAGGATGAGCTGGGTTTTGACGGGGTGATCGACTACAAGGCCGCAGACGTGCTGGCGGGCCTCAAGCGCGAGTGCCCCAAGGGCGTGGATGTGTACTTCGACAACGTCGGCGGGGATATCCTCGATGCCGTACTGAGCCGCTTGAACTTCAAGGCGCGCGTGGTGATTTGCGGGGCGATCAGCCAGTACAACAACAAAGAAGCGGTCAAAGGGCCGGCCAACTACCTGTCGCTGCTGGTCAATCGCGCGCGGATGGAAGGCTTCGTGGTGATGGACCACGTCAAGGAATACGGCAAGGCGGCGCAGGAGATCGCCGGCTGGTTGGCCAGTGGCAAGGTCAAGAGCAAGGAAGATGTGGTGGACGGGCTGGACACCTTCCCGGAGACGCTGCTCAAGCTGTTCAGCGGCGAGAACTTTGGCAAGTTGGTATTGAAGGTCTGATTTGTAAATTAGGGCGCTCTGTCGTATGAGCGCCCCAACAACTTTTAACTTCCGAGGCAACTGCAACGGGCAGCAGTCTATCTTTCGGCCGAAAGCTGGTTGAAAAAATTCAACGAGGATGGATAGCACGCTTACCGGCTGGAAAGAATGATCGATTTCGCCTGATCGACAGTGATTTTCGGAACAACCGAATGGGGTATTCTCGAATCCTGCGAGAGGTTGTAAACCGTAAATCTTTCGCCCATCACGCGCTTTGACATCAACTCGAAAGACGGCAGGATGCGGCGCTCATAGTGACCATCCAGCCCACACGGCGAAATCGCGCGACCGCCATTTTCGTAAAATCGCCCTGCATTCTGGTTGAGGTCTACCCCTACTAGAAAAACCTTATTGAAACCAAGATGGTAGGCAATCTGAAGGGCGACATAGGCAACCGTACGCGCATCGAAAAAGCCGTAGGACAGGTCCTTGCTAAAGCCAATGGTTCGCGTACTGTTTTTCCAGAAGGTGCGCTTGCGGACCATTTGAGGCTGCGCATTGAATACAGCCTGGAACAATGTCGTCCTGCTGGCCTTGCGTAGCGGGAAAATTTCAGCGCATGTCGCTTGCGGTAGTGAATCTACCTCATCCGGCCGGATGGCCAAACGATGGCTGAGCAGCAGCGCTTGGGCATACAGATCCGGCTGCTGTCGTGGAAATCCGATATCCGAACAAACATAGAAGAACGGCCTGATGCCGGTGTCCTTGAACAACGAAATTGCGCCGTTCATTGTGATCATTGGCACATCAGCAAATCGTTCGAGTGGAAAGTCCTTGGCCGAGGCACCAGACGCAACGATGAATACAGGCCCTTTCGCAATATTTTGAGTATTTGCGAAATCCTTTATCGATAATTGCTTGGTGCGATGCTTAACGCCAACAGCTTCCACGTTGTCTACCCGGTTATCAGACGCGGGAGCGATTATACATCGAACGTGTAGGACAAATCGGAACTACGTACGACTTCTCTGACAGGGCAAGGGCGCATTCCAGTCAGCCCTTGCCCGAATGTCAGTCAGCTAAGGCACGGGGCCTGTACTTGGGCGGCGCAGCGGCCTCATTAGCCATAGCTGACCGACCTTAGCCCTGCCCCCTAATCAGCCGCGAATTTCCGCGACCACCGCTGCTAAAGCTTGGGCGGGATTGGCCGCCTGACTGATAGGACGCCCGATTACCAGATAGTCGGAGCCGGCATCCAGCGCCTGACGCGGGGTCAGAATGCGGCGTTGATCGTCTTGGGCGCTACCAGCCGGGCGGATGCCTGGAGTGACCAACTGCAGCGACGGATGCGCCGCCTTGAGCGCCGGCGCTTCCAGCGCCGAGCACACCAGACCGTCCATCCCGGCCTTCTCGGCCAAGGCTGCCAGCCGCAGCACCTGCTCTTGCGGCTCGATGTCCAGGCCGATGCCCGCCAAGTCTTCACGCTCCATGCTGGTCAGTACGGTTACACCGATCAGCAAAGGCTGAGGACCACTGCGCTTGGCCAGCTCTTCACGGCAGGCCGCCATCATGCGCAGGCCGCCGGAGCAATGCACGTTGACCATCCACACGCCCATCTCGGCTGCAGCCTTTACCGCCATCGCCGTGGTGTTGGGGATATCGTGGAACTTGAGGTCGAGGAATACTTCGAAGCCCTTGGCACACAGGGTCTCGACGATGCCCGAAGCGCTGCTGGTGAACAGCTCCTTGCCAACCTTCACACGGCACAGCGCCGGATCGAGCTGGTCAGCCAGCTTCAGAGCGGCCTCACGGGTAGGAAAATCGAGGGCGACGATCAGGGGCGTCTGGCAGGCGGACATGGTCGGGGTCTCTTGGCAAGTCGTAAACGGCGCGCATTGTAAACGAAGTGAAGTGGCCATGGGGGCCCGCGGGTCATGAGAATTGGCCCAAGTGTGGGCGTGATGCTGTTCACTTAAGGCCCCTGTCGCCTGCTTTAGGGGCGCAACGCGACCCCAAATATTAAGTGAACTACAAGTATGGGCGCGCTCTATAATTGAACCATCGGCACAGGTATTAGCTCAAAAATCATACAAGCGGTGCCTTCCGTTCTTGCAGGAGAAAGACAATGCCCTGGTATGCCTGGTTGATCCTCATCGTAGCGCTTGGCTCGATTGTAGGCGGGCTGATGCTGCTGCGCGATACGGCGAAGAAATTGCCGCTGACCGAAGAGCAGCTGAAGAAAGTTCATGAGCGCAATGCAGAAATGGATGCCAAGGAAGCCAAAGATCGCTAAAGCCTGGATGGCCGACCATGAGTTGATCGGCCATCGACGCTTGGGCTTACTCCACAGTTAATTTGTCACGGTTGCGATCCAGGATCGCGTTGCCGATGCCTTTGATTTCCAGCAATTCATCGACCGAAGTGAATGGCCCGTGTGCGTCACGGTAGGCCACGATCGCTTCGGCTTTTGCTTTACCAATCCCGTTCAGCTCCTTTTGCAAGGTTGGCGCATCGGCAGCGTTGAGATTGACGCGAGTCGTGTGGGCAACCGTTGCCGGTGTGGCCACTGCGCTAGCGGTTAGTTCAGCGGGTGCCGGAGCGGGATTGGGCGCTGCACTGAGGGAAAAGGACAGGCCCGCGAACAGCGGAAGGAACAGATAGGAAAGGACGGTATTACGCATTTGGCACACTCCATTGAGACGAGAATTGCAGGGCAGCGTTTCCGTAGCTGCCAAACAAACCTAGCGCTTCTGAAGTGCCGATGAAAGTACGCGAAGGGCGAGAATCTTTACTGAATTAGACGTCACATTTTATGTCCTCTTCTCGGGCAAAAAGTCGCACAAGAAGAGGACCTAAAACTTACCTATTAATAAACCTTATCCTGCAACAACCGTTTCAAATACTGACCGTACCCATTCTTCGCAAGAGGGGCGGCAAGCTTTTCAAGTTGCTCTGCACTGATCCAGCCCTGGCGGAACGAAACCTCTTCCGGGCATGCCACTTTCAAGCCCTGGCGGCGCTCGATGGTCGCGATGTATTGGCTGGCTTCGAGCAACGAATCGTGGGTGCCGGTATCCAGCCAGGCGTAGCCGCGGCCCATGATTTCTACCGACAGCTTGTTACGCTCAAGGTAGGCGCGGTTGACGTCGGTGATCTCAAGCTCGCCACGTGGCGAGGGCTTGATGGCCTTGGCGATCTCGACCACATCCTGATCGTAGAAATACAGGCCGGTTACCGCGTAGCTGGACTTGGGTTGCAGCGGCTTCTCTTCAAGGCTGATCGCGGTGCCCTGGGCGTCGAATTCAACCACGCCATAGCGTTCAGGATCGTGCACGTGGTAGGCGAACACGCTAGCACCAGTGGCACGACTGTTGGCGTTGCTCAGCAGGTGCTGGAAGTCGTGGCCGTAGTAGATGTTGTCGCCCAACACCAACGCCGACGGATCATTGCCAATGAACTGCTCACCAATGATGAACGCCTGCGCCAAGCCATCCGGAGAGGGTTGCACGGCGTAGGAAATATTCAGGCCCCACTGATTACCGTCGCCCAGCAACTGCTCGAAACGCGGCGTGTCCTGCGGGGTGGAAATGATCAGGATGTCGCGAATCCCCGCCAGCATCAGCGTAGTCAGCGGGTAATAGATCATCGGCTTGTCGTAGACCGGCAAGAGCTGCTTGGAGATCGCCAACGTTGCAGGGTGCAGTCGAGTACCCGAGCCGCCTGCCAGAATGATGCCTTTACGTTTCATGCGGTTATTTCCCTTGTATTTCCGTCAGCATCCGCGCAACGCCCAGGCGCCAGTCAGGAAGCTGCAAACCGAAAGCCTTTTCAAGTTTTTGCGTATCGAGTCGCGAATTGGCCGGCCGCCGCGCAGGCGTGGGGTAGGCGTTAGTGGTCAACGCCGAGACCGCCTGCGCCTTGACCTTCAGCTCAATGCCCATCTGCTCAGCCAGCTCAAGAACATATCGCGCATAGCCACACCAGGTGGTTTCACCCGCTGCTGCAAGATGGTAGAGCCCACCCTGTTCAGGCTTGGCGCGCCAGGCGACGATCGCATGCGCCGTCACATCTGCGATCAACTCAGCACCGGTTGGTGCGCCGAACTGATCATCGATGACCCCAAGGGTGTCTCGCTCGCCAGCCAGGCGCAGCATGGTCTTGGCAAAATTATTGCCACGCGCCGCGTACACCCACGAGGTGCGGAAGATCAGGTGCGAGCACGCCGAGGCCTGAATAGCCTGCTCTCCAGCCAGCTTGCTCAGTCCGTAGACATTCAGCGGCCCCACCACGTCTTCTTCGCGCCAGGGCGTTTGACCATTTCCTGGGAAGACATAGTCGGTGGAGTAATGCACCAGCAGCGCACCTGAACGTGCAGCGGCCAGCGCGAGCACCTCGAGCGCCTCGCAGTTGACGCGATGGGCTTGCGCTTGCTCGGACTCGGCCTTGTCTACCGCGGTGTAAGCCGCCGCATTGACAATCACATCTGGCGCCCAGGCCTGGACGGTCTGCGCCAAACCTTGCAGATTGGCGAGATCACCGCAGTAATCCTGGCTCTTGGAGTTGAGGGCCAGCACCTCGCCCAGCGGCGCCAGGCTGCGCTGCAGCTCCCAGCCGACCTGACCGTCTTTACCAAGCAGCAGAATCTTCATTCGCTGCGCTCGCCGTAGTTCTTCTCGACCCACTCGCGATAGTTGCCCGACTGCACGTTTTCAACCCACTGCCAGTTGCTCAGATACCACTCGACCGTCTTGCGGATGCCGGTCTCGAAGGTTTCCGCTGGCTTCCAGCCCAGCTCACGCTCGAGTTTGCGCGCATCGATGGCGTAACGGCGGTCATGGCCTGGGCGGTCGGTAACGAAGGTGATCTGCTCGCTGTATGACTTGCCATCAGCGCGAGGGCGCAGCTCATCGAGCAAAGCGCAGATACGGTTAACGATCTCCAGATTTGGCTTCTCGTTCCAGCCGCCAACGTTGTAGACCTCGCCCACGGTGCCTGCCTCAAGCACCCGGCGAATCGCGCTGCAGTGATCTTTCACGTACAGCCAGTCGCGGATTTGCTGGCCGTCTCCATAGACCGGCAGCCCTTTGCCGCCCAACGCGTTGACGATCATCAGCGGGATGAGCTTTTCCGGGAAGTGGTACGGGCCGTAGTTGTTGGAGCAGTTGGTGGTGAGAACCGGAAGACCATAGGTGTGATGGTAGGAGCGCACCAAGTGATCGCTGGCCGCCTTGCTCGCCGAGTAAGGGCTGTTTGGCTCGTACTGGTGCGTCTCGGTGAACGCCGGGGCGTCAGGCGCCAAGGAGCCATAGACTTCGTCGGTGGATACATGCAGGAAACGGAACGCCTGCTGCGCATCGCCCGGTAGGGCTTTCCAGTAGGCGCGCACCGCTTCGAGCAGGCGGAAGGTGCCAACGATGTTGGTCTGGATGAAGTCTTCCGGGCCATGAATCGAACGATCGACATGCGACTCGGCGGCGAAATTGATCACCGCTCGAGGCTGATGCTCGGCCAGCAACTTCTCGACCAGCGCCGAGTCGGCGATATCGCCGTGGACGAACAGGTGCTTGGGGTTGCCATCGATGGACGCCAGGCTCTGCACGTTGCCCGCGTAGGTCAGCTTATCCAGGTTGATGACCAGCTCATCTGCTTGAGCTACCCAGTCCAGGACAAAGTTGGCGCCGATGAAGCCGGCTCCGCCGGTTACTAAGATAGTCATTGTTCGGATCTTTTCAGTGGTGACATGAGAAGGTTGACGAGACATCCCTGCATCTACCCGATCAGGGCATCGGCGTCCGGCTATTACAGGCCTTTGGAGGAGTCGGAGCAGAATTCAAATGCGCGGGCATAGCCTCAGCAAGCTATCGAGCTCTAGTTGTGACCGCCCAGTGCAAAACGCATTGTAACGCCAAAGCGTGCCGCACGCTGGAGCGCTGTTACTCCGCTGACAGCGCCCTGCCCTACTGCGGCTAGGCAGGGCGCTTGAGCGCCGATTAGTCGAAGCACTCGGCGTCGGAGAGCAATTTGCCCAATTTGTCTTTGTCGGACAGCAAGGGCTGCTCACTCATCGGCCAGTCGATGGCGACTGTCGAGTCGTTCCAGGCCAGGCAGCGTTCATGGGCGGGGGCATAGAAGTCGGTGGTTTTGTAGAGAAACTCAGCTCGCTCAGAGAGCACAACAAAACCATGAGCGAAGCCTTCCGGGACCCAGAGCTGATGCTTGTTCTCCGCAGAGAGATGAGCGCCCACCCATTTACCGAAGGTTGGTGAGGAACGGCGCAGGTCGACAGCCACATCGAACACCTCGCCCTCGACAACCCGGACCAGCTTGCCTTGGGCTTGTTGTACCTGATAGTGCAAGCCGCGCAGCACGCCTTTGGCAGAACGCGAGTGGTTGTCCTGGACGAACGATACGGAGCGACCGACGGCGGCTTCGAAAACCTGCTGGTTGAAGCTTTCGAAGAAAAAACCGCGATCGTCGCCGAAAATGCGGGGTTCGAAGAGGATAACGTCGGGGATGGCCGTAAGGGTAGTTTTCACAAATTGTACCTTAATATAATCTTAGGGTATTAAAACCGACCTAGGTATTTCGAGATCACCGAAAAATTATTAGAAATATAATGAAGTGCGCCGTGGTCAAAATACTTTTCCAAAAATATTTTGTCGGACCTCAACCAAGGCAACTAATTAGAGTCACTACACGTGTAAACTCTCAAGTCCCGTCGAATGATACTGTGCACCTCAATAAGAATCTTCACATCAAATGAATTGCAAGCATTACGTTCATTGAAGTCCTCAGCCGAAACCCTAAAACTGTCCTTAGTGTAGTCGGCGAGACCGTAAGCTCTGCCAATCGAATGCATTCCATTCACCAATGGTATCCCAAGCAACGCATACATTAGCATTCCGTTAGCCCACTCATCCCCCCCAAGCGCTTTCACCTCACTATCAAAAACCTCTTTAGGCAGGAATAGAAGAGCGTCGGACTTACGAATATTACGCTCAACCAACAGCGCCTCCAAATCCCCTTTCAGTGCCTGAAGATAGCCTGGATTAGCGGCAGTCGGCAGCTTAGATGACGAACCCGAGGAAATGGTGTAAATGCTCAACTGATGACCGAAACCAAGTTTTTTATTCACCTGCAAAAATGGATGATTATTCGCATAGCGTATTTGTCTGATAACGCTGTCATACCCCATGGCAAACAAATTGAAATTTGAATGATAGAGCCCCTGCCCTATATATGCCAAACACAAAACCCCAAGAGTCATTAGAAGGCGGTAAGTCGAGCGTCCAACGGCCGTATTAAAACTTGAAAAACCCTGACTCAATAAAATCGCGTTATCAGTGACAGATTGAAAGATGAATAAAAACAAAACAAACGCCAACCCATAATGAAAATACCATATATCACTCATATTCAAACCAACAATTACAACAGTGAGTAGATATAGTGGGATGATAGACAGTAGGACAGCAGCCAGCAGCCTGAGATTATTTTTTGAAGGAGTAGCGTAAGCGAGCGCACCTAGAACTACCAGCGCTGCCACAAAAGTGGAAACATGCTTGCTCCACATCCCTGAAGGCTGTGCCAGGTAATCGTAAGCCGTTCTCAATGTCAGATTCTTGAAAACAACCGCAACCTGCGTACCATAAGACGTGCTGAAGACTTTATTATAGGCGTAAAAAAATAGTGCAGCCAGCAACGCAAAAATATAAAACCTCAAACTAAGCGGCTGTTTAAGAAAAGCTAAAGCAGACACGAAGACACATAACATGACACCTGAAGAGATTTTCCCGAACGATACAAAAACCACAATCAGCAGAAACATAGAAAACTGAGCAACACTGTTACTTTCTTCAGACATCAAAGCCCTGTACAAGTAAGGACTTGCAAACACAACAAGTATGTTAGTTAACCACAAACCATGTGAGCCGACCACGTGCCATGTACCAATCACAAGAGGAAATAGCAACATTACTGATGCTAAAAACGAAATAAAACCTCTCCCCCCAACAACCGCATTTACAAAGACAAGCAGCGAAACAAGAAATGCAAATATTTTGAAATTTGCAAATAACCCATAGCTATCGTAAGGATCCAAACCCACTACCGAGAGAATTAGCGCATCCGAGAAATGAGTCAATGCATGATAAGCTGTAAAGGGGTGACCATGCTGAGCGATACTTGGATATCCAAAATTCAGAATACTCTGAATAAGCGACACATGATAGACGGTGTCTTTATGCCACCCCAATCCGAGCTCGGCTTCTAGCACTGGAAACGTTCTTACATAGTCGGAAAAAACAACACCAAATGAATTTGAAAACATGATCAACAGGAATGAGACCATTAACGCGCCGGTTATATTTTTCAGATTTAGCGCTATCGGCAACAAACTGTCATCACGATTAAATACAATCCAAAATATAAAAACCACCGAAGAAAACGCTAAAGAAACGGCGACAACTTCAAGGGTGGTAAACTGCGAAAATACCAGGCAGGCATAGACAGCACTGTACAAATAAAAAAGAAGAATCGACAAGGCAGTAACACTATTAGTCGAAAACTTTTGATCAGCAAAGCTCACAATCCTACTCATTTTTATCCTTCGCCCGTTAACGCCTAACTGCTTGATGAATTGCGCATTAATCTCCATGCAATGATTCTCAGACCTGACCAGCCCAAGACCATAAAGAGTTAATCTGCTTAATTCTCACTCTTGGCCGACACGTTATGCAACTGATTAAACACATAGGTTTTGTTCAGAATATAGAAAGAAAGTGTATAAATTGCCATAGCAAAAATTTGTGCAATTTCCGCAGACACCCCCAGGAATCGATAAAGACCGACAAGCACGAGCAAGTTAATGATATATGCAATCATAAATGCTACAAAAAACCTGAAGACCATCGTAAGGGTAGCACTAGAAACACCAAATACGAATACTCGGTTGAGCACAAACGCGGAGATCAGTCCAACACAGTATCCTACAGCGTTAGCGATCTCAGCATTGACACCGACAAGTTTCAAAAGTAGCCAAAAAACACCGTATCCCAGACCCGTATTTACCACCCCAGCAATAGCGTATCTCACGACTTGCATTATTTGATGTCCTGAGGAGATTTAAGCGAACACGACGAAAGATTCAAGCCCAAATCATTAAAGCCTTTGCACTCACGATGCAGTACCCCCCAATACTCCATTGTGCTAACAAGCTGCTGTATATTCCGTGGACCGACAATTACGCCAGAAAGCGCAGCATTTACGTAGGAAAACGCTAAAGCTAGCTCATTCAAGGAATTTGGTGTTGGCTCAAATCCGTGTTTGGAGTTCAAAAAAATAGACAATTGATCTACAAGACCAGCTGGAGGTTTTATCGATCTGAGACTCAACGAGCTATCAGGCTGAGCGGATTGAAGTTTCACCCCTCCCAAGTTAATTCCATAGGCCAAATACTTAGCCTTAGGAAAGTACTTCGAATAGTTACTCCGAGCATCTTGAGTAGCGAAATTTTCTTTAACTTGAATAATCCATTTATCTGAAAGCGCTGGATTCGCGTTTAAATAGTGCTCGGGGTATCCAATACCAGAAAGTCCGACAGAGAGTCCAGAAGCCTCTAGCGCTGTAAAAGCAGATACCGTCTGCTCAATTAAACGAAGATCACCCTCACCACTTCCCCTATTATCCCAATGAACCGATACGCATGATAGCGCATCACCAAGCCGTTGTTGGAGATTAGCGACTGTCGCTGTAATGGTTGCTTCTGTGAGGTCTATTGAAGACCCGCCAGAATTATCAATGGAACCAATTTTTACCAACACCGATACTGCTGCACCCTGATTAGACCTTACCCACTCTTCAAGCCACTTGAGTGAAAGTCCAAAATCACATCTAGATTGATTAATCGGATAATTCGTCGCAGTATCAATTAATGAACCACCATTTTCTATAAAACTGTCGAGTATTCCGAAGGCTTCCTGCCTACCAACCCCCCACCCCCACAATGCCGTCCCTAAGACGAGTGATTTAGTAGTCAGGGCTTCCATTAGCATGGCCGCTCCTGTTGTTTTCGTAAGCGCTCACGCAACACCTTCATTGCGCGGAGGTACTCGAGTGACAGTTTTATAATCTTCACCTTGGAGTTCGGATCGTCGGTCCAGGTGACAGGCAAATCCATTACCCTGTATTTAAGGTGCTCCCCAGTGACAAGAACTTCAGTAGCAAAGAACCATCCGTCACTCTGGGCGCCTGCAGACATTAGATGAGCAAGAATGTCACGCTTGAGGAATTTAAATCCACACATTCCATCACTGAAGGAAGTTCTAAAGATAAGCTTTACGATTAAATTGAAGCAAACGCTAGTGAAGCCCCTCAAGCGACTACGACCAACAATCTTCGCACCTTTGGCCAAACGCGAACCGGCAATGATATCCGCACGACCTAACCTCAAAGCCTGAATCGCTGGTCGAAGATGTTTCAAATCTGTAGCCAAATCAAGGTCCATATAGCCCACAATGTCGGCGTCGGAACCACCCCAGGAAGTTTTCAATGCCAATCCCACACCCCTCCGTTCCAGACGAATATATTTGACTCCTGGGAGGTCTTGAGAAAGTTTATGCCCTATTTCCGGCGTGCGATCTGAAGAGCCGTTGTCCGCCAAGACAATAGTCACGCCTCCTACATCACTGAGATCACGCTCAATGAAGTCATGTACTTTATTAACCTGCTCGTACAGCGTAGATTCTTCGTTTAGGATCGGGATTGTAATCTCAATCATGCTCTTAAGTCCCTGTCTACTGCGGTGAAGAGACGAATTGTTCGGTCTCTAGCATTTCAATAACGTCATAGACGTTGTCAATTTTCCCTCCTAATACAGAGTAGAAGCCGGGATATTGATTTGAACGTTCAAATAGAATGGGACGCCCATCATCCCCTTCGCTTTTCACCAAAACAGTTTTAACTTCAAATAATGAATCGATATATCTAGCAGACATCATGGAAGGAACATACCTGGCGACATCCCTCACCATCCGATCAAACCTAGAAACTTTTGGATATTGATCAAGTTTTGCGTATGGATCTACACCTCGTTCATCAACCCAATTCAGATGAGGTGTATACCTAACATGAGAGAGTGTATGTAAACCACGCGAAGGAAATGGCATCATCGAAAAAAATGGACCATCCATAACCGTAATTCCAAGCTTATCAAGCGGAGCAGGCATCTGCATTAAGGCCATCTCAGTGATTTCTTGCTTGAGGCTGGTCCTAACCCCGGAGTGATCCCCACCAAATTGATTAAGACCGCTGTATGTACAATTAAAAACATAACGACAAGAGATGTCGATCAAGTCGCTTCGGCCGGACTCAACTCGCACACGGAGAGGAAGATTCTGATCCGATGTTTTCGAGATAGAGGAGACCCTTGATCTATAAAGGATATATACACCTGCCGCTTTTAACGTTTTCACCGCCCAGTCAGCTAGCAGCGTTGAGTCGAAAGCATACTCTTGAACATGAAAAACACTTTCAATTAACCGCGGTTCAAACAATTTGAAAAGATCACTTTCAGCTGGGTAAATATCGGCTCCAATGTTCCGACAGAATCGCTCAAACTGTTTTGATGTTACTTTTGAATTGCGACGCGCTATTGCATAGAGCTTAGTGAAAGACTGCTCCACCGCGCCAGGCCAATCGCTGACAAACTTCGGTAAGTTCACCCTGCTCCTATACGCCGTTGTGAAGCTGCGAGGATAGTGATATCCATTATGCACTCGCGCCTGGTTATTATATGACGCTCTTTGAAGTAGCTCAGACTCACGCTCCACCAAAAGAACTTTTCTTAAACCACGCTGCCTGGCTAGATATGCCGCTATAACCGAACCATAAAAACCGCCCCCGATTACAACAGCATCATAGGAAGAGTCACACATCATCACGATATCACTTCACCAGTAGTGTGACCGCTGTCAGTTGACCTCACCGAAACCGCTTCAATATTTAATTTCTCATGTCGTGTCATTCGTGCACTGGTAAACTCTTGCCCCACATGATAAAGCGGCCCGTCGCTAGACAAACTAACCATGTTAAGAATGTATTCACCCAAAACCATCAGAACAAGCGAAATAAGAAAAAACATCCCAGATTGTTGAAGTGAGAAGCTGATCCAGCCAGGTGCGACATCCGTCTTGAAAAGACCTACCCCGATAACGTAGGCACTATATACCAAGTTAGCCAGCGCACCGAAAAGAGATAAGTAAGTTACTAACCGCATTGGAGCGCGGGTTGTTGAAACTAATAAGCGAACCCCTCGATCAAGGCTGTCTATCAAATTTTTGGGCCGAGATGCCTTAGGTGTTACACCATATGTTAAATAGGCCCGCGCGAACCCTCCGGTTGCAGGGAGATGACGATAAGTCATTGCAGGTTGCGGATGTTGAAGTATAAAGTTTATGACCCGCTTGTTCAAAATTCGATACTGAGGTGCATCATTCGCCAAGTGGATGCCATTGAAAACACGATATAGCCAGTTGAATGCCGCGTAGGCCGCTCGATAGGCCAGGCTCTGGGCAGGCTTCATTTCGTTATGAGCAAATACTACATCCGCGCCGCGGACGGCTTGATCTAGCATTTCGGGAATAAAGCTCACATCGTCTGAAAGAACGTCAATTACGGCAACATAATCACCCAGGGCATTCTCTATGCCCACCCAGGAAGCTGTATCGGTATCAACTTCTTTAGTGAGTGCATAGACCTGCAGATTAGCAAGACCGTCTTCTCCAGTGATACTTTTTAGAACTGTAACACTGTCATCAAGGGATGCGTTGTCGACGATAATTAACTCGTAATCGCTGACAATCGGGGAGACAACAGCTTCAGCACGCGCCATTAACTCTTCAATATCTTTAGATTGATTACGAACTACAAAGACCACAGACAGAAAACAAGGGAAAAAACTCATTTGAATTCTCTTAAGTTTAAGCGAGCACTATGCGAAAGCACACGAGGCTTGATCAACAGGCTCTATAGAACCTATTCAAACATCTTGGCACCAGCATAAACTCGGCCGGCGATCAAAAAGGAACAAGCCAATTTATCGTACAACGCACCTCAAAAACCGATCACTACAACTCATAAGTGTCGATAAAGCGTACGAATAGTCAGGAGGAAAAACTTAAGGCGTGCCCCACTGACTACTGCGAGACCAATACTTTAAAGTCACTCTTGCTTACTAAGTTTTTTATACGGCAAGGCAAGTAAAACTGCCACAGGCAACCAAAACACCGTCCAATAATCACTGGGTCGAGTTATCACTCGCTCTACATCTGTGAGCATTGCGATCAACGCGTATACGAGTACTGGAAATGTTAATCGAACCCAAGAATTATGGCGCATGATCCAGCCTTTATAGAACAACACTGCCAGTCCAGATAGCAAAAAGCCTAATGAGATAAGACCGCTATCATATATCTGCTGAAGATAAAGACTGTGAGCATGAGGAGAAATCGTTTTGCCATTGGGCCAAAGATAGGTAAATGGCGTTCCAAACCCATGGCCCAACCACCAATGCCCTGACATGACATCAAAGTAATATGCCCAGATCGGACCTCTACCAGATAGCTGTCGCTTTTGCACCTCTACTAGAATTTGATCCCAAAGAAAAGCCGAAATAACCGCAACCGCGACCAAACAAAGTCCCATTCCCCAGATACCGCGCCGGGATCTCTGCATGACGACCGCCAAAACGCAACTGCCGAGCAGTGCAATCCAAGCCCCACGGGTACCGGTCATTAACACATATAACGCTAAAATCGTGAAAACAGCCAGCCAGAATAAAGCTAGTTTAGTACTGGTACGGCTATCCAATACCATACCCATAGCCCACATAGCAACTGAGCCATAAAAAATACCGGCAGCAACCGGCCAACCAAAGTTTGCGAACTCACCGATTCCCATCCGGTCAATCCGAAATGCACGATAAGCAATCGGCTTTTCGAGCACTCCGTACTGGTAAATCAAGCTTAGCAAGGCTCCGAAGGCGATGACGACGACACTCGCTAACAGAACCCGTCGAAAATAAGATTCATGCTGATTTATAAGAACATTGATTGCAACAAGATACAGCCCTACGAATAGTGCGCGCTTGGCAATTGACTGAACACTTGACTCAATCCCCGTTGCCCACAACGTACTCAAAGCAACCCACAAAAGGAATAGGAGCCAAGGCAAATACTGCAAGTCAATTTTAAAGCGATGCTTCACTAGAATTCGAGAAAGTGAAAAAACCAAAGCGGGCAAAAGCAACCATATATAAATTTGTGAATTCCGAGCACTGCCGGAAACGAGCCAGATCTTCCCACTCAACTGAATAAATAAACCAACAGCCAACAACCAGCCCATCATCCTTGACCAGTCGAACCCCATACAACTTTCCTGCCTAGCGCCTAGCTTAACAAACTTCATATTATCTCGCTTTCACCACACCCACATCAGTATGCATTTTTATTTATGAAACCTTTGAACACGGTCAGAAAAATTATTTTAATATCCAACCAAAGTGACCAATTATCAATATACCAAAGATCGTACTCTACCCTCTTTTGCATTTTCTCAAGCGTATCAGTCTCCCCACGATACCCACTGACTTGCGCCCACCCAGTAATACCTGGTTTAACTTTATGCCTCTGCATGTAGGACTCTACCAAATCCTTATAATACTCATTATGAGAAAGCGCATGGGGACGAGGTCCCACGATGGACATTCGTCCCTGCAAGACATTGAAAAATTGTGGCAATTCATCAAGGCTGGTTCTGCGCAAAAAGGCGCCCACTCGCGTAATACGGACATCATTTCGTTTCGCTTGTGTCACATCCCCTGAACTCTCGCGATGCACTACCATTGAGCGAAACTTATAAACCTTGAAATTCTTGCCATTAATACCGGTACGGTACTGCTTAAACAATATCGGACCATGTGAGGTCATCTTAATTACTGCTGCAATCACCAAACAAACCGGCGTAATCATCAGCAAGATCAATACACCCAGCACGAGGTCCTCAAAACGCTTGAGCAATCTAGGAGGGCCATCCATAGGGCTACAACTGAGGTCCAGCGAATATACCCCTGCGATATGGCTGACCTTATGATTAAGTAATCGAATGTCGCCCCACTCCGGAATAAATCGGACAGCAACTGTATGGTGACGAAGCGCATACATAATCGAGCGTATCACGCCCCCCTCACTTAGAGGCAAGCACAGCCAGACCTCATGGACCCCTAGCTCATCCACCTTTGCAACCAAATTCTCCAACCAACTGTTATCTGGACTAAAAGCTAAGTTATGGACTACCTTGAACCCGTATTCGTCGAGCGCTTGGCCGTTATTCAACTGACTCGCAGAACTACCGCCCGAATCCACTAATAAAACGGTTTTAAGGTTCATGCCCGAAGCACGCAATCGTCTCAATAGCAAAAATACCGTCAACCGCAGCAATAAACTCAGTCCGCCGCCAGCAACTAACATCGTGCTGAACCAGATACGTGAATAGTTCTCAGAAACCTTGAGGAAAAATGTTAAAGACAACAAGATACCTGCTGCAGCGAACCAACCTGCCAGCAGAATACTGAACTGACGCAGGAACGCATGCCCCCGTTGAGAACCGTATACTCCTCCCATACCCAGACAAAGTACTACCACAATAGCGGTCAGCATCGTCGCAGTGTTGTACCGGCCGCTCATCTCCAGAGTACCGAAGCGGTAGTAATGAGCGAGCAAGCCGGCCGAAAGCACGATCAGAAAATCCAAAAGTGCCACAAAAAATGGCACTGGATAGCGCTCAGCGAAGGTAGGTTGGTAACGAGGAATAGCTTGCATATCCTTTACAAAAACTCCGACGAAGCCTGACTAAAGATGAGATAACGAAGAGGGGTGCCTCAAAAACCGAATTCAAAATGCCAGCATTTCGCCTAAATTGCTAGAGCCAACGCCTCAGCTCTCAGCAAAATGATGAATTTTACGCACCTTTACCGCTTTTGAGAAACTGCAAGCTACTCGAAACCTCAATCGCTTACGTGAGATGCTTTATGGCAAATCTTACAGTCACTGCCAGTGATAGTTGCCCATTCGCGCAAGAGTTACACCCACGCGCTTATCGGGTATCAAGCTTATCAAAGCCTGCAGTTCAATGAAAAATTGCAAGGTTAACTTGGGTGAGTCCAAGGGGGGGGGAACTCTGATCCCTATGGACATAAGACAATCATTTATCAGCAAAGCGGCTACTCCAGTAGCCTTTATACATCCCTAGCCTCTTTTTTAATCCTATTGACATAAGCCGTTCCTTTTGACCCAATCTATAGGCAACCAGCTTCATAACATTACGCAGCACTGCAATGGGCCACATATAGATTTTCGCCAGTCCAAGATATCTGAGCTCAGATTTCAAATACCTAACCCCCTCCCCGCCAGCCCCGCCGAAGTTAGAACGGATCCAGGGCTCACGAGCATGGAAGACACCCATGTCAAAATATCGCTCAAACTCTTCAACCAATGTATAGTTATGCGAGTGCCTACAGGTTGCATCACCTGCATATCCAATTTGCCAATCGTTCAGTAACATTTTTGCAGCCACGTACATATCTTCAGCAAAGATGACATGGACAGGGAATCCTCCAACATCCTTTAAAGCTTTTCCTCTATACGCCGCGAAAGAGTTAGACATGAATGCCGTTTTCAATCCAAGCACGGGGGCATCTGACAATGTTTTGAATTGAGAGTTTTCGGGATAGTTGAACAGCCGTGCATGTTGCGCCAAGGGGGATGCATTATGATGAGGAAGCTGTCGACCACATACAGCTCCGATTTTTTCATTAGCAAATGGAGCTAAGAGACGTGCAATTGAGTCAGTATCTTCAAGATAAGCATCTTGGGTCATAAACACATAAATATCATAATCTGGATGATCATCAACAAGCTTTTGCCGAGTGCCGCCATGATTGAACTGGCTACTCGGAATTGAAACAATGTTTTTGCCTCGCGTTAAGGCTAGCTCGTACGTACCGTCTTTTGAGCTAGAGTCGACAATAAACAAATCAAAATCAACACTCTGTTTTTCAAGCGAATCAAGCAGGCGAGACAAGTCGTCGCGACCGTTATAAGTAGGCACTATGCAAGCCACGCGCAGGCGACTCGATTTCTCTACATCACTCATACGGCCTCTCAACTATTTCCATTCTTCAGGGCAGCTTTGTTTCCAATCAGAAAATGCTTCTTCAAGATTGTAGACAAAGGGATAGCCTTGTTCCACCAAATAATTAGGTAGAATATTATTAGAACGAACCAGCTTGCGTATACGAACGGGACTGAAGGGATGTTTTATGCCGAGTGGCTTAGCAAAAGCATCAATACAGTAGGCCGCAGCCAACATGACTCCGTAGGGAACCTGTGGAACCGTTCGAGTTACCTGTGCGACGCTACAGATAGCCGTTACGTACTCTTTAATTGACGGCCCGGGGTTCATGGACATATTGAAGAGACTGACACTTTCCCCTCTAGCGTCTTGGTTTTGCAAGACCCACCACATTGCATTACAAAGCTCTTTCACATAGACTCCCGCTTTGCGAGTATCTCGATTCCCCATGTAGAAAAAGTAACGGTGTAAAACAGCCTTTATTAGCCTTGATACATTGCCGCCCTCTCCAGGACCGAATACGACTCCGGGACGAACTATGACCAACCGACGCGCTAGCGTATTTCGGGCCTGCCAAATCTGATGAATTTTTTCAGCAGTAAGTTTAGAGCTACCATAAGCAGTTACGGGTACAGGCAGTGTACGCTCATCTTTAATTTCTTCACTAATTCCGTAAGGTGATATGGAACTGGTAAAGATAAGACTGCTACAGTCAACCCTTTCTACCCACGCGCAAACATTCTCAGCGCCCAACAAATTGGTTTCATAATATTCTTGATCTTCATGACCAGGCTCCCGATGTACAGCTGCGAAATTGACTGCTAATGCAACGGGCTCCACAGGCAACCAATCTATTTTTTGCCTAACGTCTCCCAGAATCACTTCAATATTCGAATTTGATTCAACCTCGGCTCGCCTATAAGCACTAACCTTTTCAGACATTGGCTCCTTGTCGAAAAGGTAGATTTTTTCAAAACGGCCTGTGTCCAACAGGTGCTTAGCAAAAAAAACACCTATGAATCCAGTACCACCAAATATTACTGCACAACCCATTCTGAGGCCTCGATACTGGCTAAAATAACTACAATCCGACGGTGCGTTTTGTAACCTCTAAGAAAGCTCTACCCATTTTCTTATCCGGCTCAAGATGGCATCCTTCTGCCCACTCATTCCACGCATTAATGAAAACAAAGCTCTCATCTTCGGGATATTGCGAAACGCTTTCCAAAGCATACTTAAGCCAGCGTCCATATGTTTCAGGCTCAAGATTCTGTATGACCGTAGGGGTCTTTCTCCTTGCTGTGTTATCCCAGCTAGGAAAGACGCATGGATACTTTCGATAGTCTTGCGGCCACTCTTTCTTCGTTACACCTTCAACCAATGCAGTGTAATCAATTCGGTTGACTGCAGAAACATTTGTTTTTAAATATTGATATACAGTATTAGGTAATACTTTTCTCGCCAAATCGACCGCTACTTGCGACCTTGAACTCGCGATAGGGAAGTCGCGACGATCAGGCTGAAAATCCACAATTGCGTCATAACCCTCGTTTAATATCTCTTTATCGCTCAGCTCTACAAACCCGTTTTTAACGGCACAAATGTATAACCCGGGGAAACCTGCCGACTCAGCTTTACTATTCCACTCAGCAAAATAGCTACTCGCATTAGGAATGTGGTCCGGTCTATAAACCAAAAATAACGGCCTTCCATTGATTTTGATATATCGGTTGTCTGAGAAATACTCTAGCAAACAGGTAATATGGGCATCAGAATCCTCTGCCGTATAATCTTGACTCATCAGGACCTGCCTATCTAGACCGTCCCAAGCCCTGGTCCAGTTTTCATTAGCCCAGCAGATACAAAATGGAAGCGTAGGACTGTTGCTCTTGAGAACTTCAAACAAAGGCCGCTCAAGTAGTCGGCGCCCGTTAAACCAATAATGATAATAGCAAAACCCGTCTACGCCATATTCAGCTGCCAGCGAGGCTTGTTTCTGTCGGGTCTCAGCAACACGCAGATCATAGAAACCTAGATCGGCCGGAATATGAGGTTGATAATGCCCATCAAACCTCGGCCGAGCTGGAGCGACGTTATTCCACTCCGTGAATCCTTCGCCCCACCACTCATTATTTTCTGGTATGGGGTGGTACTGCGGAAGATAAAATGCCAGAACCTTAGGCAAAGCGGACTCCTTTCTTAGAAACATAGAATGAAAACATCAAAATCATAAAATAAAAAATAAACTTTCCATCGAACAGTAGATTCACTACACCCATATTGAGCGCGTGCGTCAACACCAAAAGCGATTTCACTCCAGCAAAAATTCCGATCAAATTGTACTGAGCTATTACACATGTGAGTAAGTAAGCTACGCAAGCAATTAAAAAGCCGGCCACACCACATAAAAACAAAGCAGTGCCGTACCCCACGGAGTAGATAAGTATTGCTGGGAACCCCATCGTAAAGGTAATTCCCCTCGCTAAATAGGATTTGAAAATACCCTCAGGCGCGATCTGCTCCATCAAGTAATACACCCCATTTATTTCCCCATCACTACCCACTAAAGGAGCCATGCCCACAGGCTCTTTACCGGAGATCATAATTGAGTCGATCCCCCACCAGGTATGGCCTTGCAGAGAGAAAACCCTACTGACGATCGAGTCGACAACACCACCTTGTACGGCGTGAATTGACGAATAATGGAAATAGATTAATCCAAACAACAGTGCGACTATCACCCCAAAAACCAGGATTTGATAAAAGCCGACCTTGAAACGTCCTTTCATATTGACCAGAGAGGCTATATACATTCCACAAATATAGTACAAAACCACCAAAAATATCCCGGTGAACTTCTCACCATATAAACCATTCAAAACACAAAACGTGAAAACCGCCAGCAGCACGCCACTTTTCTTTCTAGGGCGGTAGATCTGTACAACTCCGAGCAAAAATGAAAACTGGAAGCCGTACTGCAATAAGGAGTGAACAACAGGGTAAGGGTGTTCCGCCCAGTATTCAAAGCGCTGAATCCCCGCAAGCAATGGACTACCAAACACGAGCAGTGCTGCCAGTAAGACGAGAATAAATAGCCAGACCACAGCAAACAAAAGCACTTCATAAATTCCGCTTTGTTTGCGACCATCTGAACTGAATCTTGATAGCCGTGCGAGCGAAACATAAACCATATAAGCGACGAAAAACACCACATACATGTAACCAACTAGACGAATGGTCCCACCGGTAGGATACGAATAAGCCTCCTGTTCAGAGATATAGGCTCCACCTTCTAAATAGTAGGATGAGACGATTGCTAAAAAATGGAACATACTAAAAGGCAGCATTATCCAAAATAATTTCTGCTCTCTAAAATAAATCGACAGAATCAGCAAAAAATACGCAACCATACCCACGCCCCCCGAGAACCTCCAGGACGCAGCATCTATAAACCCTACAGCGACAGCTAGCGAAACAAGAACCATGGAACTGATGAGCAAAAGTACAAATACTTTCCCGCCATAAAGACTCAAGCCGAGGCGAACTTTAACTTTCGAGCTATTTGACTCCATAAATCACTGCCCTAAAATTCTCCAAGAAGTCGCCACCCCCTCCCATCGCAACAGCAACTGGTTCCGACGTGAGAATTTTTTCAAGAACCTCTACTTTCAACAAGTTATCGCTTCGCAGCGTATAGCAATAACCTAGCTCCGAAAAATTATCGCACTTGAAACAATCGTCATATACCTGAATACTGACGCGCCCTGAACGCCCACACTCTATCAACGCAGTTGAGGTCATAGAAAAGAAAACATCGAACTCCTCAATAGCCGCTTCCATCCCATTAAAAAATAGATGGTTTATATCTTTCAAATAGGGGGCACCGATCTCCCATGGATGGGGCTTATACACACATACCACGCCAAGCTTTTCTAAGCCCGCTATTAAACGGCTAACCAACTCAAGATATTTCGCACTTACCTCTCCACCGTACTTATACCAAGGCTGTCCCAAAAAACAAATTTTACGTCCCTGAAATCCTAGCGTAAGCGATCGAGAGGGTGTGTAGGCGCGCTTATAAAATCCACTGACATGAAGTTTGCTGAACTGAATTCCTGCCTCCAAAAAAACTGCTCTCTGTATGTCGTCGTAGACGAAGACGCCATCTGAATATGCGCCATCAAGCAGATAATGAGGTGAGCTCTTTTGAAAAAGACCGTGCTGAATGCAGTACGATTTAATACCCGCCATCCTCGCTGAGTGAATTAATAGTCGTTGCATCGGCAGCGAATCATTATCCACGACCAATGCTGCACCATCTACTGCGAGTCCACCCAGTACATCACACAGCTCTTTCCCATCATCTTCGAAATCGCTTTGATTTAGTTCCCCCAACATCCCTTTCTTTAACTTGGCCCAGTAGCTCATGCATGGAACAAACTTAATGCCATTCAAGACGCAAAATCTCAGCTGCTTGGGGCCACCCACCACACAAATTTCAGATTTATCCATGCCAAGGATAACTTCGTGGTATTTATCCCCCCAAAAAAAACACTTCACTGTATTCTTTCTGGGACGCAGGAAGAGCCCTCCGACAAGAACCAACGCTCTCATCAGCACGTTCGACCAACGCGAATTTTTGTCATACATAGTGATAATTGAACCGAGAAATTCTCTATCCGATTTATTTCTCACAAAAACATAAGTGAAAATTTCTTGCTTCGAGGTCATTTGCTGTTGCCGTCTTCGAAATCACTAAATCTCACTGGAGTGCAGCTAAGTACGTCATTTTTTAGAGTTCGACCCACTATCGAATCATAGAATTTTGGAGGCAGCCCAAAGCCCGGCCGGACACTGCGCACGGCATCAGGAAGCACAGTCTCTCCCTTCTTTTGGTCTTTTACAAAGTACAATGACCGCCTAAATTGAATGTTCCCCTGCTCGCTAGACTTTCGACCATAATCAACTCTGCCCTTCGCTGCCCAAGCAGTTTTACTATCTCGACACAGTGCTTCTAATTCGAACGGCTCAAGAGAGAAGCTATCATCAGGCCCGCCGCCAGCTCTATCAAGGGTGAAATGCTTTTCAATGATAGAGGCTCCCAAGGCAACGCTGGTTATAGCAGTAGTGTTGTCCAGTGTGTGATCCGATAACCCCGTCACTAAGCCGAATCGTTGCATCATGTCCGGAATGGTCAATAAGTTATAGTCGGCCGCTGGCGCAGGGTAACCGCTCACACAGTGCAACAAAGCCAGTTCCTTACACCCCCCTTCTCGCGCAGCTTCAACGGCTTCCTGAATTTCTTCAGCATCCGCCATGCCGGTTGAAATGATCATTGGCTTCCCCGTACTGGCAACATATTTGATCAGCGGCAGGTCAACTGCTTCAAACGAGGCAATCTTATACGCAGGAGCGTTCAATCCTTCGAGTAAATCGACAGCAGTTTTATCGAACGGTGAACTGAAGATTGTGAGTCCCAATTTATGTGCATAGTCGAAAAGCGGCTTATGCCATTCCCATGGCATATGTGCCTCTTGATAGAGTTCGTACAAGCTTCGTCCATCCCACAGGCCACCGCGAATACAAAAATCTTCAGCGTCGCTGTTCAATGTGATTGTGTCTGGCTTATACGTCTGAAGCTTAATTGCATCAGCACCACACGCCTTAGCCGACTCAATGATTTTGAGCGCAGTCTCGAACTTGCCATTATGATTCGCTGAAAGCTCCGCAATGACGTATGGCGCATCTTCCTCACTTATTCTTCTACCGGCAATGCTAATACTTGGGCTAGTCATGTTCGCTGCTCTCATTGATTCTACGCCATTCGTGCGACAGCAAGCCGAAGCACACTACACTGTGATACATAGCACCGTCATAGTACTGATCTCGTAGAGTACCCTCCTGCTGAAAGCCCATAGTCTGATGAAATTTAATTGAACGATCATTGAATACAATCGCCTGCCCACAGAGCTTATGCATTCCCAGCGTGAAAAATGCATAGTCGATTGCGGCTGTACCTAATTTTTTTCCGGTGCCTTTGGGTGATGTGGGTGCGAGATAAAATCCCCAATCTGCAACACCATGGTTAGTCTCGCTGATATTAATAAAGCCCTGCGGCACTTGGTCAGCTTCAAATATCAATAAATGCTTACGGGAGTCGCCCGATGCCCGACAGAACCAGCGCGTATGCTCTTCCAAACTAATCTCATGTTGGGTATACATAAAGCGCCTAATGTCTGGATGATTACGCCACTCCAACACTAGTTCTAAATCATTTATCGTCATGACTCTGACGCTGTAGGCTATTGCAATATCATCAGCCATTGAGATGTCCTATATAGTCCACAATGGCTGTAGAGCCACCTCCATCACAAAGCTTGCTCGCCGCTTCACTCATACACTTGAGCTTACTTTTCAAACCTGCAAGCTTTATGAGTTGCTCGAGATTATTTTCAATATCATTAACGTCCCCTACCAATAGTGCGGCACCGGCGTCTTGAAGTGCGGAGGCACCCGCAAGTTGATTCTGAGCCAATGTGACCATTAATGTCGGCAAGCCCAAACAACACCGTTCCCAGGATGTACTTCCTGCTGCACCGATAGCAAGGTCACTCAACGCCATCCTTTTTGCCATATCATCAACGCTAACGACAACCTCAGTGACCCACGGCATCGACGCAGCTTTCATTTTCACGTCCGCCAACCATGGTGCAGTTGCCCCCATGATGACAGATATTTGACAATCTGATGACAGTGCAGATTTTTTTAGTACGTCAAGCACACGCCCCGTTGCATTCGGGAGATCCACCCCGCCCATACTAATAAGAATCTTCTTGAGCTCCGGAACGGTTCTGCGAGTTAAACTAGCTTCTCTCCATTGTGCAAATTCAGGACGTAGTAAGGCATAATTTGACCCTGAAAAGACCTGACAATGTTGAGGCACAAGGCTCAGATAGTCTTCCTTACAACGTCCGAGGTTTTGGTCTAGTAGAAAATCACATCGATGAGAGCGATCGGCCAAATCATCTATAACTAATAATTGTGAGTAACTATCGGCCAACTGTTGTTCCCAACATGAATCCAGGCTGTAATGGTCAACGATCAACCAATCCGCCGAGCCTGGTTCGATGATCCTCTGACATTCTTCGGCATCTTGCTGCCAAGGAACTCCTAACCAATCCGCATGCATTGGCAAGTAATCCACCTTGCAGTGTCGCGTACCTCTGTAGGTATCAGGAGCAGCAAGTTCGTGAACTCGGAAACCCTTATCTTGGATATGTTTAATTAAATTTCCCGGATGTGCACGGCAGATAAACTGACATTGCGCCCCTTTAGCTTTTAAAGCGTCAGCTAACGTTAGGCAACGCATAACATGGCCACTTCCAATTAGAAGTGATGCATCGACACGGAACGTCACTTTCATTCGGAAAGCCATCACAGAGTAGCTGATTGCATCGCGGTGAACATAAGCTCAGCACGCACCCAATCTTCCATAGTGTCAATATCCTGTACCCGATGCCTAGGTAGTACAACTGCAGTCGCTTTCGGCCCAAAGATCATTTTGCCATGCAACCATGCAGCCGCCGTCCCCCAATAGAACTGCCCGGCATCATGATAGGCCTGCTCTAAATCCTGTGAGCGTTTACTGAAGTTTCCCGGCTCGAACATTTCAATGCCGCTAGTCTCTGTGATTCGAATAGCTCGCTGAATTGGAAACGGATAGCTGGTTACAGAAAACGCGTAATCTGCAGAAAATTGATGCAGAGACTCCAGCCCTTTGCGCAAGTCTTCAACCTCAATAAAAGGTGCAGTCGCATAAATACAACAGACGTCAACTACTGGGCTTCCCTGAGCAATGCACCAGTTTGTTGCGTGCGCAATGACCGGGATAGTCCCTGTATAATCATCAGACAACTCAGCCGGCCGCATGAAAGGCACCTGCGCTCCGTACTTTAGGGCGACTTCGGCAATCTCTTCATCGTCAGTGGAAACAAGAATTTGATCAAAGCACCGACTTTTTAATGCCGCCTCGATCGACCATGCAATCATCGGTTTGCCACAAAACTCCTTGATATTTTTTCGTGGAATCCGCTTACTTCCACCACGCGCCGGAATTACCGCAAGTCTCATATCCGCAATGCCTTAGAGAGCGCAGCAACCACTGTATCCTGCTCATCCTCACTCAGGGTCTGGAACATTGGGAGACTAATAGCCTCTTTATAGTATTGCTGCGACTGCGGAAAATCTTCTGGTTGGAAGCCCATACGGCTGTAGTAAGGCTGTGTATGGACCGGAATATAATGAAGATTCACACCGATCCCATCGTCACGCATTGATTCAAATACCTGGCGGTGCGATTGGTCCAGTTTGTCCAGCTGTAAGCGAATAACGTAAAGGTGCAAACCTGAATAGCTGTCTGGATGCTGCCAAGGTGTGGTGACAGGCAGCGCTGCAAGTAACGCGTTGTAACGTACCGCAAGTTCATGTCGCCGAGCAATATATTGGTCCAATCGGCCCATTTGGCTTACGCCTAGTGCGGCCTGCAGCTCAGTCATGCGGTAATTAAAACCAAGGTCTATCTGTTGGTAATACCACGGACCGTCCGATCCATGGGTCATCAACTGGGAATCACGGGTAATGCCATGGCTGCGCAGTAAAGCCATCTTACCGGCCAGCTCAGCGCTATTAGTCAACGCCATGCCACCCTCTGCAGTTGTGATTATCTTTACAGGGTGAAAACTAAATACAGTAATATCGCTGTATTTACAGTTGCCGATAAATTCGTCTTTATATTTACCGCCAATGGCGTGAGAGGCATCTTCAATTACCTTGAAGCCATAACGTTGAGACAGTGCGTGGATCGCCTGCATATCGCAGGGTTGCCCACATAAGTGTACCGGCACAACAATTTTCGGCAGCGTGCCTTCTCTCTCTGCCTGTTCAAGCTTACGTGCGAGAGCTTGAGGGCAAAGATTGTAGGTTCGAGGGTCAATATCGACAAAGTCGACTTGTGCACCGCAGTACAACCCGCAGTTTGCGGACGCTACAAATGTGACCGGGGTTGTCCATAGACGGTCGCCAGGACCAAGCCCTAAAGCGAGACAAGCGATATGGAGCGCAGAAGTTGCGCTGTTCACTGCAAGCGCATGACCGGCTCCTACGTGTTCTGCAACTTCTCGCTCGAACTTTGGAACCATAGGTCCCTGCGTAAGGAAGTCGGACTTCAATACCCCGATAACGGCATCGATGTCGGCTTGAGTAATATCTTGGCGACCGTATGGAATCATGAATCAAATGCTCCCGATTTTTTCTTGGTTGAGGGTGATCCAGCTTTGCAGATCTTCATCACTCATCCACTCGGTATTGTTGTCGCTAGAGTATACAAACCCTTCTGGCACCTTCTTACCATCCTTAATGCGCGAAGGACAGGTGGACCAATCGTTGATGACTGGCAAAATTTTAAAGTGCTCCGGATACTCATATGTATAATATGCGTCTTCTGCACTAATCATCTGCTCGTGCAGTTTCTCACCCGGACGAATACCTACGACTTTCTGTGTAGCATTCGGGGCGACGACGCGGGCCAGATCGGTTACTTTCATCGACGGGATCTTCTTCACGTAGATTTCACCGCCTTCCATGTCTTCAAACGCGTGCCAGACTAGCTCAACACCCTCTTCCAAGGAGATCATGAATCGGGTCATGCGATCGTCCGTGATCGGTAGCTCACCCTTATCTTTTATCGACATGAAGAATGGGATGACCGAACCACGAGATCCCATGACATTGCCGTACCGTACGACTGCCATGCGAGTGTCGTGCCCGCCAGCGTAGGAGTTACCAGCAACGAATAACTTGTCTGATGCCAGTTTGGTGGCACCATACAGGTTGATCGGGCTGCTGGCTTTGTCGGTAGAAAGAGCGACCACGCGCTTAACGCCTTTATCAATGCACGCATCAATAAGGTTCATTGCACCATTAATATTGGTTTTAATACATTCGAACGGATTATATTCTGCTGTCGGTACGATTTTGGTCGCCGCCGCATGAACAACATAATCTACACCATCGAGTGCGCGATAGAGACGGTCCTTGTCACGGACATCACCAATGAAAAAACGTACACGTGAATCGCCTTCAAATTTTTTGGCCATATCCCATTGCTTCATCTCGTCACGCGAAAAGATAATTATCTTTTTCGGGTTGTATTTGGCGAGAGTCATAGGCACAAAGGTATTACCAAAGGAGCCGGTGCCGCCAGTGATGAGAATGGTTTTATCTGTGAACATGACGCGTCCCTTGTAGACTACCTGATCAAATCAGGATTAGAAAATACGATACTGTGCTGCCGTGATCCGGAAATAGCTCCAAGACTTCCAGCACAGAATTGAAAGAAAGCTCGCACACAAACCTAAAGGAACCGCGAACTGCTCCCAGTAATGCGCAATTATCCAAGTTGCAGCAATGAAGACCGCCAGACTTGCAATATGACTATAGATAATTGGTCTATCTTGACCCTGAGCATATAATGCGAAGTGCGGAATCATACCAAGGGCGTACAGTATCGTAGCCAGAAGAAGCCAGGGAAAAATCTCCAATTGAGCAAGATAGATCGGCTTATCAAGCCACGACAATAACGGTGTGATACTCACGACAGCAATTATACAAAAGCAACATGAAAGACTGACTGTTTGAACAAGCAGCTTTTGGACACCTTGTCGGTAAGCTCGCGCATCTTGCCGCTGAAAACTACTTACTAGTCCTGGATAAATAAAGGCGAACACCCCAGCATCTAGAAATGACAACAGAGCCGAACATATCCCCATAAAGAGGACGTATGCACCTAAAACCTCAAGGCCGACTAAGCTCTGCATCCAGTAACGATCAAGTGTGAAAACTCCGCGAATGGCCAGTGTTGCAACCAGGAGAGCAAAGGCAACTTTCAACCCTTTAAAAATCCAACTCCAATCTACCCTTGCCTTCCATCCTGACAAGCGCATGCGCTTGAGCCGGTAGATACCCAAAACCAATGCTGACGCGCTACCCAGCGTCCAAGCGGCCAAAACGAAGTTCAAAGTACGCGTATTTAAATCTATGAACATTACCGCTGTTGCTATAACCGCCCACACACCTGAACGCAAAAACAAAAGTACGCTTGCAGACATTTGATCTGAGACAGCGACTAGCAACCGCCCCAATTCCTGAGTTAGGTGTTCAAGCACCAGTAGAGTAAAAAACCACCCGGCGACGTGGAGCGGTAGCAACCCCTTCATAAAGACGAGACTAAGCAGCGGTAAAAAAATTGCGTATAACGCAAGCGTAAGCGCAGCTTGAGACTTTAGATAAGCGCCCCACTTACCCCGCTCACACTTAAGTAGCTCTCGCGTGGTATAAGTATAAAAGTCAAAACCCAACAAGTACAACGAATAACCGATTGTAGCTGCCAATAGCCCATAGAGTCCTAGATCCGTGGGATCGAGGAAGCGGGCCAGAAAAAAAATCAGCAAAAATTTACTGGCCAGTGTCATTCCACGAAGTGCAATGTTTAAAAACTGTGAATAATGACGTGAGTGCATTGAGCTTAATCGATTCATTATGAAACTGCAGCGCAGTAACCGCTTAAGGAGGACCTTCGAACCAGATAACAAGTTGGCTCTAGGCACGCTACCGCCCCAGGATTGACCGTTCATTTCCTGAAAACGCTATATCTAAATTTTCACCCTAGTCCAGCTTCAAGAGCAACCAGGTACTGCTTCAGTGCGCGGTAATGTCGGCCAATGCCACACTGATCTGTTGTTGGCGGCTGAGCAATCGAATCAGCAAATGGGCCCGATCCTCGCCATCCATCTCTACAAAAACCGCGTCGAATGCTGCAAAGCTACCATTGGTGATCCGTACATTATCGCCCACCTTGTAACGGGTTGTTATCTCAATTTCAGCCCGATGCCGAAGGTGCGCCACAAGCTCAGCGCTCACAGGTAACGGTTGGCCACCGAAGCTGACTACATGGCTGACTCCTCGGGTAGAACGTAGCGGGGCCCAGTTGGATTCATCGGTCATCTGGATGAAGAGGTAACCTGGAAACAAGGGTTCAAGCTTAACCTGAAGCTTCCCGCGTTCAAGCCGTTCGCGCCTGCATCTGAGCAGAGCACACTCATACCCCTGGCGTTTCAGGTTCTCTTCGGCTCGCTGATCCTGCCTTGGCTTGCACTGTACCAAGAACCAACCTTGCCGATTCATCCAGTAATTACTTTAGATCGAACGCCATTCATGGACATGCACCCATTTGTCGATTGGCCCGTCCTGTAGGCCTCTCGTCCAAACCCTATATTTATTCGCATGCGACAAGCTCCAAGCTGCCACCATCAATAGCACCACTTTATCCTTTGCCCAGGACCTCGCTATACCGTTCTCCACTGAAAGAGAAACGCATCAGCTAATGTAGCCTACGCCCACGTACACAGCCTTCCTCCCTTATGGAAGCCTGGATGCCTTCCTCAAGCCCCTGCCCTCCGCACACTCTTTCTCGTGGACGGCGATCCCAAGGCACCAGCCTAAGCATCAACCGCCTTTCCCGCCAGTAGTGGCGAACTGATCTCAGTCCGAATATTTTTTTTCAACGGAGTAAGCGCCATGTGCACCCGCTCGAGCGGGCGCCTGATGAAAGTGAAACGTAGCAACGCCACCAGGAGCCCAATAAATGTTCCAAAAATCAAGCCCCCCATTACTATCAGTATTTTCTGCGGCCTGACGGGGCTCATCGGCTCAACAGCCTGACGATCAACGCGGACCAGTTGTAAGTTGCTCATGTCTGTTTTGATTGCGCCGAGACGAGCGCGCTCAGCCCGTAACACCTCGATACCTTTGAGAAACAACTCATCATTCTCACGATCACGTAAGACCTGAATATTACGATTGATTTCCAGTAGCACCTGCTCCTTGCGGATTTCTGCCACTCGCGGATCAGTGAAATCGTCAGAAGTGCGGTTGCGGAGTGCCTGCCGCTCTGCCTCCAATGCATCTGTACCCATGAAGTACAGCGGGATCTTCTGGTTGATGACTTCCGTACGCATCACATTACCTGCCGATTCAGTTCCGATCTGCCCGAGACTGGATGGAGTCGAAGGGCGCTTCAGACCCAGCGAACGTGCGATAACAATGGCTTCGCCAAGTTGAGCAATGCGACTCTCCCGCCGCATCTTCAACTGCATGCGCAATGCTCGCAATTCATCACTCAGCTTTGCACGCTTGAGCGTGTCTCCTTCAAGCAGCTCAGCAATTCGAGCATCTTTATTGGCAGCGTAATCAATACGCGCTGTCTCAAGCTGTGTATCAAGCTCTCTAAGTCTGTTCTGAACAATGACCTCTAAATCCCTGGAGATCTGTTGCCTTTCGTTCTCGATAGCATATTGTGTGAGACTATTGAGCACGGACTTACCATCCAGACCTTCTGTATAAAGCATCTCGATACCGATATAAGCTTTCAGAGCGGTCGTTTTTTTAGGATCAGGTAGAATAAGTTTAAGCGCTTTGGAATTGAACTCCTCGAACGCTTGCTCAACTGTTCGCCCCCCCTTCATAAAGGCGGCCTGTAATGCCGTATCGGAGCGGAAATAACCAAGACGTGTATCGTACGAATCTAGAGCCGAACCGACTCGATTGAGCGCATCAAGCGGGGGCAACTCATAGACCTTTGTACGATTCAGTTCGTCGAGATCATTTAGCGCGGCAGGGAGCAAGACGGTACTAACCTGATACTCAGGTGAGACATTGAACACATAGGCTACCGCAACCAGCGCACATGAGCCTGCGAAAATACCGATCAATCGCTTCTGCTGCCAAATCGACTTCAGCATCGCAGGGAAGTCCACATCATCATGCGGATCAACTTGGGGGGGCGGCGTAATACTGGTCACGGTTTAGCCTGTCTCTGATGGAAATAGCCTCAACAAGACAGGAGCAGTCAAATCGCATTCTTCGCACAAATAGCCCAATCAGCTAGATGAACCCTCCCTGTCCAGCGTGGACGAATAGCCATTATTGTGACAGCTAGAGCCTGGAGACACCAGCAGAACACACCGGCCCTGGTCAGGGCTCTCGCATTCTCCGAGCACTGATTCCTGCTGTGAGATAGCGCAGCAGGGCCAGCATCACCCCAAGAGCAACGCCGAGCACCACACCCATCGCAACGATTATCATTTTTTTCGGTTTCACAGGCTTATCTGGCGACTCTATAGCGCCATCCTGACGGTACACCTGAATCACGCCGGGTTCGACCTTCAACGCCCGATAGAACGCGAGGGCTTCCTGGCGCTGGCGCAGGTTTGCAACGAATGGATCATCAGAGGTCCGATTACGCAAATTTGCGATCTCAGCCTCCAGCGCCTTGGTGCCGCGCATATAGGTCAGCGAACCACCCATTCCCGCCGAAACCTCACTAGAAAGAGTGTTGGAAATGATTGGTGGTTTTTCAAGACCAATCGACCGAGCCACAATTAGCGCCTCTGACAGCTTGGCAATCTGGTCTTCCCGCTGCTTACGCGCACTTTCACGCGTTGACTCGATTTGCTGTTCAAGGTTGTTAGCTTTGATCGTAGCGTCAGCCTTTACATCCTTCGAAATCTCGCTGATACCGCGCTGTCCCGCCATCTCGACATAACGCACAACCCACTCAGCCGCCTGCTGCGGATCAGCCAAGGTCGCCTTCACAAAATAACGGTTTGGCGTATCCTTAGCGGCCACGCCAAGCGACAAAACATCCTGGAAACGTGCATACAACACGTCCTGCGAACCTACCCGCTCCTCTGACGTCAAGCTCGGCAGGTAAACACTACGGAAAAACTCCCTACGCAGCGATTCCGATTGCAGATGCCGCAGGTAGATCTCGTACACATCCTTGACCCCCAGCATCGAAAGCCCAGAGTCACCGCCGCGCCCATAATTCAGCTGAGCCACATCATTCTGCGAAGGCGGCTGAACGAAGACCTTGGCTTCATAGATCGGTGTAGCAAGCAGCGCGTAAGCCACGGCTGCCGCGGTCACGATGACCGTCGTTAAAATGATCAGTACCTTCTGCTTCCACAACCCCTCAACCAGCTCGAACAGATCAATCTCATCATCACCATTGCGGCGCTCAGGTTCATTGCGCATTTATTCTAATTTTCCTTGGGTCCGTCTGGTTACGTACATTCCTGAACAGGCCCGACTGAGCCACTCCGTGGCGTGTCGCCTGCCCTGATGAAGCGTAGCGGCAATTTGCCAATATGCTCGCCACTCTTCACTCCAAAAGCGTTAATCAGTAATAGAGAGGACCTCTCGCAGGAAAGTTCCTCCTTTTTCGACTAACCCTCGCCACTCCGCCAGCCGGTCATGGCGGAACTGTGACACTTACCTCATTTCCAAGCTGCGCAAACCTGTGCGCTAGAGCCTTCGCCAACACGCTCTTGCTTTCGCGCTCTCCGTGTACTAACACGACCTGCTTCGCCGCGCTGGCGCGACCCAATGCGAATCTGATCAACCCTTGTTGATCTGCATGCGCTGAGTAGCCGCCCAGTGTCATAACCTTGGCATGAATTTCAATTCTTTCACCATCCAGCTCAACCCAAGCATATTCGCTCCCCACTGCACTACCCTGTATCACCGCCCCAGGCGTCCCCCTCCCCTGATACCCGACGAAAATCACCTCATGCCGCGAATCTCCAAGCATCGCCTTGAGGTAATTGACGATCCGCCCACCCGAGCACATGCCGTTGCCGGTAATGACAATCGCCGGCCGCCCCGTGCTTTTGAGGTAATTGACCACCTGCTGATGCTTGGCATGGCCATCGATGCACAGCAGTTGCTCGAACGCCAGCGACTTGCGCCCTTCGCTCAGCCGTTGCCTGGCCTCATCGTTCCAGAACCGATGCAGCTCCCGATAGGCTTGAGTGATGCGCAGGGCCAGTGGCGAGTCGAGGATGATCGGCAGTCGCGACCAGATGAGGGCGTCATTACCCTTGATCTCGCCCCCTGCACTGAGCAAGCCTTTGCGATGCAGAATGTCTTCCAGCTCATACAGCAGTTCCTGCGTACGACCAAGACTGAACGCGGGTATGAGGATGGCGCCTTGATCGGCGAGCGCGCGATCGATCGCGGCTTCCAAGCGTTGCTGTCGCTCACTACGATCAGGGTGCAGGCGGTCGCCATAGGTGCTTTCCAGCACCAACAGGTCTGCGCGCTCAGGTGGTTGAACGGGCCGTAACAGCGGGTTGTTAGGCGCACCCAGATCGCCCGAGAACACGATACGCGTGCTGCCCACTTGACCTGCCCGCTGCACATCGCATTCGACATAAGCGGAACCGAGCAGGTGCCCAGCCCGCTGCAGGCGGATGCGACACACCAGGCCATCAGCTTCGACCAGGTTGTGCCACTGAGCAAATGACAATGGCGTAACGAGGCTTTCGAGTAACTCCAGGTATCGCGCAACGTGCCCAGGCTCGCTGCTGACGGCGAGCCTGTAGGCATCTTCCAGCACCAGGGGGAGCAGTTTTGCAGAGGGCTCGCTACACAGGATTGGGCCGCGATAGCCGGCCGCTAATAAGGCAGGGATTCGGCCGACGTGATCCAGGTGTACGTGCGTGACGATGAGGGCTTGAATACCCTCGATGGAAAACCCCAGCGGCGCTAATTCGGCGCCTGGGGCTGCATCACTACCTTGCTCGAGCCCACAATCGACCAGCAGGCTGGTATGGGGATCAAGGTGCAGCTGGTGGCAGGAGCCGGTGACGCCTCGGGTGCCACCGTGGTGCGACAGGAAAGGGTATTCCATGCGAGCGACACCTTTGCGGGCCAGAAAAATGAAGGGCGCTATTACTTCATTCTGGGCGCGGCCTGCCAATCGAAAAAATTGGCTGCACTTGTAGGAATCGCCTGTTAGTTGCCTGCCACGGCCGCCTGACGGGCTGAGGCGCGAATTTTGCGCTTGCTGCGCATCACCCCATAAGCACCGAGCAAAGGCCCGACCGCCAGGCCGACGACCAGGGCAGCCAGCACCAGTACCGCAACCGGCACCGCAGGCGCCGCCCAACCGAACAACACCAGTGAGACCGCTTGCTGATTTTCCAGCACGAAGAACAGCACCACGGCCGCCAGCAGCAGAACGAACAACGCCGCCAGGGCGCGCTTGAGATTACGCATCAGTCTGTTCCTTCCCTAATCAGGTGTGGACCTCATGCTCTTCTTCATTGACCCGGTCACGCAGCTCTTTGCCCGGTTTGAAGTGCGGCACGAACTTGCCTTCGAGGCTCACCGACTGGCCAGTCTTGGGGTTGCGCCCTACCCGGGGAGCGCGATAGTGCAGAGAGAAGCTGCCAAACCCACGGATCTCGATGCGATCGCCAGTGGCCAGGCATTGCGACATCTGCTCAAGCATGGTCTTGATGGCCAGCTCGACGTCCTTGGACGAGAGCAGCCCTTGATGGGTGACAATACGTTCGATCAGCTCCGACTTCGTCATATTTTTCCCTTCGTTATCAAGCAGCTAGATCATTGCTTAACCAGTTTGTAGCACGCTCTGGGGGATTTGAACAGGGCGGTTCTTGACTTAATAAAAAAATTCAAGATTGGTGCAGTGGGAGATGAGGGTGCGCACAGTGCTGGGGCGTGGGGTGCTCACACGGGTATGCTGGGGTTAGGGCCTCTGGGGCTGCCTCGCAGCCAAGGCAATGCCTACAGCGCGCTTAAGGCATATACAACTGCTGTAGGCGAGCCTGGCCGGCACTGGCATTAGCAGGGTCGACATCATTGCCTGATTAAGCGCTATCGCGGGGCAAGCCCGCTCCCACGCTGGAACCTGCTCCCTGCGCGGCAGCGCAGCCCGCAAGGGCTAAGTGATCTCCTAGGCGATGAGTGCCAGTCCTCGGCGGGAGAGAGGGGCTTAAAAGACGGGCAATAAAAAAGGGCGACCTAAGTCGCCCTTCTTTTACCGATCAAACAGAACTCAGTTCTGCTTGGCCATTGCTTCGCGCAGCAGCGCAGCCATGGTGGTGTCGGCAGCAGCTTCTGGAGCCGCTTTCAGGCTCTGGATAGCTTCGCGCTCTTCAGCGTCGTCTTTCGATTTGATCGACAGGCTGATAACGCGGGACTTACGGTCGACGCTGATGATCTTAGCTTCGATCTCTTCGCCTTCCTTCAGGACGTTACGGGCGTCTTCGACGCGGTCACGGCTGATTTCGGAAGCTTTCAGAGTGGCTTCGATGTCGTCGGCCAGGGTAACGATGGCGCCTTTGGCGTCAACTTCTTTGACGATACCCTTAACGATTGCACCCTTGTCGTTCACAGCAACGAAGTTGGAGAACGGATCGTCTTCCAGTTGCTTGATACCCAGGGAGATGCGCTCGCGCTCTGGATCGACCGACAGGATGACGGTTTCCAGCTCGTCGCCCTTCTTGAAACGACGTACGGCTTCTTCGCCGGTTTCGTTCCAGGAGATGTCGGACAGGTGAACCAGACCGTCGATGCCGCCGTCCAGACCAATGAAGATACCGAAGTCGGTGATCGACTTGATGGTACCGGTGATCTTGTCACCCTTGTTGAACTGGCCGGAGAAGTCTTCCCATGGATTGGACTTGCACTGCTTGATGCCCAGGGAGATACGACGACGCTCTTCGTCGATGTCCAGAACCATAACTTCCACTTCGTCGCCAACCTGAACGACTTTCGACGGGTGGATGTTTTTGTTGGTCCAGTCCATTTCGGAAACGTGTACCAGACCTTCAACGCCTTCTTCCAGCTCAGCGAAGCAGCCGTAGTCGGTCAGGTTGGTAACGCGAGCCTGTACGCGAGTACCTTCTGGGTAGCGTGCAGTGATAGCGACCCACGGATCTTCGCCCATTTGCTTCAGACCCAGGGAAACGCGGTTGCGCTCACGGTCGAACTTCAGGACGCGAACATCAACTTCATCGCCAACGTTGACGATTTCCGACGGGTGCTTGATACGCTTCCAAGCCATGTCGGTGATGTGCAGCAGGCCGTCGATACCGCCCAGGTCCACGAATGCGCCGTAGTCGGTGAGGTTCTTGACGATACCTTTGACTTGCTGGCCTTCCTGCAGGGTTTCCAGCAGGGCTTCGCGCTCGGCGCTGTTCTCGGCTTCCAGGACGCTGCGACGCGAAACAACGACGTTGTTGCGCTTCTGGTCCAGCTTGATGACCTTGAATTCCAGCTCTTTGCCTTCGAGGTGGGTGGTGTCGCGCACTGGGCGGACATCAACCAGGGAACCTGGCAGGAACGCACGGATACCGTTAACGTCGACAGTGAAGCCGCCTTTAACCTTACCGTTGATAACGCCCTTGACCACTTCTTCGGCGGCGAAAGCTGCTTCCAGAACAATCCAGCACTCGGCGCGCTTGGCTTTTTCACGGGACAGTTTGGTTTCGCCAAAGCCGTCTTCGACCGCGTCCAGCGCAACGTGAACTTCGTCACCGACCTTGATGGTCAGCTCGCCAGCTTCGTTGTAGAACTGCTCGAGCGGGATGACGCCCTCGGACTTCAGGCCAGCGTGTACGGTAACCCAGTCGCCGTCGATGTCGACAACGATACCGGTGATGATCGCACCCGGCTGAAGATTGAGGGTTTTCAGGCTTTCTTCAAAGAGTTCTGCAAAGCTTTCGCTCATTTTAATTCCTGTAGATTTGGGCGAAGGAAACGCCCCTAGCCACATTCCAGACAATGTGGGTTTCGTTATGTAAAGGAAAGCGGGCAGGACGTTGACTGGTGCCCCTGCCTGCCTTCCTGTCATCAAATGAGATCGCGAAGGGCGAGCTCACTTCTGATGCGTTGCAACACCTGCTCGATGGACAACTCTGTCGAGTCCAGCTGAATCGCATCGGCCGCCGGCTTGAGCGGGGCCACTGCACGCTGGGTGTCACGCTCATCGCGCGCACGTATCTCATCCAGGAGACTCGCCAGACTAACATCTTCACCCTTGCCCTTCAACTGCAAATAGCGGCGTCGAGCGCGTTCCTCCGCGCTGGCGGTGAGGAACACTTTCAAGGGCGCATCGGGGAACACCACGGTGCCCATGTCACGGCCATCGGCGATCAACCCGGGGGCTTCGCGGAAGGCGCGCTGGCGCTGCAGCAAGGCTTCACGCACTGCCGGCAGCGAAGCCACCATCGAGGCGCCGGCGCCGACTGTCTCGGTGCGGATGACATTGCTGACATCTTCACCCTCAAGGATGATCTGTTGCAGCTTACCGGGTTCAGCCGCGATGAACTGCACATCCAGATGGGCGGCCAGGGCCTTGAGCAGCTCTTCGTTGGTCAGGTCGACGCCGTGGTTGCTGGCGTTGAACGCCAGCAACCGGTACAGCGCACCGGAGTCGAGCAGGCGCCAGCCGAGCTCGCGGGCGAGCAGTCCGGCTACGGTACCTTTACCCGAACCGCTAGGTCCGTCGATGGTGATGACGGGGGCTTGCGAATTCACGATTGAGCCTCTTGCGCGACGCGGATGCCAACTTCGGCGCACAGGGCGAGGAAGTTCGGGAACGAGGTGGCGACGTTGGCGCAATCATGGATGCGTACCGGCGCAGTGGCGCGCAGCGAGGCAACGCTGAAGGCCATGGCGATACGGTGGTCGCCGTGGCCATGCACTTCGCCGCCGCCGATCGGGCCGCCGTCGATGATGATGCCGTCCGGGGTCGGTTCGCACTTCACGCCCAGGGTGATCAGGCCGTCAGCCATGACCTGGATACGGTCCGATTCCTTGACCCGCAGCTCTTCGGCGCCACGCAGGATGGTGCGCCCTTCGGCGCAGGCAGCGGCGACGAACAGCACGGGGAATTCGTCGATGGCCAGCGGCACCAGCTCTTCAGGGATCTCGATACCTTTGAGCTTGGCCCCGCGCACGCGCAGGTCAGCCACGGGCTCGCCGCCAACTTCACGCTGGTTTTCCAGAGTGATGTCGCCGCCCATCAGGCGCAGGATGTCGATCACGCCGGTACGGGTCGGATTGATGCCAACGTGCTCCAGCACCAGCTCGGAACCCTCGGCAATCGACGCCGCGACCAGGAAGAACGCCGCCGAAGAGATATCTGCCGGGACTTCGATGCGGGTTGCCGTCAGCTTGCCGCCAGCCTGCAGCGAGGCGACCGGGCCGTTGGACTCAACGGCATAGCCAAAGCCGCGCAGCATGCGCTCGGTATGGTCACGGGTCGGCGCAGGCTCGGTGACGGTGGTCTTGCCTTCGGCGTACAGACCTGCCAGCAGCAGGCAGGATTTGACCTGGGCACTGGCCATCGGCAGCGTGTAGGTCAGCGCCTTGAGCTTTTGCCCGCCGCGAATGGTCAGCGGTGGACGGCCGTCCGGGCCGGTCTCGACCACGGCGCCCATCTCACGCAGCGGGTTGGCCACGCGGTTCATCGGGCGCTTGGACAGCGAAGCGTCGCCGGTCATGGTCACGTCGAACGGCTGACCGGCCAGCAGGCCGGAGAGCAGGCGCATCGAGGTGCCGGAGTTGCCGACATAGATCGGCCCAGGCGGCGGCTTGAGGCCATGCAGGCCGACGCCATGAATGGTCACCCGACCATGGTTGGGGCCTTCGATGACCACACCCATGTCGCGGAAGGCCTGCAGGGTCGCCAGGGCGTCCTCGCCTTCGAGGAAGCCTTCGACCTCGGTGGTGCCTTCGGCCAGCGAGCCGAGCATGATCGAGCGATGGGAAATCGACTTGTCGCCTGGAACGCGGATCCGTCCGGACACGCGGCCACCAGGTTGGGCCAGGAAAATCAGATCGTTGGCGTTCATAGCGTCCACATAGGCCCGACGGGCCAAGATTTTACTGAAATGCTCGCGGGCAACCCGAGCACGGGTGAACACACCCAGCAACTGGTGCCCGTCCCCTGCATCGACCGCGTCGCGCAAGGCGTCGAGGTCGCTACGAAATGTATCAAGGGTGCGCAGGACAGCTTCGCGGTTGGCGAGGAAGATGTCGTGCCACATGATCGGGTCGCTACCGGCGATTCTCGTGAAATCGCGGAAGCCTCCCGCAGCGTACCGGAAGATCTCGAGGTTTTCATTGCGCTTGGCCAGCGAGTCGACCAGGCCAAACGCCAGCAGGTGCGGCAGGTGACTGGTGGCGGCCAGCACTTCGTCGTGGCGCTCCACCGGCATGTGCTCGACATCTGCATCCAGCGCACGCCAGAGGCGATCGACCAGCGCCAGCGCGGCAGGGTCGGTTTCAGCCAGAGGCGTGAGGATGACTTTATGGCGGCGGAACAGCGTCGCATTGGACGCCTCCACCCCGCTCTGCTCGGAGCCGGCTATCGGGTGACCGGGGACGAAGCGCGGCAGGGACGCACCGAGCACTTCGCGGGCGGCGCGCACCACGTTGCACTTGGCGCTGCCGACATCGGTGATGACCGCATCGCCGAGATCGAGCTGGGCCAGGCGCGCGAGGACTTTTTCCATGGCCAGGATTGGCACGGCCAGCTGGATGACGTCGGCGCCGACGCAGGCGGTCGCCAAGTCTTCTTCGCAGCGGTCGACCACGCCTAGCGCTACTGCCTGTTTGCGTGAGGGTGCGTCGAGATCGACACCGACCACTTCACGGCACAGGCCGCTTTCGCGCAGGCCCTTGGCGAACGAGCCGCCGATCAGGCCGAGGCCGACGACTACCAGGCGACCGATAATCGGCGCGGATTTGTTTGCTACCACATCAACCACGAGTGCGAACCCTGTCAGAACGGCAACGTTGCCGGATGAAACCATGCCAGCTGGTGAGATCGATCAGGACGAATGCCTAGCCCATCGCGGGGCAAGCCCGCTCCCACGGGACTTGCGCTGAAACACCCGTGGGAGCGGGCTCGCCCCGCGATGGGCTGCGCAGCAGCCCCGGCAATCTCACAGACCAACCTCAGAGTACCGCCTTCGGGTACGAGCCCAGCACTTTCAGCGCAACGGCTTCCTGGCTGATCTTCTCCAGCACCGCCTTGATCAGCGGGTCGCGGTGATGACCCACGAAGTCGATGAAGAACACGTACGTCCACTTGCCGCTACGCGACGGACGAGTCTCGATGCGAGTCAGGTCGATGCCATTGTCATGGAACGGCACCAAAAGCTCATGCAGCGCACCGGGCTTGTTGCTCATCGAGACAATGATCGAGGTCTTGTCGTCGCCGGTCGGCGGGACTTCCTGGCTGCCGATCATCAAGAACCGCGTGGAGTTGTCCGGACGGTCTTCGATCTTCTCCGCCAGGCGGGTCAAACCATACAGGTTGGCCGCCATATCACCGGCGATCGCTGCCGAGTTCCACTCTCCCTTGACTCGCTTGGCCGCCTCGGCGTTGCTCGATACCGCCACGCGCTCGACATTCGGGTAATGGGCGTCCAGCCACTTGCGGCACTGGGCCAGCGACTGGGCGTGGGAGTAGATGCGGGTGATGCTATCGGTCTTGGTGTTCTCGCCGACCAACAGGTGATGGTGAATACGCAGCTCGACTTCACCGCAGATGACCATGTCGTGCTCGAGGAAGCTGTCGAGGGTGTGGCTGACCGCACCTTCGGTGGAGTTCTCCACCGGCACTACGCCGAAGTTGACGGCGCCAGCTGCCACTTCGCGGAACACTTCGTCGATCGCCGCCATCGGCTTGCTGATCACGGCGTGACCAAAGTGCTTCATCGCCGCCGCCTGGGTGAAGGTGCCTTCAGGGCCGAGGTAGGCGACCTTGAGCGGCTCTTCCAGGGCCAGGCACGAGGACATGATTTCGCGGAACAGCCGCGCCATCTCTTCGTTACCCAGCGGCCCCTTGTTGCGCTCCATGACGCGCTTGAGCACAGCTGCTTCGCGCTCAGGGCGATAGAACACCGGCTTCTCGCCTTCGGCCAGGGTGGCGGTCTTGACCTTGGCCACTTCCTGGGCGCAGCGGGCACGCTCGCTGATCAGCTCGAGGATTTTCTCGTCGAGGCTGTCGATGCGCACGCGCAGCGCCTTGAGTTCCTGCTCGGCCATCAAGCGTGCTCCTTCTCGAATTCGGCCATGTAGCCGACCAGCGCTTCAACGGCGTCCAGACCCAAGGCGTTGTAGATCGAGGCACGCATGCCGCCGACCGAACGGTGCCCCTTGAGGTTGAGCAGGCCGCGCGCGTCAGCACCGGCAAGGAAGGCCTTGTCCAGGCGCTCGTCAGCCAGGCGGAACGGTACGTTCATCCACGAACGGGCGTTGACGCTGATCGGGTTGGTGTAGAAGTCGCTGGCATCGATGAAGCCGTACAGACGGTCTTTCTTGGCGCGGTTGCGCGCTTCCATGGCTTCGACGCCGCCCTGCTCCTTGAGCCACTCGAACACCAGGCCCGAGAGATACCAGGAATAAGTCGCCGGGGTGTTGTACATCGAGCCGTTGTCGGCCGAAACCTTGTAGTCGAGCATGGTCGGGCAGCTGCTGCGGGCGCGACCGAGCAGGTCTTCGCGCACGATCACCACGACCAGGCCGCTTGGGCCGATGTTCTTCTGCGCGCCGGCGTAGATCAGGCCGTAGTCGGCAACGTTGATCGGACGCGAGAGGATGTCGGACGACATGTCGACCACCAGCGGAACGTCTCCAGTCGCGGGCACCCAGTCAAACTGCAGGCCGCCGATGGTTTCGTTGGAAGCATAGTGGACGTATGCGGCGTTCTTGGTCAGGTTCCATTCGTTCTGGCCTGGAATAGCCAGGTAGTCGTAGCCCTTGGCGCTGGCAGCGACATTGATGTTGCCGAAGCGGCGCGCTTCTTCGATGGCCTTTTTCGACCAGATGCCGGTTTCGACGTAGTCGGCAGTGCCGGTTTCCGGCAGCAGGTTCAGCGGAATCTCGGCAAACTGCTGGCTGGCACCACCCTGCAGGAACAGGACTTTGTAGTTGGAGGGGACGGACAGCAGGTCACGCAGGTCTTGCTCGGCCTTTTCAGCGATGGCCACGTAGTCGTCGCTGCGATGGCTCATCTCCATCACCGACAAGCCCTTGCCACGCCAGTCCAGCATTTCAGCCTGGGCGCGCTGCAGGACAGCGTCAGGAAGCGCAGCAGGGCCTGCGCAGAAGTTAAAGGCTCGTTTGCTCACATCCACTCTCGCTCTGCTCTGTTCAGTAAGCGGGGCGACCATAGTCGCCCCGCCGGGTTGTTGCGCTGTGTTATTCCTGAGGCGCCTCTTCGGCGGCGCCGGCATCGTCATCAGCCGCGTCCACCGCGTCGATCTCGACGCCCTCTTCGCCCTCGATCAGCTCATCGAGGTCTTCGGAAGGCTCCTGGATCCGCTCGAGCCCCACCAGGGTCTCGTCGCTGGCCAGCTTGATCAAGGTCACACCCTGGGTGTTACGACCCAGGCTGGAGACCTCGCCCACCCGGGTACGCACCAACGTGCCCTGGTCGGAGATCAGCATGATCTCTTCACCTTCCTGGACCTGGATCGCCCCGATCAACAGACCGTTGCGCCCCTTGGTACCCATGGCGATCACGCCCTGGCCACCACGGCCGCGACGCGGGAACTTGGACAGCGGAGTGCGCTTGCCGAAGCCACGCTCGGAGGCGGTGAGGATCTGCGCGCCGGACTCAGGGATCAGCATCGAGATGATCCGCTGGCCTTTGCCCAGCTTCATGCCACGCACGCCGCGTGCGGTACGGCCCATTTCACGGACCACGCTCTCAGCGAAGCGAATCACCTTGCCAGCGTCGGAGAACATCATGACTTCCTTGGCGCCGTCGGTGATGGCCGCGGCGATCAGGGTGTCACCTTCCTTGAGCTTCAGGGCGATCAGGCCATTGGAGCGCGGACGTGCGAACTGCACCAGCGGGGTCTTCTTGACGGTACCCGAAGCGGTAGCCATGAAGATGTAGGCGCCAGTCGGTTCGGCGACCAGTTCCGGCGTGTCGCCGTCTTCTTCGTCGATTTCTTCTGGCTCGACCACCTCGCCTTCGAGCACGGTGTCGTCGGCATCGTCGATGTCTTCATCGACGCCAGCGCTCTGCTGCAGGGCTTCGAGGTCGATCTGCAGCATGGCGGTGATACCTTCACCCTCCTCCAGCGGCAGCAGGTTGACCAGCGGACGCCCCCGGGCAGCGCGGGACGCTTCGGGAATGTCGTAGGTCTTGAGCCAGTACACCTTGCCCTTGCTGGAGAACAGCAACAGGGTGGCGTGGCTGTTGGCGACCAGCAGGTGCTCGATGTAGTCCTCGTCCTTGACGCCGGTAGCCGACTTGCCTTTACCGCCACGGCGCTGGGCCTGGTAGGCGGACAACGGCTGGGTCTTGGCATAACCACCGTGGGAGATGGTCACCACGCGCTCTTCTTCCGGGATCATGTCGCCGTAGCTGAGGTCGTGACGGGCATCGAGGATTTCGGTGCGGCGCACATCGCCGTATTCGGCGCGGATCGCTTCGAGCTCTTCGCGGATCACTTCCATCAGGCGCTCGGCGCTGCTAAGGATGCGGATCAGCTCGCCGATCTGGTCGAGAATCTCTTGGTACTCGGCCAGCAGCTTCTCGTGCTCAAGACCGGTCAGGCGGTGCAGGCGCAGGTCAAGAATGGCCTGGGCCTGTTCCGGCGACAGGAAGTACTTGCCGTCGCGCATGCCGTATTGCGGATCGAGGTCTTCCGGACGGCAGGCATCGGCACCGGCACGCTCGACCATGACCTGCACAGCGCTGGACTCCCAAGGCGTGGTCACCAGGGCTTCCTTGGCTTCGGACGGGGTCGGCGAGGCCTTGATCAGGGCGATGACCGGGTCGATGTTGGACAGCGCAACCGCCTGGCCTTCAAGGATATGGCCACGTTCACGGGCCTTGCGCAGCTCGAATACGGTACGACGGGTCACCACTTCACGGCGGTGACGGACAAACGCTTCGAGCAGGTCCTTGAGGTTGAGCAGGCGCGGACGACCGTCGATCAGGGCGACGATGTTGATGCCGAATACGCTTTGCAGCTGGGTCTGGGCATAGAGGTTGTTGAGGATCACCTCCGGCACTTCGCCGCGACGCAGCTCGATGACGATGCGCATGCCGTCCTTGTCGGACTCATCGCGCAGCTCGGTGATGCCTTCGAGCTTCTTCTCTTTGACCAGCTCGGCGATCTTCTCGATCAGACGGGCCTTGTTCAGCTGGTACGGCAGCTCGGTGATGACGATCTGCTGGCGACCACCGACCTTGTCGATGTCTTCGATCTCGGAGCGGGCGCGCATATAGATGCGGCCACGGCCGGTGCGATAGGCCTCGATGATGCCGGAGCGGCCATTGATCAGGCCGGCCGTTGGGAAGTCAGGGCCAGGGATGAACTGCATCAGCTCATCGATGGTGATTTCCGAGTTGTCGATCAGCGCCAGGCAGCCGTCGATGACCTCGCCGAGGTTGTGCGGCGGGATGTTGGTCGCCATGCCCACGGCGATACCGCTGGAACCGTTGACCAGCAGGTTGGGAATCCGCGTTGGCATGACCGCCGGGATCTGCTCGGTGCCGTCATAGTTGGGCACCCAGTCGACCGTTTCTTTATGCAGGTCGGCCAGCAGCTCGTGAGCCAGCTTGGTCATGCGCACTTCGGTGTATCGCATGGCCGCGGCGTTATCGCCGTCGACCGAACCGAAGTTGCCCTGACCGTCGACCAGCAGGTAGCGCAGCGAGAACGGCTGGGCCATACGCACGATGGTGTCGTAGACCGCAGTGTCGCCGTGCGGGTGGTACTTACCGATGACGTCACCGACCACACGGGCGGACTTCTTGTACGGTTTGTTCCAGTCGTTGCCCAGCTCGCTCATCGCATAGAGAACGCGGCGATGCACGGGTTTCAAGCCGTCACGCGCATCGGGCAGTGCACGCCCGACAATCACGCTCATCGCGTAGTCGAGGTAAGACTGTCTCAGTTCGTCTTCGATATTGACCGGGAGGATTTCTTTGGCCAGTTCGCCCATGAGAAGCCTGATTCCTTTTTCTGGTGAAACCTCGTCCAAGTCCATCAAGGACGAACGAAGCTCGTCGCCGCAGCGCACAGTGGTGCGACGACTTACGACAAATCAATAGGTTGTGCCTTGGATCTGCGCAATGAAGACCACCTCAATGGGCGGCCTTGGAAACTGCCGGATGGTATCACAAAGGCGGTGCCGATGGGAGATATGGCAGGTTGTCGCTAATTCGTGAAATCTGCAGGCCCGCAGCCACTCCCATCGCGGGGCAAGCCCGCTCCCACGCCCCGCTCCAGACCGGTTTCAGTGCAGACGCTTGCGGCACATCAATTGGGCAAGCTTGGCGGTGTCTGGCCGCTCGACGATGCCTTTTTCGGTCACGATCACATCGACCAGGTCCGCCGGGGTCACGTCGAACACCGGATTGAACACCTCCACCTCCGCGGCAAAGCGGCTGGCCGCGACATCCAGCAACTCGTCGGCATCGCGCTCTTCCAGCGGAATGTCATCCCCCGTCGCCAGGTTCAGGTCGATGCTGGTGCTCGGTGCCACGACCATGAAGCGCACGCCGTGGTGCATTGCCGCCACCGCCATCTGGTAAGTGCCGATCTTGCTGGCCACATCGCCATTGGCAGCGATGCAGTCGGCGCCGACCACCACCCAGGTGATGCCCTTGACCTTCATCAGGTGGGCCATTGCCGAATCCGCGCAGAGCGTCGCCGGGATGCCTTCGTGGGCCAGCTCCCAGGTAGTCAGGCGCGAACCCTGCAACCAAGGGCGGGTTTCGCCGACATACACGCGCTCGACCATCCCTTCGAGGAAGGCTGCGCGAATCACCCCCAGCGCCGTGCCAAAGCCGCCGCTGGCCAAGGCCCCGGCATTGCCGTGGGTGAGCAGGGTCTGCTCATTGCCCTGATGGCGACGGATCTGCTCGATGCCGTACTGAGCCATGGTCAGGTTGGCTTCACGGTCGCTCTCATGGATCGCCACGGCTTCAGCTTCCATTACCGCCAGCACGTCTTCATCCGGGCGCAGGCGCTGCAGGCGATCACGCATGCGATTGAGCGACCAGAACAGGTTGGCGGCGGTCGGGCGCGACTCGGCCAGGGCGAGAAAATCCTCCTCCAGGGCCATTTCCCAGTCGTCATCCTCGGCCAGCCGATCGCGCAGGGCCAGCACCAGGCCGTAGGCGGCGCTGATGCCAATCGCTGGCGCGCCACGCACCGCCATGCCCTGGATCGCCTTGACCACGTCGGCTACATCGGTGCAAGCCAGCCAGTGCTCTTGCGACGGCAACAGGCGCTGGTCGAGCAGATGCAGGGTGCCGTCACGCCACTGGATGCCGGTCACCTTCTCCGCCGCCAAAAGTCGCTCGCGCATCGCCTCTCCCCGTCGTTCGGTGATCAAAAGGCGGCGATTATAGCGAGCCTCAGCCGCGGGCGCTCGGGTATACTGCGCGTTCCGCCCAAACGTTGCAGGTAGCCCACGCATGCCCACGCCCTCCACTCCCCTAGACCTGCTGCTGGTGCCGGCTTGGCTGGTACCTGTGGAACCGGCCGGGGTAGTACTGGAAGGCCATGCCCTGGGCCTGCGCGACGGCCTGATCACCTGGATCGGCCCGCGCGAGCGCGCACCGGCCGCCAACGAGGTGCGCGAGCTGCCCGATTGCCTGCTCTGCCCTGGCCTGGTCAACGCCCATGGCCACGCCGCCATGACGTTGTTCCGCGGTCTGGCTGACGACTTGCCCTTGATGACCTGGCTGCACGAGCACATCTGGCCAGCCGAGGGGCGTTGGGTCGATGAGGGGTTCGTCCGTGATGGCACTGACCTGGCCATCGCCGAGCAGCTCAAAGGCGGCATCACCTGCTTCGCCGACATGTATTTCTACCCCCGCGAGGCCTGCGACCGGGTCCACCGTAGCGGCATCCGCGCCCAGGTGGCGGTGCCGTTGCTGGACTTCCCGATCCCTGGCGCACGCACGCCAGACGAAGGCCTGCACCTGGCCATCGAGCTGTTCGGCGATCTGCGCCATCACCCGCGCATCACCATCGCCCTCGGCCCGCACGCGCCGTATACGGTCAATGACCAGAACCTGGAGAAGATCCGGGTGATTGCCGACCAGCTGGATGCCCCGCTGCACATGCATATCCACGAAACCGCCAGCGAGGTCGAGCAGGCCGTGGCCGAGCATGGCGAGCGGCCGTTGGCCCGGCTGGCTCGGCTGGGCCTGCTGGGCCCCAACCTGCAAGCGGTGCACATGACCCAGATCAGCGACGACGATCTGGCGCTACTGGTAGAAAGCAACACCAGCGTGATCCACTGCCCGGAGTCCAACCTCAAGCTGGCCAGCGGCTTCTGCCCGGTCGAGCGCCTGTGGCAGGCTGGGGTCAATGTCGCGGTAGGCACCGATGGTGCAGCCAGCAACAACGACCTGGACCTGCTTGGCGAGACTCGCACCGCCGCCCTGCTGGCCAAGGCGGTCGCTGGCTCTGCGGCGGCGCTGGATGCTCACCGCGCGCTGCGCATGGCTACCCTCAACGGCGCCCGCGCCCTGGGGTTGGAAGCGCGCATCGGTTCACTGGAGGTGGGCAAGGCTGCAGACCTGGTGGCCTTCGACCTGTCGGGCCTGGCCCAGCAGCCGGTCCACGACCCGGTATCACAATTGATCTACGCCACCAGCCGCGACTGCGCGCGGCACGTTTGGGTGGCCGGCGAGCAACTGCTCGACGAGCGCCGCCTGACGCGCATGGACGAAACGGCTCTGACCGCCATGGCCCGCACCTGGGGCGCGCGCATCGCAGGCAAAGAATGACTGGCCGGCAGCTGCGGCTGCCGCCCTGTGACACCTTTCATCGAAGATTCAGAGGATTTGTTCAATGAGCAACGTCGACCACGCCGAAATCGCCAAATTCGAGGCCCTGGCTCACCGCTGGTGGGACCGCGAGAGCGAGTTCAAGCCGCTGCACGACATCAACCCGCTGCGCGTGAACTGGATCGATGAACGCGTCAGCCTGGCCGGCAAAAAGGTACTCGACGTCGGCTGCGGCGGCGGTATCCTCAGCGAAGCCATGGCCCAGCGCGGCGCCACCGTCACCGGCATCGACATGGGCGAAGCGCCGCTGGCGGTGGCCCAGTTGCACCAGCTGGAATCGGGCGTCGAAGTCGAATACCGGCAGATCACCGCCGAGGCCCTGGCAGAAGAAATGCCCGAGCAGTTCGACGTGGTCACCTGCCTTGAGATGCTCGAGCACGTGCCCGACCCATCGTCGGTAATCCGCGCCTGCTACCGCATGGTCAAGCCGGGCGGCCAGGTGTTCTTCTCCACCATCAACCGCAACCCCAAGGCCTACCTGCTGGCGATCATCGGCGCCGAGTACATCCTCAAGATGCTCCCGCGCGGCACCCACGACTTCAAGAAATTCATCCGCCCGTCGGAGCTCGGCGCCTGGAGCCGCGTGGCCGGCCTGGAAGTCAAAGACATCATCGGCCTGACCTACAACCCGCTGACCAAGCACTACAAGCTGTGCAGCGACGTTGACGTCAACTACATGATCCAGACCCTGCGCGAGGAATGAGCATGCGTTTGCGAGCAGTACTCTTCGACATGGACGGCACGCTGCTAGACACCGCGCCGGACTTCATCGCCATCTGCCAGGCCATGCTCGCCGAGCGCGGCCTGCCTGCCATTGACGACAAACTGATCCGCGACGTGATCTCCGGCGGCGCCCGGGCGATGGTCGCTGCGACCTTTGCCATGGACCCGCAAGCCGAAGGCTTCGAGGCCCTGCGCCTGGAGTTCCTCGAGCGCTATCAGCGAGATTGTGCCGTGCACAGCAAGCTGTTCGATGGCATGGGCGAGCTGTTGGCCGACATCGAAAAAGGCGGCCTGATCTGGGGCGTGGTGACCAACAAGCCGGTGCGCTTCGCTGAGCCGATCATGCAGCGCCTGGGCCTGGCCGAGCGTTCGGCGTTGCTGATCTGCCCGGACCATGTGAAGAACAGCAAGCCTGACCCTGAGCCGCTGATCTTGGCCTGCAAGACCCTGGACCTGGACCCGGCCAGCGTCTTGTTCGTCGGCGATGACCTGCGCGACATCGAGTCTGGCCGCGACGCCGGCACCCGTACGGCGGCAGTGCGCTATGGCTATATTCATCCTCAGGACAACCCCAACAATTGGGGTGCAGACGTGGTGGTGGACCACCCGCTGGAGCTGCGCAAGGTGCTCGACAGCGCGCTTTGCGGCTGCTGATTACTCTTAAAGGGATTCGCGAGCTGGATGGGAGCGGGCTTGTCCGCCAGGATGCTATCGCGGGGCAAGCCCGCTCCCACGCAGATGTGCGGCCCTACTGAATTCAAAGGACAGAGCTCATGTTCGACTACACCGCCCGCCCCGACCTGCTCAAAGGCCGGGTCATCCTGGTCACCGGCGCTGGCCGTGGCATCGGCGCCGCTGCCGCCAAGGCCTACGCCGCCCTTGGCGCCACCGTCCTGCTGCTGGGCAAGACCGAAGCCAACCTCAATCAGGTCTATGATGAAATTGTGGCCGCCGGCCACCCTGAGCCCGTAGCGGTCCCGTTCAACCTGGAAACTGCCCTGCCCCACCAGTACGACGAGCTGGCGGTGATGATCGAGAAAGAGTTTGGTCGCCTCGACGGCCTGCTCAACAATGCCTCGATCATCGGCCCACGCACCCCGCTGGAGCAGCTGTCGGGTGACAACTTCATGCGCGTGATGCACATCAACGTCAATGCCACGTTCATGCTCACCAGCACCCTGCTGCCGCTGCTCAAGCTGTCCGAGGATGCTTCGGTGGTGTTCACCTCCAGCAGCGTTGGCCGTAAGGGCCGGGCTTACTGGGGGGCGTACGGGGTGTCGAAGTTCGCTACCGAAGGGCTGATGCAGACCCTGGCCGACGAGCTGGAAAACGTGGCGCCGGTACGCTCCAACAGCATCAACCCAGGGGCAACCCGCACCGCCATGCGCGCGCTGGCCTATCCGAGCGAGAATCCGCAGGATAATCCGCTGCCTGAAGAGATCATGCCGGTGTATCTGTACCTGATGGGGCCGGATAGCAAGGATGTGAATGGGCAGGCGCTGAACGCCCAGTAAGCTGGCCTGCGCCTGTAGCGACGCTATCGCGGGGCAAGCCCGCTCCCACGCGGCCTACCTAGCTTGGCGTGGGAGCAAGCAAGCACGCTCCCACGCAAACTACCTCTCCTTGCGTGGGAGCGGGCTTGCCCCGCGATGGCGATGGCAGCGACTCAGCCCGCCGCCAAGCCCAACCAAGTCCGCCCTGCCTGACGCTGCTCCAGCTGCATGCAGCGCTCCAGGAACAGGTACATGCAGTCATAGCTCTTGCACACCGCCCGACGTAGCTCAGCGCGCAACAGCGGGGTCGGATTCTCCCCGACCAGCGTGCAAATGATCTCCAGCGCCTCCCACGGATGCGCATCGTCATACTGGGCATGCATCTTCAGCCACTTCATGGCGCGCTTGCGGGTCTCTTCAGGGAAGCCCTGGGCATAGGTATCATCCGCACACACCACCGCCGACCACTCCCCGGTCGCACCCTCGATGGCATAGTTGGTCGCCGCCATGGCAATGGCCAGCGACTCGGTGGCGCACACCCGCCAGCACCAATCGTTCAGGCCATTGAGCTCAGGCGGCACGTCCTGCGCCTGCAGATCCCCCAGGGTGACGCCATGGGCGTGGCACCAGTGCACCCAGTAATCAGCATGGTTGAGCTCGACGCGGATATTGCGCATCAACCAACGCCGCGCCATGTCTTCGCCGGGATGGCGGGCGAAGCGGGTCTTGGTCAGGTTGTGCGCCATGTACAAGGAGAATTGCTCGACCACCGGCCAGCCGCCAATCAGGTACTGGCGAATGGTCGCCGGCCTCAGTTGGCCATCGCGCAGGCGCTGATAGAATTCGTGCTCGACCACCCGCCGCTTGCTTTCACGGCAGTCCTCGATCATTTGTTGCGCCCACTGCGGATAACTGGCGGGATCCATCAATGGCCCGATCCGAACGAATGCATCAATCACTGTCAGCTCCTTGATTCCTTGTGATTTTTCGAACGACCTTCAGCGAAACGTCCCTGGTGCCCTTTGCAGCAGTGGCCTTGCAGCAATCCGCTGGCGTTGCAGGCTGTCGCAGGTGAATACCTGCGGCCGCTCGATCAAGTAGCCCTGTGCGTAGTCCACGCCGATTTCCTGCAGGGCCTGCTCGATCAATGGAGTCTCGACAAACTCGGCAATCGTCCGTTTACCCATGACGTGGCCGATGTGGTTGATCACCTCCACCATAGCGCGATTGATCGGATCGTCCAGCATATCTTTTACGAAACTTCCGTCGATCTTCAGGAAGTCGACGGGTAAATGCTTCAAATAAGCGAATGACGACATTCCGGCGCAGAAATCATCCAGGGAGAACCGGCAGCCCAATCCCTTCAATTCGTTGATGAAGCGAATCGCACTGCCCAGGTTGGCGATGGCGCTGGTTTCGGTAATTTCGAAGCAAATCAGCCGCGGCGGGATGTCGAACTCGCCGAACAGCCGCTGCAAATATTCAAGGAATTTGTCATCGCCAATGCTCGAACCGGACAGGTTGATCGCGCACATCGCCAGCGGCCCGCCGCGGTCCTCGTCCAAGCACTGGCGAATGATCTGGAACACATTGCGCACCACCCAGCGATCCAGCGCGGTCATCAGGCCATAACGCTCGGCCGCCGGAATGAAGCTGTCCGGCATCACCGTGCGTCCGCTCTCGTCGTGCAACCTGAGCAGAATTTCAATATGCCCCGGCCCTTCCTGGTAGCTCAAAGGCGCGATTTCCTGGGCATACAGGCAGAAGCGGTTTTCTTCCAAGGCAACGTGCAGGCGCTGGATCCAGGCCATTTCGCCAAAGCGCATGGACAACTCGCTGTCATCGGCGTGATAGACCTGCACCCGGTTACGCCCCTTCTCCTTGGCCATGTAGCAAGCCATGTCGGCGGCCCGTAGCGAAGCTTCCAGGGTGCTCGGCGCCTGGGCCATGTGCACCAGGCCAATACTCACGGTGGTGATGAACGGGCGGCCTTTCCAGACAAAATGCAGGCTCTGGACCAGCTGGCGCAGATGCTCGGCGATGCGCTCGGCCTGCTCCGCCGGGCAGTTTTCCAGCAACACGCCAAACTCGTCGCCACCCAGGCGCGCCAGGGTATCGCCCTCGCGCAAACCCGACTGCAACACGGCGCAGATGTGCCGCAGCAGCTCATCGCCGGCAGCATGGCCGCAGGTGTCGTTGACCAGCTTGAACTGATCCAGATCGAGGAACATCAGCGAATGCCGCCCAGCCTGGCGCGCCAGGCTATTGAGCGCTTGTTCCAGGCGGTATTCGAATTCGCGGCGGTTGGCCAGACCGGTCAGGGCGTCGTGGGTTGCCTGCCAGGACAGGTTGGCGATGTATTGGCGCTCCTGGGTCATGTCGTGCAGCACCAGCACGATGCCGCTGACCTTGCCGGCACTGATGATCGGCGAGCCGACCAGATTGATCGACACGGTGCTGCCGTCCAGACGCTGGATCAAACGAGCATGTTCGGCACCGCCCTTGAGGCTGCCGCTGAGCACTTGCTCGACCAGACTGCGGGCATCCTCATCACTGTGTTCATCGACCAGGCTGAACAAGGCCGTCAACGGCAGGCCATGGGCCGGCCCGGCCTGCCAGTGGGTCAACTGCTCGGCGGCCGGGTTCATGAAGACGATATTGCCCTCGACATCGGCCGTGATCACCGCATCACCAATCGACTCCAAGGTGATCTGCGCCCGTTCGCGCTCGGCCTGCAAGGCACTGGCAAACGCCTGGCGCTGGGCCAACAGTTTGCTTGAGCGGCGCCAAGCCATGGTGATGAGAAACAACGCGGTGAGCAGGTTGGTGATCAGCAACACCTTGAGCAGCACCCGCGAGCCTTCACCCAAGGCATCGCTGAAGGCCTTGGCCGCAGGCGTCACGCCCTCGTTGATATTGACGATGCGCGCCTTCCAGGCACTTATCTGCTCGGGGTCTGGCTGCCCACTGGCGAACCCTGTGCGCATCTCGTTGGCGAGAATATCCAGCTGACGTAAATAGTCATCGCCGATATCCCAATAGGAAATGGCCGTTTCCATGTAGCTGATATGACGAAAGTTGCGATAGAACCAGATGATCCGGGTGACATCATCAGGGTGATTGCCGCCCTGCAGGATGCCCGCCCGCGCAGCATCGAGGTCAGGGTTAAGCTGGTCGAGCGCCAGGCGTAGCTCGTGGTCGCCCTGCGGCACGGCAATGGCCTGGCGATAGCGCTGGAAAATCCGTTCGCTTGGGCTTTCGGCGTACAGGTTGAGGTAATAGATGGCGTCTTTCTGCGCCTTGGACCAGAGGCTCTCCCCTGCCACATAGGCGCGTACCGCCGAAAGCGTGTAGAGGCTGAGGCTGCCCAGCAAGACCTGGAAAATGACAACCGCGACAAAGGGCCAGATGATGCCCAATAGCTTTGGCGCTTCTAGAGTACGAATTCCCTTCATGGATTCCCTGTCACTGCGGCAGATAAGGCACGAATCAACCCAGACAAGCACTAGCGTAGGCCATTTGCCATCTGCGTGGAGGGATTTTAATAACGCCATAAAAGAGATTTGTAGCGTCTAGTCGGGCCTCATCGCGCGACAAGTCGCAGCGGTGCGATGAGGCCAAACTAACTACAGAAAAACTCAGGTCTGCTGCAAATGCCCGTACAACTTGGCATACAGCCCACCCTCAGCAATCAGTTGCTGATGATCGCCATCCTCGGCCACATGCCCGCCATCGAATACCAATACCCGATCGGCTTGTTTCACCGCAGAGAGGCGGTGAGCGATGATCAGCGTGGTGCGGCCACTGAGGAACCGGGCCAACGCCTGGTGCAGGTTGTACTCGGTTGCGGCATCCAGCGCCGAGGTCGCTTCGTCGAGGATCACCACCTTAGGTTCGGCCAAGACCATCCGGGCAATCGCCAGACGCTGGCGCTGACCACCCGACAAGCGCACACCCGAACGCCCTACCACGCTGTCCAGCCCTTGCGGCAAGGCGGCGATGGTGGCGTCGAGCTGGGCAATGCGCAGCGCCTGCCAGCAGGCATCATCACTGCACTCGCGGCCCATGGTCAGGTTGGCGCGCACCGTGTCGTTGAACAGCGAAGGATGCTGCAGCACGACTGCGACGTTCTCACGCAGGGTCTCCAGGCCGATCTCCTGCAAGCTCGCGCCGCCAAAGCGGATGGTGCCGGCTTGCGCGGTATACAGGCCCAGCAGCAACTGCACCAGGGTGCTCTTGCCGCCGCCGCTGGCACCGACGATGGCGACCTTCTCGCCAGGGGCAATGGATAAGTCCAGATGCTCCAGCACCGGCTCGTCGGCATAGGCAAAGCGCAGGTCGCGCACCTCGATTGCCACGGTTTCGCGGCCGCTGAACGGGTCAGTGGCAGCCGGGTACTGCGGCTCGTCATCACGCGCCAGCAGTTCGTTGAGCCGGCTCAGCGCGCCGCCTGCGGCATAGTAGGCGTACTGCAGGTTGAGCAACTGCTCGACCGGGCCGATCATGAACCACAGGTAGCTGAACACGGCCAGCATCTGGCCGATCGACAGGTCCGAGAACAGCACCGTGAGCATCGCCGCGGCGCGGAAGATGTCGATACCGAACTGGAACAACAGGCCGCTGGCCCGCCCGCTGGCGTCGCTTTTCCATTGCGAGGCCACGGCGTAGTCGCGCACTTCCCGGGCGCGCAGGCCAAGGCGCCCGAGGAAATAGCCCTGGCGGTTGCCAGCGCGGATTTCCTGGATGGCGTCGAGGGTTTCGGTCAGTGCCTGGGTAAAGCGTGCGGTGCTGTCGTTTTCCAGCTTCTTCAGGTGCTTGACCCGCTTGCCCAGCTGCACAGTGAAGTAGATCACCAGCGGGTTGAACAGCAGAATCAGCAAGGCCAGCTGCCAGTGCATCCAGATCAGGATCGCCGCTGTACCGGTCAAGGTCAGCACCGCCACCAGGAAGCGACTGAGGGTCTCGCCGACGAATTTGTCCAGGGTATCCAGGTCGGTGACCAGATGGGTGGTCACAGTGCCGCTACCCAGGCTTTCGTATTCCTTGAGCGAGATCCGTTTGAGCCGCTCGATCAGGCGAATGCGCAGGCGGTAGACGATGTCCTTGGCCAAGCCGGCAAACAGCTTGGCCTGCACCACGTTGAACGCCAGCGCCGCCAGGCGCAGGCACAACGTAGCCACCAGCATCAGGCCGATGTAACCAGCCGCTACCTGCCAGTTGGTCGGCAACAGGTTGTTCATCCACTTGAGCGCGGCGTCACCGTTACCCAGCAGCACCTCGTCGACCAACAGCGGCAGCAGCAAAGGGATCGGCACGCTGCACAGGGCTGCGAGCACCGCCACCAGGTTGGCGCTCCACAAGGATTTGCGGTGATGCAGGGCCAGGCGGCGGATTTCCGCCCAGCTCAGTCGATCGGCCACAGTTTGAGGCTTCCCCGGCACAGGGTCGGGCGACCCTGGCAGATCAAGCACAAGCGGCCTGCTGCAGCCAGCGGCCGAGCAAGGGTTGCAAGCGCTCCAGCGGCTGATAGCCGTTGGTCAGCAGTGCCAGCTGGCCATTGCGCTCGGCCAGCAGCGTCGGGAAGCCGGCAATGCCCAGGTCCTGCACCCAACTAAAATCGGCAGCGGTCGCGGCGCGGGTTTCGCTGCTGATCAGGCTGGCAGAGAACTGTTCGCGGTCAAAGCCGGCCTGTTCGGCCAGCTCGAGCAACTGCGGCGCACGGGTGACGTCCAGGCCGTGCTCGTAGAAACCGCGCTGAATCAGTGCCAGCAGGCCCCAGGCCCGCTCGGCATCCAGCTCGCGCGCAGCGACCAGGGCACGGCAGGCAGGCTCGGTGTCGTAGACAAAACCATCAGGCATCGCCCCGTCGAAGCGAAACACCTGGCCCGTCGCTTCAGCCACGGCCTGCCAGTGCTCAAGGATATAGCGACGGGTCGAGGCATCCAGCGCGCTGCTGCCGGTGCGCAAACCGCCGGCTACCAGGCGGGTCGGCACGCCGGCGTCTTGCGCCTGGGCGATCAGGGCCTGCGCCACTGGCGCAAAGCCCCAGCACCAGGAGCACATCGGGTCCATCACATAAAGCAGGCGTGCAGACATGCATCAAGCCTCGGCTTTGTAGTTGTAGCCGATCGGGTGGGGCAGATTGCGCGCCTTGGCCAGTTCGATCTGCTTCTGCCGGTCGATGGCGCTGCGTCGGGTCTTCTCGCTGAGGCTGTCCCAGCAATGCGGGCAACTGACACCCGGCGAGTAGTGTTCGGACGCACGGTCTTCCACGTTGATCGGATGACGGCAAGCGTGGCACTGGTCGTACTCGCCCTCGGTCAGGTCATGACGCACCGTGACCCGGTTGTCGAAGACGAAGCAGTCGCCGTCCCACAGGCTTTGTTCCTGAGGCACTTCCTCGAAGTACTTCAGCACGCCACCTTTAAGATGATAGACCTCCTCGAAGCCTTCACCGAGCATATAGCTGGAGGCTTTTTCGCAGCGGATGCCACCGGTGCAGAACATCGCCACCTTCTTGTGCTTGCTGGGGTCGAAGTTGGCCTTGATGTAGTCGGGGAACTCGCGGAAGGTCTCGGTCTTCGGGTCGATCGCGCCCTTGAAGGTGCCGATGGCCACTTCGTAGTCGTTGCGGGTGTCGATCAGCAGCACTTCGGGGTCGCTGATCAGCGCGTTCCAGTCTTTGGGCTCGACGTAGGTGCCAACCTTGTGGTTGGGGTCCACGCCCGGCACGCCGAGGGTGACGATCTCTTTTTTCAGCTTGACCTTGGTGCGGTAGAACGGCTGCTCGTCGCAGTAGGATTCTTTGTGGTCAACGTCGATCAGGCGCGGATCATTGCGCAGCCAGGCGAGCAGGCCGTCGATGCCTTCGCGGGTGCTCGACACGGTGCCGTTGATGCCTTCTAGGGCCAGCAGCAAGGTGCCTTTGACGCCGTTGTCCAGCATGGCCTTGAGCAGCGGCTCGCGCAGCTCGACGTAGTCTTCCAGGGTGACGAACTTGTACAGCGCCGCCACGACGATAGCTTGGGACATGAACACTTTTCTCCAGGTGGTCACCCTCGTAAGGGGCGGACCGGCATGACAATTTGACGATGAATCATAAATGCACGTGGGAGCGGGCTTGCCCGGCGATAGCGTCGATTGGCGCTATTGCCGGGCAAGCCCGCTCCCACGGGTGATGCGAAGTTTACCAGAATGGCCTGAAGGATTCAGTGACCGCCGCCAGCGCAGACCGGCGAGGCTGGCGCAGCGCCAACCTGGGCCCACTCTTCAGGGGTATAGGTATGAATCGCCAGGGCATGAATCTGGCCCATCAAGTCGCCCATGGTCGCGTAGACCTTCTGGTGGCGCTTGACGCTGTTGAGGCCGGCGAACTGCTCGCTGACCAGCACCGCCTTGTAGTGGCTTTCCTGGCCACGGCTGTGCATGTGGCTCTCGTTGAACACCTCAAGGTGCTGGGTGCCCAACGGCGCCAGTTGCTGCTCGATGCGTTGCTGCATGCTCATCGGGTGTTACTCACTTTTTCGCGGGAGCCGCTTTGCCAGCGTTGGGGTCGAGCTCCTTGGTCATGTCTTCGAGCAGCTTGTTGACCACAGGCACCGCAGGCTCGAGGCTCTGCTGGGTCAGCTGGGCCGACTGCTGGGTGACCTTCGGCATTTCGCGCAGGACTTTCTTGCCCAGCGGCGACTCGTAGAACTTGACCAGGTCCTTGAGCTCGCTTTCGGTGAAGGTCGCGGTGTACAGGCTGACCATCTTCGGCTGCAGCTTTTTCCAACCGATGGCGTTGTCCAGGGCGGCGTTGGCCTTGGCCTGGTAGCTGTCGAGCACGGACTTCTTGGACGCCGGCGCCTTGGTCTGCTCGAAGCGCTGGGCAAACATCTGCTGGACCTGCATGTACACCGGAGTGCCCAGCTTGTCAGCGTTGGCCAGGGTCAGGAATTTCTCGGCGGCTTGGTTGTGAGCAGGGGTGGCGGCGAGTACCTGGCCGCTGGCACAGGCCAGCGCGACGGCGGCACAGAGGACACGAAGACGGGTCATTGCAAATCCTTCAAGAGAGGGAGGCGGATACCTCAGAGTAGAGCATTCTGCGCCGCGCTGGGCGCTGTACTCAAGTGGCACGACGAGCGATTGAACCGCTCTTTCGAATCAGGGCCTAAACTGCGGATTCAGACGACAAAGGAGTGAACGCAGCATGAGCCGTATCGAGACAGACAGCCTGGGTCAGGTCGAAGTTCCTGAGGACGCTTACTGGGGCGCACAGACCCAGCGTTCGCTGATCAACTTCGCCATCGGTAAAGAGCGCATGCCGCTTGCCGTGTTGCACGCCCTGGCGCTGATCAAGAAAGCCGCGGCGCGGGTCAACGACCGCAATGGCGACCTGCCGGCCGACATCGCCCGGCTGATCGAGCAAGCTGCCGACGAAGTGCTCGCTGGCGAGCATGACGAGCAGTTTCCGCTGGTCGTCTGGCAGACCGGCAGCGGTACCCAGAGCAACATGAACGTCAACGAAGTGATCGCTGGGCGCGGCAACGAACTGGCCGGCAAGGGTCGCGGCGGCAAAGTGCCGGTGCACCCGAATGATCACGTCAACCGCTCGCAGAGTTCCAACGACTGCTTCCCCACCGCGATGAACATCGCTGCAGCGCAGGCTGTACACGACAAACTGCTGCCGGCCATTGCCGAATTGTCCGCAGGGCTGGCCGAGCTGTCGGCGCGCCACATCAATCTGGTCAAGACCGGCCGCACGCACATGATGGACGCCACGCCGATCACCTTTGGCCAGGAGGTATCGGCTTTCGTTGCCCAGCTCGACTACGCCCAGCGCGCCATCCGCGCCACCTTGCCGGCGGTGTGCGAGCTGGCCCAGGGTGGCACGGCGGTGGGCACCGGGCTGAACGCCCCGCACGGGTTTGCCGAGGCGGTGGCAGCTGAACTGGCGGCGCTGTCCGGCCTGCCGTTTGTCACGGCGCCGAACAAGTTTGCCGCCCTTGCCGGCCACGAGCCGCTGACCAGCCTGGCTGGCGCGCTGAAGACCTTGGCGGTGGCCTTGATGAAGATCGCCAACGACCTGCGCCTGCTCGGCTCTGGCCCACGTGCCGGGCTTGCCGAAGTGCGCTTGCCGGCCAATGAGCCGGGCAGCTCGATCATGCCCGGCAAGGTCAACCCGACCCAGTGCGAGGCGCTGTCGATGCTCGCCTGCCAGGTGCTGGGCAACGACGCGGCGATCGGCTTTGCCGCCAGCCAAGGGCATCTGCAGTTGAACGTGTTCAAGCCGGTGATCATTCATAACCTGCTGCAATCGATCGAGTTGCTGGCCGATGGCTGTCGCAACTTCCAGCAGCACTGCGTGGCCGGGATCGAGCCGGATGCCGAGCAGATGGCGGCGCATCTGGAGCGCGGCTTGATGCTGGTGACAGCGCTCAATCCGCATATTGGCTATGACAGGGCGGCAGAGATTGCCAAGAAGGCTTATAGCGAGGGCACGACCTTGCGTGAGGCGGCCTTGGAGTTGAAGTACTTGAGTAACGAGCAGTTCGATGAGTGGGTGCGGCCGGAAAACATGCTGGCGCCGGGGGCCAAGGGCTAAAGAGTTGTAGTGCCTG
>NZ_JBICKL010000049.1:0-280670 GCF_043104195.1 Pseudomonas sp. xss_2
CGGTCAAAACATCTGGACGTGCAAGGTTAGAGGCCCTCGAAAAACAAGCTTATTAAATGGCTACCTCCTGCGCGAAAAAGCAGTCATATCTCGAGAACAACCGGCGGACAACCCATTCCTCACATTGGTTAGGTAAAGGAAGCCCGTTCCCGCAGCGATACTCACAAAGCATTAATTCGAAGGTGTTGTAAGGGTCTGGCGAACTCACCTTCCGAACTCCAGTATTAAGAGCGATCATGTTAGCGCACTTTTAAGCGGACACGATCACCCTCATCACCGTGAAGATTGCCACTTGCAACACCTTGTCAAACCATCTGACAATCCATCTATCACAAGGCTTTGAGCGAGAATGCACCGATGGATAGCGCTTTGACAATCATCAAGAAGATGCAGTTTTTTTCGTTCTATCCCATCACGGTGCTACCTCCCACGTAACAGCCACTCCAATCAGCTTCCTCTCCCTGTCCACCCCAGGTTTTGAACAGGTCATTAAGGGCTTCCTGGGAGCGTTCGATGATGATTCCTTGATCCAATTGCAACGGCCAACCAGAGCGCTTCACCAAAAAGGCTTCGTCAAGCTGGTGCTCAAGATGCGGGAAGAGGTTCCGATGCTTCCGGAGCTCACCAATGCTGACTGGAAAATTGGCAAGTACCAACACGTCTGGAAGAAGCTCCAACAGAAGCTGGATCCGGTAGCGCTGCGCTACTGGAATGGATGGGAGATTCAAGGACGCAACGGAAATAGTGGGTATCTTCCAATCGCTCACGTGTGGAACTCACATGGGCAAGAGTTTGCCGAGCTCATTTTCGACCGATATTCCAAAAACATGGCGAAAAGGCTGAGTCCAAGCCACACTGACTTCAACACCTTCTTATACTACCTATCAGAGCATAAAGAACGCTGGCCCGTATCAACATTCCAAAGCCCACTCGAAATCAAGAGGTTATTTATTGATTTCATGTTTCACAATTTCACGAAAGCGGTGGAAAGCGGCACTGACGTCAAAACCAGGACAAGAACTTATTCTAAATTCATCTTCACAATGGATGAAATCTTCCTCCAATCTGGAGTTTGGGCGCGCCCGTTTTCATGGGGGCTCCCAAAGCCCCCGGGGAAATGCACCCCAGGCACGCTCACCCACACCAAAAAGAAAGCAGATGGTACGACAGTCAAGAGCAAACTGATCACCGAAATCCCATTACACCTTACTGACAGTGCAGCTATTGAAGTCCTGTTCAAAGATATCCACGAGGACAATTCGCTCGTCTTAAAGTGGGCAAGGCATCGCCTTCAAAAAGCCAAGGAGGCTTATGAGGCGTGCCTCGAATTGGGCTCGCGAGGAACCGTCATTACTGGTGGCAATAAGAGCGCAAAGACAATAGATCAAGTGGGCGCAGAAAATTTGTGCACTACCTACCTCAAAATGGGCGTCACCTACCTTAAGAGTAGCGGGCAGATTCTAGGCGCCATACCAAAAGGTGAAGCACATAGCCTTCTAGCAATCCCCACTCTAGACACCATTTTCGCACTGCAAATGTTGCTGACCCATGCACACCCAAATATTACTGACGGATTTTTCGTAAACCTTGAGCTGTTCAATAAGCAAGGACAACTAACTGGACTCACGAAAACAGAGAAAGGGAATTACCAGCTATTGGGCTACAAAGACCGCGCACAGGGGCCTAACAGCGAGCGCAAGATCCTGCTTTCCGATGAAGAAGCGGAATGGGTTAAGTTGATGATCTCCATGACCAAAGTACTGCGAGATGAACTTAAGCACGCAGGCAACGACCAATGGCGTTACTTTTTTCTTCACACCGGCGGAGCAATTACAACACCGACCGTGCCTACCACGGTGAAGCTAAACGAAAAGACGATCAAGTACCAGCGAAGAATGGTGGATGAGTTCATGGCGCTCGGCAACCGTGGCGAGACAGCCACCAAGCGCTTCATTGCTCAATTGTCAGTCACTGCATTCCGAGCCTCGGCAGCGGTAGAGATCTTCCTCCGTAATCACGATGTGGAGGAAATGGCGAGAGCGCTCGGCCACAAGGGATACACGTCCACCCTGCTCAGCCACTATCTACCCGAACCCATCCTGGCATTCTTCCAAACCCGATGGATCCGCTTGTTCCAGCGAGGGATCATCTGCCGCGCGATGAAGGACAGTCCTCATCTGCTGGAAGTCGCTCGCTTCGCTGATATGGATGAACTGCATAGGTTCTTGGAGAATCACGCGCTCAAGGAAATTCCGGAACACCTGCAAAACCCTGACTATCTCAAAGCGTCCGCAGCAAAGCCCAGGGCAGGCGCAAATCAGCCAGGTAAAGCAGATCAAGTCGTAGTCTCGATCGACACAGGCGTATTGACTGCACTGTTATCGCTTCAAGCTGCGGTAAACAACGCTACCCAGAATGCCAACGAGTCAGAAGAAGCCAGGCAGAAAGAAGCCAAACAGATCTGTGCCAGAGCCGTTTATTGGGCACGTTTCAGCGATTTGGTAGTTAAGGAAATCGAAGACCGCTTAGACACTACCATGCATGAATACCTAGCAAAAGCCCGTCAGCATGCCAATGCCGCCCATATGGAAGAGTTGATCTATGCAAAAGCAATTGCCGCCTGAACTTGCCTTTCTGGCACCGTACTTAGTGGAACCTTCTGAGGCGTACCGCTATGCGGCCTGGCTAATTAACGACTTCGATTCGGAGGTTTGGGAATATAGCTTTGACTACAAAAAACCCAAATATCTGGACTGGAGAGTTACACTTGAAGATGGCAGCCTGCTGACAGCCCCTAAAAACAGGAATCTGCTTCTGGGTTTCAAATATTACCTCACTTCCTGCACGCGGGATTCGTCGGGATATCTGTCCGAGACGAATGAGGTGCAGGGTCAACAGTTGCAACGTTTTTGCAACACCTGCCACATCATTGACTTCCTGCTTATCAACGACAAGCGATATCAGATTGCAAAGTACGGCCTAGAAGGCCTCAATGCCGGCAACTTGCAGGAAATCCTTCAAACATTAGCGAGCACACCACAAATTGCTGAGTCGGTCTACAACTGGCGCGAACGCCTGCATGATTACTGCATGCAGTTATTAGAAACCACTTGCCCGACAACACTAGCAGATCTTTTAAAAGCCAAGCCACAACTTGCTATAATCACCGACGAACAGCGTGCAGAAGATGAATTGGGCATCGCACATGAACTAATTCCGCAGGTGCGAGCCGCACTGTATCTGCAGGGCTTTTATCACGCACAGACCCATGGCAACCAACCCAACACAGTTCAAATATCTCAGGAGATTTATTCGGAGACTTTGTGGGGTAAAAACCAATCAAAGGTTATGTATGACATCCTCATATACAATGATGATGCATCGCAATTTGATCGCGAATACAGAGGAGTTCCTGTCACCAGTGGTGCACGTGAAAAAATGCGTGATATCACATATGTCACCTATCGCCGAGCAGTTTATCAACTAGGCGTTCTGCACGAGCTGGAGTTACCTGCCCCCAGGGTTGAAGCTCTGGTCAAAGCAGAAAAATTCAATCCTGACCTGCCGCCCATCGGGCGATTTCGCACCCTTCCATCCGAAATGGTGTTCACGGGGCTACGACAGGCTATCGAATTCCACCTGGAGCATGGCCAAGAGCTCACCAAAGCATTTTGCCGAATCGCGCTGGAATGCAAAAAACGGAATGTATCACCGAGTTTCTTGACCGCAGAGGAAGTGCAACAATTGGCAGGGCCGAAGCTGTCAGCCTTCGGCGTGCAAAGATTGTCGCTGGCGGTAAACTCAACCAACACTGGGGTTTACCACTCTGGTATCAAGGGTACGAAAGAAGCTTACTTCGGTAACCTGCGGGCGAATAACGGCCTCTATGAACTCATGGCCGTATATATGGGTTGCGTGCAGCTCACGGTGGGCGTCCTTATGGCCCGCAGGGCCAGTGAGCTATACGGGCTGAACGCGGAAGACTGCCTCGATGAGTCGCAAGAGTGGCTGCTGTTCCGCAACGCCAAAAGCACACGCCACTTGTTTGGCATGCGCCGCCGCGAAGCCAGGCCGATTGAGCCGATTGCCGCAGACATGATCAAGACACTTATTCGTATGCAAAAGTTGTTGCGCCGGATTGGCTTCATTTCAAAGTTGCAAACGCTGTTTGCCTTGCCCAGTTTCAAAGGTTCAGCACAGCTGACCGACTCAAGCGCATACACGTACAACCGCAACTTGGATCTGATGTGCGACTACTTTGAAACCCCTCTGAATGCCAAGGGGGAGCGCTACTACTTCCGTCAGCACCAGATGCGTCGGTTCTTCGCGATGCTGTTCTTCTACTGCGGCAGCTTCGCCAAGCTCGACACCTTGCAGTGGATGCTCGGCCATACCGACCCGAAACACGTCTATCGGTACATCACGGAGTCTACGGATGGGGCAGTGCTGGCCAGCGCGAAGGCTCAGACCGTGGCCGAACAACTGCACCATGGCGACATCGAAAACTACGTTGAGCTGACGCAGTTGCTGAAGCATCGTTACGGCACGGAGAAATTAACCTTGATCAGCGCCCACGACCTGGAAGACCAGATCAGGGAGTTGATGGACGAAGGCTGGGTGGAGATCGAGCCTGAGTACTTCAACGATCATCGGGGTAAGCAATTCAAACTTGTGGCGCGCCTGGTGCGAGCTCCGGAGGCTGCATGAGCCAAGGTATTTCTCTCGCTGCACGCGCCGCGCCATCGGTGCGTGGAATGCACGCATTGCTGGTGGATGCGATCAAGCGTGCTCAGCAGTATCACTCTGATCAAGAGTTGCGTAAGGCCCTGAAGAGCCAGGGTGGCATTGCGAAGCTGGAGCCCGAGGTTACCAACGACCGTGGCGACACTCTGCACGTCATTCCCATGAGCCTCAACACCTTGAAGACCTATGCCGACGCGCATCTGCCGGGCGGTTTCAAGGCGCTCAATGACCTGCGGCTCAAAGCCTTGGAAGCGCTTGAAATCGCAGCGAAGCGCGGCGAGCGCTCCAACAAGCGCACCCGTTCCGGCCTCTCACTCAAAGTGGCCGAGCTGGAGCATGAATTGGAGCTGCACCGGCAGACCAACATGCTTTTACTCAAAGCCATCGCGGAATGCCACGAGTGGTTTTACAACATTCGTGACGCGTCCAGCGCACTGCAACGGGAGAAGGATGCCCAGGACGCAGCCGATACGGTGCGCGCAGTGCTGAGCATGGCCATGCCACCTTTCAACACGCTGCATACCGTAGAAGTGCCAAGTCCTTCTGCAGAGGTGCCCAATATCGCCGACTACAGGAAGGACTAGACCATGCAGGCAGTGACCAGCAAAAAGCTCCATTCGTTGCTCGGCGACTTCACTTTTTTCAATCACTTTTCAGTGGATCGCATCAGCACACGCGACGCATCAAACATGCCGTTCATTTGCTGGCCAAACGGCTCTCCCTGCTTGATTGGTAACCTGTACATGCAGAGCCTGCTCCTCAGCCGAGGTCGCACGCGTAACGGGCTTTCCCGTAAAGGTACGAAAGGCGGCTCAATGGGAGCGTATGCCGGGCATGTGGGGCAACTGCTTAAACGGTGCTACCGGGATGGCGTTGACCCGATCAACCTGAACGACATGAAGCTCACCGACTACGTGGATGAAATCCGAAAGGAGACGGCAGATTACAACCCGGCACAGCCAAAGAAATCACAGAACGCAGTGATCGCGACCGGCAAGGTTTGGCTCGACTTCCTAGTGTTCGTAGGTACCTTTTACAGGAACAAAACCTTTGTTTCGCCAACCGGTGCGATCCGGGCGCGCGAGGAGACCTTTTACGTCAAAGTCCGAGGCGGAAAAATGATTCCGAAGGCCTACCTTTGGCATCATTCCTTTGGCAAGTCACACCGAGAACATCGTCGCGACCCCGTTACCAGCGAGCAGATTCAGATGCTCAAAGCGGCCAACCGCAAGGACAGGGCCTCTGATTTTGTGAAGATGCGGCGCCTGACGATGATCGAGCTGCTCACCGACCTGGGGCCAAGGCGGGGCGAGCTAGCTAATTTGAAGGTGCAAGATGTGCGAAACGCCGTGAAGTTGGACGAGCCCGTTCTGCGACTGGATACGTTAAAACGCGAGGAAGGGGCGGAGCGGTTCATAGCGATTTTCAGACCTACGCTGAAGAAGTTAGATGAGTTCATTGACGGCCCCCGACGCAAATTGATGCGTAAGGTTTACAAGGGAGGCAAGGATCACGGCTACGTATTCGTCTCCGCTCGCAACGGTCAACCACTGCGCGAAACCCGCTTATCGAATGAAATTCGCGACCTTCGAATACTGGCGGGCATCGAGTCGCAACTCTGCCCACACATGTTCAGGCATGCCATGGTCACCCGCGTCTTCACCCAGTTCATCGCGCAGCACAAGCTGAACAACGCTGACGATTTTCGTCGGGCTCTGCTCGACACCAAAACCTTTGTTGCAGAGGTTGTGCAGTGGACAGGGCATCTGGATCCGACGTCCGTCGAACACTACATCCACTTAGCCTTCCGAGATCTCGCCAATTACTCTGAGACCCTCAGCTCAGTGCACCAGGCGCTTGCCATGGACAAGTACTTTGCGCTCTCCAACGACCTCAAGCTCCAGCTGGAGGAAGGCCTACCGGTCGCCGACTACCTCAGACAGTTGAATGATCTGGAGCGGATGTACAAGCAGGATGCTGAAAGCGCTGAGAAGCGCACTACGTCGCTGAGAACGCCTTAACAGATGATCTGGCTGCGCAACAACTAGAGCCCTGGCCAACCTAACCAGGGCCTCATCGACCATCGCTCTCCCTTGCCAGAATGCTGGGCTGGAGTCATCCAAAACACAGCGTGCACTGGATGAACATTCGATCCACGTATCCCACGGATCGCACCCAGGCGTGCTGGTTGTCTCGAATGAACTGACCAAGCTGATCCACGCCTGCCTTCTCCGGAAAATCCATGAGGTCAGCCAGGCGGTGTAGGGTCTGAATAGGGATGCCCATTTCCTCCAGGGCATTCACACCAGGAGGCAGGTGGAAGCTTTCAAAGACCATTCTGACGTGCGCGTACCCCAACTGGGGAGGAATTAAGCAGCCGACTTCAAGCAGCAGTGCCCTTCAACACGCAGCTTTAAGCGTACCTCATCTGAGCTCACCTCGATGGAGATGCGATCTCGTCATGGCCCGAGCAATGCCATTTCCACCACCCATTGCTTACCGCCCCCGCAAGTGGTAAATAAACTTACCGACCAGCTAACTCCTTTCGAGCGAAAGAGCCTTTTAGGCCCTGGCGCCAATTACCTCTGAGCTCCGACAGGTGCAGCAGAAGCAGCTGAGCGTTGCAATTCCGCCCCTACACCTGGCTTGCGAACTACAAAAATGAAATCAGGTATCAAATTCAGCCACAAAATTATGTGTGCAGCATCACTAGTAGTGATCGCAGCGTTCGCGGCGTTCACCCTGTACACCGATTCTTATCAACGTAAAGCACTCGAATACTCGATTAATCAGAATCTGGGAGAGGCCGGGCGCACTAATGCGAGCAACATTCAGAACTGGCTGCTCGGGCGTGTACAGGCCATCGAAACAATGCTTCAAGGGATCGAGCTAGATCTGTCACGCGGCGGCATCGACGGCCACCTGAATGGAAAAACTGTTAGCGGGATCTTCAGCTTGAGGTCAATCGGCACCACCAGCGGAGAATTCATCACATCACCCTACTCTGAGATGCCTGAGGGTTACGATCCCAGATCAAGGCCTTGTACAAAAACGCTGTGGCAGCTGGCGGTACCACTATTACTGAACCCTATCTGGACATGGTAACTAAGACCCTAGTCCTTTCGATCATGGCACCAGTACGCGCCAAGGGACAGTTGGTTGGGGTTGGCGGCGGAGACCTGAGTCTGGATGCGATGGTGAAGGCCGTGAACTCCATCGACCTTGGCGGATTAGGCTATGCATTTTTGGTCAGCTCTGACGGGAAAGTGTTGGTCAGTCCGGTCTCTGACCAGGTCAGCAAGTCTTTAGCCGAGATCTACCCGGGTGATACGCCGTCGTTCGCTCACGAACTGAATGATGTCGAGCTTGAGGGACGGGGCCGATTGATCCACTTCGCCAAAATCAACGGCTTGCCCTCCGTAGACTGGTATTTGGGGCTGTCGATCGATAAAGAAAAAGCGTTCGAGCCGCTGAAAAACTTCCGCATCACGGCGGTAGTAGCTATTGGCGTGACGGTGCTTGCCACCATCGTACTGCTCGGCTTTTTGATCCAGTATTTGCTCATGCCGCTGCGAGGGATAACATCCGCCATGCAAGACATCGCCGCTGGTGAAGGTGATCTGACCCGCCGGCTATCAGTCACAGGGCATGATGAATTCGGGCAACTTGCGCAAGCGTTCAACCGCTTCGTTGAGCGCGTTCATGGCTCCATCCGGGATGTTGCTGCAGCCACCAAGGATCTCTACCAAGTACGTCAGGAGGTGCTCGACACCTCCAACCATTCCATGCAGAACACTGATGAACAAAGCCAGCGTACGACTTCCGTCGCGGCAGCAATCAATGAGCTGGGTGCGGCGGCCCATGAGATCGCAAGAAATGCTAGCGAAGCATCCAGGCAAGCCTCCTCCGCCAAGTCCAAAACGCGGGATGGGCAGGAAGTAGTCGAGGAGACCATTCACGCAATGGGTTCGTTGTCCGAGACCATCCAGTCGTCATGCAGTGCAATTGAATCGCTCAACAGTCGCACAGGTGACATAGGCCAGATCTTGGCCGTTATCCGAGGCATCTCCGAACAGACCAACCTGCTCGCTCTCAACGCCGCGATTGAAGCCGCGAGAGCGGGCGACGCAGGCCGGGGTTTCGCAGTCGTGGCAGATGAAGTACGGGGACTTGCCCATCGCACTCAGCAGTCGACGCAAGAAATTGAAAAGATGATCCAAGAGCTTCAGGTAGAGGCCAGCGAGGCCGTATCGATGATGGTCAACAGCCAACGAAAAAGCGATGGCAGTGTGGAGGCGGTCAACCGAGCGGGCTCACACTTCAACAGCGTGACATCCCGCATCAGCGAGATCGATGGTATGAATCAGTCGGTCGCCGCCGCGACTGAAGAGCAAACTGCGGTGGTCGAAGCACTCAACGTAGACATCAGTCACATCAGCGACCTGAACCAGGCAGCGGTCAGGAATCTTCAGGCGACATTGGACGCTTGCACAGCATTGGATCAACAGACGCATCGACTCATGAAGCTGGTAGATGGCTTCAAAATCTGAGTAGCCACCCCGTTGCCCCCACGCCCTTTTCTGCCATGTCAGCGTGGGGGTTCGAAGCCCATTAAAAATCGCAGGCGGACTACTTACTGGGCGTGACATGGCCATCGAGATCCAGCCCCACGGGGATCGGGATGTCGAGCCTGTCCATCTCCCGAATGCTATGCATCAGGCCCCTTCTGGAAGGTCACATTCGACCTGTGACCACATCCATACATCGCGAGAGAAATCGCCTGGAAACCAGCTTGGAGCGGGTCGCGCAGGATACGGCAACCCGAGTGCTTTGCCTGTCAGGCAAACCAGCATTGACTGAAATGGCCATAATCGAATCAAGCACAGATGCGTATCGTTTGGCACCTTCGCGGCTGACGCCTTGTGGCCGATATAAAAACAACTGTGTGCAGCGTGGTAAGTGACATGAATGCAAAAACGAATCAGCACAACAACCGGCTAGGGAGTGGCCTGAAAAGTCGCCAGGTAACGATGATATCCATTGGTGGAGTCATCGGCGCAGGGTTGTTTGTAGGATCCTCAAACGCGATTGCTAAAGCCGGGCCGGCGGTTCTTATCGCCTACCTCGCGGCAGCACTCATCGTAGTCCTTGTCATGCAAATGCTTGGCGAAATGGCCACCGCAAAACCCGACACGGGCTCATTTTCTTCCTACGCGGATCAAGCGCTGGGACGCTGGGCAGGATTCTCGATTGGCTGGCTGTACTGGTGGTTCTACGTTCTAGTTATCAGCATCGAAGCAATCGTCGCCGGAAGCATTTTGGGCGACTGGATCGGAATTCCGCATTGGCTCGCAGCGGGGATCGTGACGGTTGGCTTGATTGCAACCAACTGCCTAAGCGTTGGCAATTTTGGTCGCATGGAATACTGGCTCTCCCTGTTCAAGGTAATCTCGATCGTAACATTCATCATCCTTGGACTGCTGGCTATCTTCGGCGTGCTTCCTGGCTCATCCGTCAGTGGAATTTCCAACCTGACAGCTAACGGAGGCTTCGCGCCCAATGGCTACGTCGCCATCGTCGCTGCTCTGTTGACCGCTATGTTCAGCTTCCAGGGAAGCGAAGTCGTCACCATTGCCGCCGCTGAGACAAAAGAACCAAAAGCAAACATCAAGAAAGCCATTCGCTCCGTGGTCTGGCGCCTCGGCCTGTTCTACCTCGGTTCGATGTTCGTAGTGGTTTGCCTGATCCCGTGGAACGCCCCAGGCCTTTCGCAAGGCTCCTACCAGGCAGTGCTCAACGCCATGAACATCCCTTGGGCTCCAGGGATCATGAGCATCGTTGTCATGGTTGCTGTCACCAGCTGCTTAAACTCGGCAATCTATACAGCTTCCCGCATGGTTTACTCGCTGGCATTTCGCGGCGACGCCCCTGCGGCTCTGTCCCACACCACTCCCAACGGCGTGCCCCTGGCGGCCATCGGTCTGACTTCCTTTGTCGCCATACTCGCTCTGGTCGCCAACTACCTACTGCCCAAGCAAGTATTTGAGTTTCTGCTGGCCACCAGTGGCGCCATCGCGCTGCTGATGTACCTGGTGATCGCCGTCACCCAGCTCTACATGCGCAAAAAACTCGAAGCTGCGGGTGAGAAGCTGGAGGTCAAAATGTGGCTGTTCCCACACCTGACCAAGGCCACCATTGCTTTCATCATGCTTATCTTCGTGGTGATGGGCTGCTTCCCTGGCCAGCGAGTCGAGTTGCTGTCCACACTTGGCTTGACCGCTCTACTCGTAGCGATCGGATTGTATCTTCAGAAAAGCCAGCCGGATCTGTCGGCAAAACGAAGCGCCATGCCGTTGAGCATCAAACCAACCTGACGCTCGAAGTCCTTTCCTCCACTGCTGCCCGGCACCACGCTCGGGCAGCAGACTTTTTCTTCCGCCCGCTTCGCCCCTCCTGATCGAGATGAGTACCGCTCGGAGACCCAAGGGCGGACAGGGGACACTGCTTTAGCCGCCCACGCTGTGTTAGCATCCTTCGCATGTGTATACAAATGCTCGCCGGGTGCTGCCGCCTGGCTGTTATGGAGGGTGCAGTGTGACTGGCTTGGTTAATCGGACAGAGACGACCGCTGCGTCTAATCCCCATCAGGCTCCGGTGAATCCACCTAATGCAGAGCTTCAGCAATCTGTAGGCCAGCGCTTGCGCGCCCTTCGTGAGCAAAATGAGCTGACCCTTCGGCGTTTAGCCGCCCTCAGCGGCGTAAGTCATCCCGCCATCATGCAGATCGAGCGTGACCTTTCCAGCCCTTCCATTAGTGTTCTGCACCGTCTTCTCAAGCCGCTAGGCGTTACACTCAGCGGATTCTTCTCAGATGCGACCAACGTGGATGCTGCTGTTTTCTACAAGGCAGATGAGCTCACCGAGATCGCTGATGGCAAGATGGTCTCCTATCGTCAGGTCGGCGCAAACCTCAATAACCGCTCCATGATGATCCTTCATGAACACTGGGCCCCCGGTGCGGACTCCGGCGAGGAATCCTATTCACATGAAGCGGAGGAAGGCGGCATCGTGGTCAAAGGTCGTCTCGCCGTCACTGTTGGTGATGAGACCAAGATTCTCGAAGAGGGCGACGCTTATTACTTTGACAGTCGCATTCCACATAAAATGCATAATCCATTTGATGAAGAGTGTGTTGTTGTAAGCGCAGTATCACCGCCTACTTTCTAATATCAAAAAAGGCGCCAAGAATGGGCGCCTTTTTTATACCTCCAATTCTTGACGCATCGGCAAAGCCCCTGCCAACGTGCCGTGACCAGCATTCATAGCGGGTATGAATGCGAGGCACAGATACCTCTCTGTTTGTATTCATACGCTTCCGGTATGTTTTGGCCACGGCCTCCCTTCACAGAATTCTCGTCAATATCACATCGACATACTTCGTCCGAGACGAGCATTCCGGGCCGTCAATTTAGAATCGCTACCCGGGAGTGTGCATGAATAACAATTATATTGCTGGCCAATGGATTGAAGGCGCCAGTATCAATCGCAACATCAACCCTTCGGATACGGATGACCTGGTAGGCGTATACGCTCGTGCCGATGCAGCACAGGCAACACTTGCAGTTGAAGCCGCAGCAGAGGCTCAGCCGCAGTGGGCGCGCATGACGGCGGAACAGCGCAGTGACGCCCTGGATCGCATCGGCACGGAAATTCTTGCACGCAAAGATGAGCTGGGTGAACTGCTCTCGCGTGAAGAAGGTAAAACTCTCCCAGAAGGGATCGGCGAGGCGACGCGTGCTGGCCGCGTTTTCAAGTTCTTTGCAGGTGAAGCGCTTCGTCTTTCTGGTGAGCGCCTGCCAAGCATCCGTCCGGGCGTCGAGACTGACGTACGCCGGGAACCTGAGGGTGTCGTCGCTATCATCACCCCTTGGAATTTCCCGATCGCAATCCCCGCCTGGAAGATTGCCCCTGCCCTAGCGTATGGCAACGCGGTAGTGTTCAAGCCTGCTGATCTCGTACCCGGCAGCGGCTGGGCACTGGCGGAAATCATCGCCCGTGCCGGCGCCCTACCACCTGGTGTATTCAACTTGGTTATGGGCCCTGGGTCTCAGGTGGGCGACGTCTTTGCCAAACATCAAAAGGTTAAAGCACTGACGTTCACAGGCTCGTCTTCTACTGGCCGTTCGGTGGGTATTGAATGCATGACCCGAGGCGCGAAAGTACAGCTTGAGATGGGCGGTAAAAACCCATTGGTCGTACTGAATGACGCCGATCTGTCTCAAGCTGTCGAGGTCGCTGTTCAGGGCGCATTCTTCTCAACGGGACAGCGCTGTACCGCTTCCAGCCGCTTCATTGTTCAGGAAGGCATCCACGACAAATTCGTTGCCGCCGTCAAAGAGCGGCTTGCATCGTTGAAAGTGGATCATGCACTTCACAAAGGCACAGACATCGGCCCTGTGGTATCTGCGGCCCAGCTGAAACAAGATCTGGAGTACATCGAAATAGCCAAGCGCGAAGGCGGCCACGTCGCATTTGGTGGCGAACTTGTGCAGCGCGCTACGAATGGCTTCTATCTCACTCCAGCGCTGATCACCGAAACGCACAATCAAATGCGTATCAACCAGGAGGAAGTCTTCGGCCCGGTAGCCAGCGTAGTGCGCGTGAAGGATTACGAGGAGGCCCTGCACGTAGCAAACGAGACGGAGTTCGGCCTGTCCTCTGGCATTTGTACCACCTCGCTCAAATACGCATCGGACTTCAAGCAACGTTCCACCGCTGGCATGGTCATGGTTAACGTTCCGACTGCAGGCGTGGATTACCACGCACCGTTTGGTGGCCGCAAAGGATCCAGCTACGGCGCACGCGAGCAAGGTGCTTATGCCCGCGAATTTTACACTTCCATCAAGACCACCTACACCCAGGCGTGATTGCGATGACTAATACTCTGCGTCCAGTCACCGGTAAAACTCGTGTCCTTGCGATTCTGGCCGACCCTATCCATCACGTAAAAACCCCCGAGGACATGAACAGTCTGATGACCGAGCTCGGCTTGGATCAGATCATGGTTCCCTTCCACGTAAAGCCTGAGAACCTGGCGAGTGTGGTAGCAGGGCTTCGCGGCATCGAGAGCCTGGACGGTTTCATCGTCACAGTCCCGCACAAGAGCTCAATCATTGAGCTATGCGATACATTGTCTCCAGCCGCCAAGATGGTGGGTGCTGCCAACGTTGTCCGGCGCACCAAGAGTGGGCTGCATGGCGATATCTTGGACGGAGTAGGTTTCGTGGCGGGGCTGCGCAACGCCGGGATCGACCCTGAGGGCAAAACGGCCTACCTGGCGGGTGCCGGCGGAGCCGCGAATGCAATCGCGTTCTCCTTGGCCGAGAGTGGGATCAAACAGCTCACGATCGCAAATCGTACCTGTTCCAAAGCCGAGCTGCTGGTGATGCGGCTTCGCGAAATTTTCCCCACAGTAGACTTCCGCGTTGGATCACCTGATGCCTCCGGCCACGAACTCGTGATCAACGCTACCTCCATGGGGCTTAACGAAAATGACCCCTATCCTCTGAACGTTGAGAGCTTAACTGCTGACCAAATTGTTGCAGAGATCATCATGCAACCTGAGTACACCTCGCTGCTTAAGTATGCTGAGAAGCTGGGTTGCACGATCCATTTCGGGCGCCCAATGCTCAAGTGCCAAATCGAATACATGGCCCAAGCAATGGGTATCGACACTCAGACACACCAACAAAACCGAGTCCAAAAATGAGCAGTTATGATTACGTGATCGTAGGCGGTGGTACAGCCGGTTGCATCCTCGCAAATCGGTTGACCGCTTCGGGTAAGCATCGCGTTCTTGTTCTTGAAGCCGGTGGTGAGCCCAATGGATGGTGGATTCCCATTCCAGCCGGCTTCAGCAAGTTGATGGTCGACAAACGCTACAATTGGGACTTCAAAACCAAGCCCGAAGCTGGAACCTACCAGCGAGAAATCGCCGTGCCCCGAGGCAGAGGTCTCGGGGGATCAACCCTCATCAACGGCATGATTTACGTCCGTGGCCAACCAGGTGACTACGATGCCTGGGCCGCAACCGGTGCCAAGGACTGGAACTTCGGCACCCTCAAGCCCTATTTCCGCAAACTTGAAAACTATGCCCAAGGCGATACGACCCGAGGGCACGAAGGCCCGATGCGGATTCATCAGGTCACCGAGCGCTTCCCGCTTTCCACCGCCTTCATTGAGGCAGCCAAGCAGGATGGGCATCAACTGAACCCGGACTACAACGGCGACGATCAAACCGGGTTTGGTTATTACCAAGTCGCCCAGCACGGCGGTAAGCGCTGGAGCGTGGTAGACGGATATCTCAAGCCGGCACGTAGCCGTAGCAATCTCAGCATCGAAACGGGCGCTCACGTCCTTAAGCTGAACTTGGAAGGCAAGCGCTGCACCGGAGTTACCTACAAGCGACATGGTCGTGAAGTCACCGCAACTGCCAAGGTCGAGGTGATTCTGTGCGCAGGCGCCATTCAGTCGCCGCAAATCCTGGAACTTTCAGGGATCGGGCGTGCCGACGTGCTGGATAATGCGGGTGTTCGACTCAAGCATGAGCTCACCGGGGTTGGTGAAAACTACATCGATCACTTCGCCACGCGGATGAATTGGCGGATGCGTAATACGGTCACCCTGAACGAGATGGCTCGGGGATGGCGGCTTGGGATGGCGGTGTCTGAATACTTCACCAAAAAGACCGGCATCCTGACACTTGGTACTGGCTTGGTGCACGGCTTCGTCAAAACCGACCCGGCACTGGCATCACCCGATATCCAGTATTTCTTCGTCCATGCGAGCTATGCCAACGCGGCAAACCGCATTTTGGACAAGCACCCGGGGATGACTATCGGTGTAAGCCAGCTGCGTCCAAAATCGAAGGGCTCGATCCACATCGAGTCCAACGATACCTATGCCATGCCGGCCATCCGCCCGAATATGCTGGGTGAGCGTGAAGACCAGATCAGCTTGATCGAAGGTATGAAGATCGCTAGGCGGATTGTCATGCAACCGGCAATGCAGCCATTCCTGGAAGAGGAAACGAGCCCTGGTATGGGCGTGCAAACTGACGAGCAGTGGCTCGACTTTGCTCGTCGCAACGGTCAGACAATCTATCACCCGTTGGGCACATGTCGCATGGGTGAGGATGAAGAGGCTGTTGTGGATTCGCGGCTGCGAGTTCACGGCTTGACAGGGCTTCGCATAGTGGACGCCTCGGTCATGCCCACCATGATCTCTGGCAACATTCAAGGCGCTGTAATGGCGGTCGCTGAGCGAGCAGCAGACCTGATCATCGAAGACGCCAAACTGGCTAACTGATACTCATGAGAACGCAGCGGGTACTCTGATGTGCCCGCTGCAGATGAGGTAACTAATGGATATTGTCCATGCCACATTGTGCGTGGCGTTGGCGGCACGCATTCACAAAACGGATGCCGCCGTTAAATCCACAGCTAAACGTTGCGCAAAAAAATTGTCGCGTCTAGATCGTCAAATCATGTTCATGATCATGAATAGCAAGTCACCGCTAGCAACAGTTGAGGGATGCATTATCCGACTCGACATGGATGTGTTGGCCTTAGCAGACGATTGATAGCCCCCTAGCTGCTCCGCTGCCCAACCCTGATCCTATCGAGAATAGTGGGTATGTCATCGTAATTCTCATACCAAATCACAGTAACACCCAGTTCCCTCATCAGCTCTTCATTCGTACTATGATGACGATCAAGGAATCGCTCGATCACCGCATTCGGAATTTTTAAAGCAGTGCTTCCTTCACCTCGTTTAAATTTGACCGGATTCAAACGACGCATAAATGCAAAGTGCTTTGGCTTTTCGAGGGACTTTGAAGCAATTTCCAACAGCCTACGCAGGTTCGGATCGGTCAATGACAAACCTATCATGAGGCATGACGTTTCTTTAAATATATTCAACTGCGCCAAATTAGACCAGTGGTAAGCGTCTCGATAAATCTGATGATAGCCCTCTTCCGAGAAAACCAAAGTGCTTCGATCTAGATTGGGGTAGCCTGACCTGTCCTGGGGCAAGAAACCATGCACATGGTAACAGGAAGCTCCTCGGCAGACGCAGTCTCAAACTCTTCGAAAACACTTTTATGCACAAGCGCTTTGGCCTTCAACGCCCGCTCGATAAAGTCGTCGAAATTATACGTCAAAATGGATTTTATCTTGGCTCCAGTACGGGTTGGCGTGCAAAGCGTTGCAATAGCTGTAATAAGCTTGGACTCAACCGGAAAGTCAGTATTTCTCAGATCGTACAGTTGCTTGGTAATAGCCTCGATGAATACCTGCTGCTCTGTCGGCGACCCCGCAGCCAGCCCCTTTCGAATATAACGAGCTAGCATCAATGCAGACGGCCCATCGACCTCCATCAATCGCCCCACAATCTGTGCCACTTGTGAGTGATTACTCTCACCCTCTCCAATATTTTCCTCGGAAAGCATGGAAACAAATAAAGAATTCAAAAGCGTATTCCAATCGGGCAACCCTGCGCTGCTAGATACACCGGCTCCCAATGCCAATGAAAAACTGCCAGCACGGTATTGATCGGAAATATCTTTTATTATTTGATCTCGCTCTTCATGCCAAGCGTTAGATGGTCGATCTGCGGCCATCTTGAGCCTAACCGAAAACATATTTTCAGCAAGCACCCCTGCAACAGCCGCATGTTTCGCAATCAGCTCATCTATCTTCTCCCTGCCCCAGAGGTAAAGTGGAAACCGAGAGGCGTCGCTTACTCCACCAAGAATGAACGGAAGCTGATCATCTGTCACCTTGGGTGCAATCACCAGCAATCGATAACCGGGTTCAGCCTTTTTGGAGTAATGAGAGATTATAGACTCAAGCTTTTTACTGCTTATAGCAAAGGTGATCTCAATAACAACCGGTTCACTGATCTCGCCAACCCCATTTGGAGCGGTTGCATCAAAAGGGGCAGACGGCACACCATGCTGCAAAATTTTCTGCCCTAACGTTTCAGCCTCAAGCTCTAACAGCTTCAGTATGAAAGCTTCTAAAAAATAAAAACCGCCAGAACCATAGGAGGACAAGCGTTCTTCCAATGCGTCGAAGTACATGGTGCTCCCAGCAAGATCAAACCAGAGAAAAGGACTGCTTACAGGCAATGTCCAAACGCTACCACATCAACTAGCCGCTCGCTAGAAAGACGAGTGTGGAGCTACATGAACACATGCAAGGGGGCTGAATGCGAGGGCGATATAGCCAAAGAAAAGGGGGCAGCAGCCCCCTTGAGAATCTAACGAACGCTTGATGGATCAACCTTTTTGGCTGCGAACATCAGCAACCCCGCCAGTAAGCACGGGAACGCGCCAAACCAAAGCGCACAGGTTAGCCAGGTGCCGCCGTTCGATAGCACATACGTCGAACCAATCCCCGCCAGTACGGCGCCAATAGGGCCCATCGCCGATACCACCGCGCCGGCAGATGCCCGGATAGGCGTATGGAAGCTTTCGCTCACGAAAAAGAGCATCGCGGCGAACGGCCCAATCAAGAAGAACAAACCGATGCTGTACAGCGCGACAATTGCGCTGAAGCTTGTCGGCACCAGAAGCATCGCAGTAAACGCCACTGCCCCCAGAATCCAGCCAATCCCGATTACGTTTCGACGACCAAACCTATCCCCCAACCACCCATGCGTGAGATACCCCACGTATGCAACCAGGTTGGACATCACCAGAATCATGAGCGAGTTTTCGAACGAAACCCGGTGAACCTCAATGATTACAGTAGTTCCGAGGACGCTGAAAACTTGAATCGGGAACCAGCAAAGCAAATGTGCAAAGCCCAAAATCAGTGCAGCTCTGCGAGAGGATCCCCGGAAAACCCCGGCAAGCCCTGTATTTGCATCACCCGATTCCCAGCCCTGGTGCTTTGCGATGTCCGCAGCTTCAGAATATTGACCGGCGGCCTTGAGCTCATTCATTTTCGCGTGCATTAAGAACTGTGGACTTTCCTTCAATTTGAACGCGAGCAAAGCGATGACGAACGACGGAATGGCGGCAAAAATGAAGCTTCCTTGCCAACCTATCAGGGGCATGAGCAGTGCCGTCAATCCAGCAGCGAGCAGCGCCCCCACAGGCCAGCCACCCTGCACCAAGCTGTAGATGAAACCCTTGCGCTTGACCAGCTTAGGGTCGTCGGTGGAGGCATAGAGTTCACTCAAATAAGTAGCATTGATCGTCTGCTCAGCGTATCCCAACCCCGCGACTGAGCGAATGGCCACAAGCGTGCCTGTGCCCAAACTACCGCCAAGCGCAGTGGCGAGAGAGGATACAGCCGCTCCACCTACCGTGATGATGACCCCTTTGCGTCGTCCAAGCCGATCGACTATCGGGCCGATGACCAGGGCGACAACACATCCACCCAACGCGACGAGTGTGGCGATCCAGGACTGTTTTGCGGCATCCCACCCGAAATGCGCCCCCATTTCAGGTAGAAGTGTTCCGAAAAGAATAAAGTCATAGACCGCGAAAACCCACGCAAAAAACGCAATCATCGTCGCAAATTTAATATCGCGCGAGGGTACAGTCGGGGATATCCCATAAGGAGCTACAACATTATCTATTCTATTTTGCACTGTCATTGAGTTCACCGCATGTTAGATACTACGGATTAATTCCCGAATTGAGTCAAACCGAAACATCGAGCAGTTTTATTTTTAGACGCACGTGCCAGATACCTAGTAGTGCCAACTAGGATTACAGGGGGTGGAGGTGGAAGATCTGCGGTGGGACAGTCCACACCGCAGATCGGAGCTTAAGCGCGTTGCACGCCTTTAAGATCTGCTCGTCTTGCCGAAGTTGCCGGAATATCAACAGCCAATGTTTCGTTCGCAGCATCGCCGGTGAAGATAACGCCGTAGATGTCTGCAGCTCGCTCCCGCGTCTCATAACGCTCAAGCACATCATGAAGAACACGCTGCGGTTCACGTTCCAGAGGCGAGCCATACCCACCACCGGAGCAGTCAATTCCGATGACGGTATCTGCCGCCCCCATGACCACATGGGCAGCGTTCTCCAACTTAACCCGCTCACCATCAGCCTTGACCAGCCAACGCTCGGCCAACTGACCATCCCCCCCCCCTCGGACACCACGGGGCGGTGTTTCCTGGCCGTCACCTGGATAGATGACGCTCATGCTTTCACCTTTGATACCAAACTCCAGGATGGCCCCAGGTGCTCCTCGGAACTTGCCTGCGCCGCCCGAGCCAGTCATAAGGGCCAGTTGCTTGATCTCAAACGGGTGCTTGAGTTCATCAACCTCGACGGAATCCCGATTCATCAAGCCAGCTACGACGGGAATGCCAAATGTCACCCAACCATCTGCGGTCGGAGAGGCACCTCCACCGTTGGTGCACAAGTGGATTTGGTTAACAAACGGTGCATTACCGTATCGTGGATCTTCGCCACCCACGACAGCCATGCCGATGCCTGGGCCCAGCCCGCCCTCTGCCAGCCCAAAACCATCGCCCAACTGCGCAAAGGCAGCGCCTGTCAGGTTGACCATACGGTCGGACACGTTGGTAGTTGCAACCGAACACGAATGTGGAAACTTGGGAATCCCGGTGACACATCCTTCACGCATCAGCACTTGCACACGACGGAACGCCCCGGCGTTCTTTGGAATATCGCCCTCGATGCTGTTAAAGAGGCCAGCCATTACCGCAGCCGTCGCAGTGGCCTGGCTCTGGTTGTAGCCACAGTCGACGTTGTCAGGGCCATCGCGAAGGTCGATCTCAATACGTCCTTCCTCCGGTATCACTTCTACTTTGACAATCAGGGGAATGCCATCCGGCAGGAATGGTGTGGAGTCATGGCGACCGTGGTTGACTAAGGTAGCTTTCGGGAGCGCGCGAATCGCGTTGGTCATGCGCTGTTCGGAGTAATCGAGCCAAGTCTGAATGAACTGCTTGATCGTCGACTTTCCGTACTTCTCGCACATTTCCTTAAGGCGCTTCTCGGCGACCCGCGCAGAGCTGATGCCGGCGATGAAATCCCCATACCACTGGCTAGGTACACGAATGCGCTTCTCCATCATCCGCACAATGTCGCCAACCATCTCGTAACCACGCTGGATGCGGGTTGCCGGGAAGATCATCGAGCCTTCCTCATATACATCCTTTGCGGCAGCCATGTAGGTGGTCGGGATGCTGTTGCCGCAGTCGGCCTGGTGAGCCTTGGCCACTGCAGTGAACAGATGCTCACCTTCGAAGAAGACCGGCACCATGAAGGCGTGGTCGGCGGCGTGCGTATTCCCGGTATAAGGGTCGTTATGCAGGTAGCAGTCGCCCTCGGCCATGTCCGGATGGTATTCAGTCATGACGCGGGTCTGCAGGTCGGTGCCGAAGATGTGAATCGGCAAGCCTTCAGCGACTGCGAGCAGCTGGTTGTCACCCGTAACGATGCAGCATGAGAAGTCGCGCGCGGAGTTGATCACCGCAGAGCGTGCGGTACGCATCAACGTATTGCTCATCTCACGCACGATGCCGTCAATGCGGTTCGAGAGAACGGAGGTGAGGATAGGATCAAGCTGTTGGGATTGTTCAGTCATGGCAGGCTCCTCACTCGAAGGTCAGCAGATAGTGGCCGGTCGGAGTGACCTGGGCGGACATGTTCGGGAATACCACGATGGTGGTGGTGGGCTCTTCGATGATGCACGGGCCTTCCAGCACCATGCCCGGCACGACGTTTTTGCCCTTGAAGATAGCGGTGGTCTTCGAGCTTGCTTCGCCGAAGAAGCATTCGCGAGTCTCATCGATCGGGGCGAACGAAAGCGCCTTCGCTGCACCCTTACTGCCTGTGAGCGTGAGGCCGGTATGGACAGTCAAGCGTGCTTTCCAGCTGATGAACTCAATGTCACTGCCTTCATCGCGCATCGCGAACAGATTTTCGTGTGACTGGTGGAAAGCCTCGAACAATGCCTGCGGATCACTGACGATCTTGTCTGCAGGTACGGTTGCGTCGATTTCCCATACCTGGCTTGCGTATCGGGCCTCCACCGAGTAATCGAGGCTGTACTCGCATGCCTGGTGCTCTGCAGAAAGATTTTTCCGGAAATCGAGAAGCGAACCTTCCAAGGCCTTGAGCGCTGCCGCCACCTTGTCACCTGCAAAATTGCCGGACGTGGTGAAAAGGCTCTTGGTCTCTTCGGTGACGATATCCGCAAACTGCATGCCGGACGCTGACAGCGCCGAAGCCTGCTTGGGCACCAACACCGTCTTGGTGCCCAGCTCCTTGGCGATAAGCATGATGTTGATACCAGCAGCACCGCCACCAGCCACCATGATGCTCTCACGAGGGTTGATGCCCTTGGAGGTCGTGATGTCGTGTACCGCGTTGATCATGACTTCCGAGGCGATGCTCAAGATGGCGAACGCAGTTTCTTCGACGGTGCGGTTCAGCGGCCCTGCGACAGTCGCAATGGCCGCTCGCGCCGCATCGACGTTGAGCTCCATCCGTCCGCCCAGGAAGTAGGCGGGATTGAAATAACCAAGTACTGCAGCTGCGTCAGAAACCGTCGGTTTGACGCCGCCACGACCATAGCAAGCCGGGCCAGGTACCGAGCCCGCAGACTGCGGCCCCACCCGCAACAGGCCGCCGTCATCGATCCAGGCGATCGAGCCCCCGCCTGCACCAACAGAGCTGATGTCCACGGAGGAGATACCCAACAAATGCCCTGTCCACTCTCCGTCGACCCAAGTGTCGCGGGAGTAAAGCAGCTCATTGTTTCTGATCAAACCCACATCGAAGGTCGTACCACCGGTATCAGCGATGATGATATCGCCGCCGAGGCTTTCGAGGTTGCTGAAGCTACGTGCAGCAACAGGGGCCATGGATGGGCCGGATTTCGCCATGTTGATCGGACGCTCGATCAGGTTGCTGATGTGCATACAGCCCCCCATCGACGTCGAGACAAGGATTTCGTTTGTATACCCAGCTGCCCGCAGATCCTCTTCGAGGCCCCGCAGGTGCGCTTGCATCAGCGGCTTGAGGGATGCATCAATCGCGGTGGCGGAAGCGCGCCGGTATTCACGTAGGATAGGCACGAGTTGGTGCGACAGGGTGAACGGAACGCCAGGCAGCACCTCTTGGATGAGTTCGCCAATCCGGAGTTCGTGGGTGGGGTTTACCATTGACCAAAGTAGCGTGACGGCGACGGCTTCATACTTCTCAGCAGCCAGCGCTTGCAGAACTTCCCTCACTTGCTCCTCGTTAAGCTCGCGCGAAACAGTCCCTTCGGAGCTCATACGCTCTTCGATCTGGAAGGTACGTCGGCGAGGAATATAAGGTTCGGGGTAGTCCTTACTGAAGTCATGAGCATTGACCTTGCCACCTTCCTTCATGACCAAGATATCGGGAAAACCTTGAGTCGTGAGGAATGCAGTCTTGGCGCCTTGCTTCGTAACGATCGCGTTGGTAGCCCGAGTGGTGCCGTAGATGAACAAAGAGGTCTTCGACAACAACTCTTCAACGGTCATCCCGATTTGGCCGGCGGCGTCTTCAATAGAGTTACGAACACCTTTGAATGCACGCTCAGGTGTGGTCAGCGACTTTCCGATAATCAGCTTATGCTCTGCACCTGATACAACAACATCCGTGAAGGTACCACCAGTATCAACCGAAATTCGATAGGTCATTATTATGCACCAGTTATAATTATTTCATTCTCGACATAAGCACATGCGTTTCACGCGCACAGGCGGGCGTGCGCAAAAATGAAATGCACGATTGATTTAATTACGGAGTTGCCGGTACGACTCGCCCAGTACGAGCGCTACATGGGACGGCATGAAAAATGCTTCACCCCCTACTAACCTTGGTCAACTCGCCTGGGTGGTTACTATTCTTACCACCCTCAATTTGGCGCATCAACCGGTTTTTGGGAGCATTTTTCTTACGGAAATGTTCAAGAAACCCTATTGCCACATAAAATAAAATGTTGAAAAACAACGGCTTAGCGGGACGAAAGAGCGCCCTTGAGGTAGCGCATGTTGCGGAGAGGTCGGAGAGGTAACACCGTGCTTCGGCGTTACCCGAGCACGTCACACATTCCAAGGATGGAGTGCAATCTGTCGCTCAAGATGCTCCACAAAGACGCGGATTCGTGGGCTCAAATTGTTCCGATTGGCATAGATTAGGTAGATGGGCTGGACTACCCTGGATCGATACTCATCCAGCACGGGGACAAGTCGCCCCGCATTTATGTCGGCGCCGATGTGAAAATCAGCTAGACGGACGATCCCGCCATCATTCAAGGCTACAGATCTCAGCAGATCCCCCTGAGTGAACGTTGATCGGGGCTTGATCGGCACCACCATCGCTTTCCCATCGACCTCATAGCTCCACACATTCCATGGACTATTGAAGCTGAAGTGGAAGCAATCGTGCTTGAGCAGATCCTCAGGCCTCTCTAGCTCACCCCGCGCCGCGAGATATTCGGGCGTAGCGCAGGTGATCCAGCTCGACTCACCAATCCGTCTGGCGACCCTTGAAGAGTCTGGTAGGACGCCGCTGTGGATCGCGATATCTAGACCTTGATCAAACTGATCGACAAACTGGGCACCTACCTCGATTTCGATCGACAAATCAGGATGAACCTGGAGGAAGTCCGGGAGCCAAGGAATGATTTGGTGCTTGGCGAAAGTAGCCATGGTGTGGATACGTAGCGTTCCACTTATCTTGGCCGGGAAAAACTCTGCCAGAGAATCAGCCTCAGCCATGGCATCCATTACAGATCGGGCACTACGAAGATAGATTGCCCCCTCCTCCGTTAGCGTCAAGCTCCGGGTGCCGCGCTGAAACAACCTGACGGATAGACGGTTTTCCAGGCGGGTCACTAGCTTGCTGATAGCTGACGGGGATAAGCCATGTGCGCGAGCGGCTGACGAGAAACTCCCGTGCTCATTCGACCAGAGAAAGGCCAACATCTGCGAATAGTTTTCTTTGTCCACCGGGCGATCTCTGCAAGGTTGTGAATACACATGCTAGCGCAGCGTACCCCTAAAAGAACAAGGCGCCCATTGGGCGCCCTGTTGATCAGCGGATGAACTTTTCGATGTAGTCATCTGGAAGGCCAATCGCCTTGTAGTGCGCACGGGCTGCTTCAAGCTTGGTGAAGACGTCCTCGTAGCCAACGGCATTACCTTGAGGGTCTACGTAGGTGTAACCGCCCTGTACATGGAACCAGGTGATCATTTCATCGATGCCTTCTGGTACGAACAGGGTGTGGGTTTCTCCTGGCGGCTCGAAAGCAAAGGAACCTTCTTCCGCAATCCAGTCATGCTCCAAGTAGTACCAACGACCCTTGAGAACCAAGGCGTGGACACCACCAGTGTGACGGTGACGCGACAGTACGCCAGAGCGGCGAACACGCAGCAGGTTGACGTAGTAGCCGCCGCTCACACTCAGCAGAAGAGGCTTAAAGGAAACGCTATCGGTAACAGGCACCCACAGATTGTCATCGGCGAGCCAATCGGTCATGACGCCCAGGTGCACCAGGTCGGGAGACATGAAGGGCACTTGGGGAAGCTGGTACGGGATCGCGAGCTGATCAGGTTTATTCAGGCTAGTCATTCTTTTTTCTCCGGTCTAGGTGCACGCCGTACGGTGCGGCGTGACCAGTGGAGTACAAGGTATAGGGGGCTAGCTTTGCCGATAAGCCCCTCTTTCTTCACATCAGGTGTGACTGCCAGTCAAAGCAAGAAAGGTGCACAGGCCCCACAAACGTCCCGTTTTGGTGCGCCTTTCGCAGACTACTCAAGCCTGTGTGTCAAGAGGAAACGATCATCAAGAGGAGAAACGCATGTTACGCAAGAAAAAAACGTCATAAGAATTATGACAATCCCGCACACAAAGGCATAAATCATGTGATTTTGCGCCTAAATACGCCTAAAAACCATGAAATGACGGAAATAGGGCATTGCGAAATTGCTTGCAAGCCTGAAGGTCGAGTGGTAATAATTTCTACCACCAACCACCCTGACGCGTCACTGAGGTATAAAAATGCATAACTCATGCCGTAATGTCCTTGCCGTAATCCTGACCGGCGCCTCCCTGTCCATTGCAGTCCCTGCATTCGCACGCGATCTTACGATCGTCTCTTGGGGTGGTAATTTCCAAGACGCTCAGCGCGAAATCTTCTTCAAGCCGTACAGCGCTCAGATCGGCAAACCCGTTCTGGATCAAAGCTGGGACGGCGGCGTCGGTGTACTTGAAGCCAAAGTAAAAGCCGGTGCTCCGAACTGGGATGTCGTCGAAGTTGAGGCCGAGGATCTCGCTCTGGGATGTGCCAGCGGCCTCTATGAGAAGATCGACTGGGCCAAGGTGGGCGATAAGAACGACTTCATCAAGGAAGCAGTTAGCCCATGCGGAGTCGGCAACATCGTTTGGAACACGGGCCTGGCTTATGATGGCGACAAACTGAAGGCCGCCCCAACCTCTTGGGCCGACTTCTTCAACGTACAGCAGTTCCCAGGCAAGCGTGGCCTTCGTAAAGGGCCGAAATACGCTCTTGAATTTGCCTTGCTTGCTGATGGCGTGAAAGCCAATGAGGTCTACGATGTTCTCCGCACCCCCGAAGGGGTAGACCGCGCATTCAAAAAGCTCGATAGCATCAAGTCCAGCATCGTTTGGTGGGAAGCGGGCGCTCAACCTCTACAGATGCTGTCGGCAGGCGATGTCGTTATGAGCTCTGCCTATAACGGTCGAATCACTGGCTTCAACCGAAACGAAGGCAAGAACTTCAAATTTGTCTGGAACGGCAGTGTTGCAGCAATCGACTCCTGGACTGTGTTGAAAGGATCGGAAAATAAAGCGGCTGCCATGGACTTCATTGCGTACAACAGCAAGCCAGAAAACCAAGCCAAGCTGCCAAAGTTTATTGCCTACGGTACCACCAACAAGAAAGCGAACGAGCTTGTTCCAGCCGAGCTGCGAGCTGACTTGCCCACCACTCCAGAGAACCAAGCACAATCGCTTCCGCTGGACGTGGACTTCTGGGTCGACAACATCGAACCCCTGACCGAACGCTTCAATGCATGGATTGCCCAGAAATAATAATTAGGGCTGCGCCCCGTTAAGGGGCGCAAGTTCAGGCTTCACTGACAGTAATAATGGGCTGTGATTCATGCACTTTGCTCGATGGCGGAGTGCTGGTCTGCGGCAACGTTTTCGCTCCTTCATTGAGTAGAGGTTCATCGTGACCTGCTTAGTATCTTTCAAAAAAATACAAAAAACTTATGACGGTGAAAAGCTCGTCGTAAAAGATCTAAACCTTGATATTGCCGAAGGCGAATTTGTTACGCTCCTGGGCCCATCCGGCTCGGGGAAAACGACAAGTTTGATGATGCTCGCTGGGTTCGAACGCCCCACCCAAGGTGAGATTTTGCTCAAAAATCAGCCTCTTCACACCCAGCCGCCCCACAAACGCAATATTGGCATGGTCTTTCAAAACTATGCCTTATTCCCTCACATGACCGTTGAGCAAAACCTGGCTTTCCCACTGTCTGTGCGGAAAATAAATCAGGTTGATGCCGCCCTGAAGGTTAAACGGGCGCTCGAAATGGTGAAACTTCAAGACCTCGCCAAACGCTATCCCGCCCAGATGTCCGGTGGCCAACAGCAACGCGTGGCGCTTGCACGCGCGCTCGTATTCCAACCAAAGCTTGTTCTGATGGACGAGCCTCTTGGCGCATTGGATAAGCAATTGCGTGAGCACATGCAGCTGGAAATCAAGCACCTGCACAAAGAGCTGGGCCTGACCGTGGTGTACGTAACTCACGACCAAAGTGAAGCGCTGACGATGTCGGATCGCGTTGCTGTGTTCAACGACGGGATGATCCAGCAGATCGATAGCCCAGCCACGATCTACGAAGCCCCTAACAAATCGTTCGTGGCTCGGTTTATTGGCGAAAACAACGCTATCCCTGGCGTCATCACCAAGATCGATGGAGCCATCGGCGAGATCCAGCTCGCGGATGGCACCAAAGCTCACGCTCAGCTGGTCGACCTCAATCAAGTGGGTGACAAGGTTTCGATGTGCATTCGCCCTGAGCGTATCAAGGTGGCAGATAGCGGAGGCCAAATTCCAGCTCGAATCCGCGAGTACATTTACTTGGGCGACCATGTCCGCATGATCACCGAAGCTGCAGGCAACAAAGATTTCATGGTGAAGCTACCCATCTCGCAGATGAACCCTGCTTGGGCATCCGGCAGCCTTGTGACGCTCGATTGGGACATTGAGCACGCTCGCGCCCTTGATCCGGTTCAGTGAGGTGCGCCATGAACGATTCCCTCGTAATGCCTAACGCCACTGAAAAAGGTCGCGGCTCCAGCTTGAAGGCTGGGCTGCGGCGAGCCGAGCGACTCTACAAGGCGAAATCCCTGGCGCTGATTGCACCTTTGTTCCTGTTCGTACTGACCTGCTTTGCCTTTCCTATTGGCACCATGTTGAGCCGCAGTGTCGACAACCCTGAAGTGCACACCGCACTTCCCCAAACGTCGACTTTGTTAGCCACCTGGAGCGGCACCGACCTGCCACCCGAACCCGTCTACGCCGCCATCGTAGAAGATCTCCGCTCGGCAACAGATTCAGGTTCGGCAGGTGCACTTGTTAAGCGCTTGAGCTACGAAAATCCGGCTTTGCGCTCGCTCTTCAATAAAACCATGCGACAACTTCCAGAGGCCGACGTGGCATCCAAGCAGGGAGCGCTGCGGGAAATTGATGCTGGGTGGAGTGAAGTATCGACCTGGAAGGCCATCAAGCAGGCCTCGTCTGCCGTGACGAGCTACTACCTGCTCGCTGCAATGGATCGCCGCGTAGACGCCCAAACCGGTGAGATCATCAAGGCCAGCCCGAACCAGGCAATCTACATAGACATCTTCATGCGGACGTTCCAGATCGGGGGGATTGTCACGATTCTCTGTATTGCTCTGGGCTTCCCGGTCGCCTACTGGTTGTCGACGCTTCCGGATCACCGCAGCAACCTGCTAATGATCATGGTGCTGCTGCCATTCTGGACATCACTGATCGTGCGCACCGCCTCCTGGATCGTGCTTCTGCAATCCGATGGCCTGATCAACCGATCGCTCATGGCGTTGGGGATTACTGACGCTCCGCTGCAGCTGGTGTTCAACCGCATCGGTGTTGTGATCGCGATGACTCACGTCCTGCTGCCATTCATGATTTTACCGCTGTACAGCGTGATGAAGAGCATCTCTCCAAGCTATGTCCGTGCAGCGGTCTCGCTGGGCGCGCATCCGTTTGTAGCGTTTGTGCGGGTGTACGTGCCTCAGACCTTCGCTGGCCTGGCAGCCGGCGGCATTCTGACGTTCATTATGGCTATCGGTTACTACGTGACCCCGGCCCTCGTTGGCGGCGCTGCGGATCAAATGGTCAGCTACTTCGTCGCGTTCTACACCAACAAAACCGTGAACTGGGGCATGGCCTCGGCACTGGGCGCGCTGCTACTGGTTGCCACGCTGATCCTCTACTTCGTCTACACCAAGCTGCTTGACTCTTCGGCCAGCAAGGCACGGTGACCCCTATGAACCTCTATGCAACTCCGTTAGAGAAAATTGTCCACTTCGGGCTGGTCGTGCTGTGCTGGGCGATTCTAGGATTTCTGGTGATACCAATCTTGGTAATCATCCCGTTGTCCTTCAACTCCACCTCGTTCCTGACTTACCCGATGGATGGCTTCTCACTGCGCTGGTATCAGGAACTCCTGTCATCTCAGGACTGGATGTTGGCGTTTAAAAACAGCTTCATCATTGCACCTTTCGCCACGATCCTGTCGATGATCTTCGGCACGCTCGCAGCGGTAGGTTTGTCCAGGGGTAACTTCCCCTTCAAGCGAATCATCATGGCGTTCATCATTTCGCCAATGATTGTGCCAACGATCATCGTTGCTGTAGGTTTCTACTTCTACTTTGCACAGCTGCAGCTCTTGAACAGCTATGTCGGCCTGATTTTGGCCCATGCCATGCTGGGAGTTCCGTTCGTGGTCATCACCGTCTGCGCGACGCTTGAGGGCTTCAACGTCAACCTTAGCCGTGCCGCCGCCAGCCTAGGGGCTCCACCGCTGACGGTCTTCTTTAAAGTGGTACTGCCCTTGATCGCGCCTGGCGTTATCTCGGGCGCACTGTTCGCGTTCGCAACGTCCTTCGATGAGGTGGTAGTAACACTATTCCTCGCGAGCCCGACGCAAAAAACACTGCCTATCCAGATGTTTTCCGGTATTCGCGAAAATATCAGCCCAAGTATTGCTGCAGTAGCGACCATCATGGTCGTGCTATCGGTGCTCATGCTCCTCACCATCGAGAAGTTGCGCCGTCGGAGTGAAAAGCTGCGGCTTAAAACAGAGGTGGAATAATAAAAATATCTAAGGTCACTTTCATTCCGAATTAGCTTATTGAGCGAAATGCTCAGATATTAGATATGGAGTTTGTTATGTTTAATCTGGTCGGTGATGTTTCCAGTGCTGCCCGTATTCTGCCTGATCTCAATGGCGAAGCCCTATTCATCTCGCACGCCAAGGGTGCATACCTTTGGGACGACAAAGGCCGTAAGTACATTGATACCGCACTCGGTTTCGGTGCCGTACTTGTAGGTCACGCTGATGACGACATCAATAGTGAGGTCGCTGAAGCGCTCGCCGGGTCTGCTGCTCCTTCCTGGGCACACATCCGTGAACACGGTGCAGCTTCTGCGCTGGCTGCTCACACCGGGAATCTGACCAAGGTCGTCTTCAACAACTCCGGTAGCGAAGCGGTGCACCTCGCATGTCGCATCGCTCGTACCTACACCGGCAAAGGCAAGATCGCCAAAATGGCGGCTGGCTTCGACGGCTGGCTGGATGATGTTGCATTCGGTAACGTCTCGACCCAGGAAGCAGCCTTTAAGGACGGCGAGCGCCCTAGCACCCCTCGTACTACCCTGCTGCGCTTCAATGACTTCGATGACGTTGAACGCCTCTTCCAGGAGGACAACGACATCGCAGCCGTCATCCTGGAGCCGATGCTTGCAAACGCTGGCTGCATCATGGCCGCGCCTGGTTACCTGCTGCACGTACAAAACGTGGCGCGCAAATACGGTGCGCTAGTCATCAGTGATGAAGTCCTCATGGGATTCCGTCGCCATGCCGGCCTGGCATCTCATCTGGAAGGACTAGATCCGGATCTGGCCTCGGTCGGTAAAGCGATCGGCAACGGTGTCCCGGTGTCTGCCGTCGTCGGCAAACCCGAGGTGATGGCTGTGGTAGAGGCTGGCCGCGCCGCGCGCGGCGGTACTTTCAGCGGCAACCCAATGGCTTGCGCAGCCGTGACTAGCACACTGGCCAAACTCGACGCTGCGGACTACAAAGAGCTCACCGCTAGAGGCAACGAGCTGCGCGACTCAATCGTGGAGATCTTTAAAGGCGTCGGCATCACGATTACCACTAGCGGCTACGGCAACGTTTTTGGCATCTGGTTGGGCGATCAGGAACCCCGCAATTACGAAGAAGCCGCGAAGCTTGCTAACCCAGCTTTCACCAAATCGCTGCACCTTGCGCTTCGTGAAGCTGGTCTGATGATCATGCCGTCGCCGTACGGGCGCCTCTACATCTCCTTCGAACACGCTCCAACAGTGATCGAGGAGATGAAGGCTTCCTTCAAGTACGCCGCAGCCAAGCTGGCAGGCGAATACGCAAAGTAACGCTGCATCTTGCCCGGGAGACTTTACTCCCGGGCCCCTCACCTAGAGTTATGGTCTAGTGCCGCAAATGCTTAGATGATTAACGTGGCTGCAACTCATGCCCTTCGTTGATGGACACTCTCGTCCACGCCACTGCTCCGCATCACCTGCTAAAGCCCCCGCATCTCTGATGCATTGTATTCTGCCCGAGTTCACAAGGCGGACTGCAACCTACGTCGATCAAGGCAATACAGATGTCCGTGAAATTTCAGACAGGGACAATCGACACTAACTCGATGTACTTATATCGCTTTTTCTTCGCCGCATTTCGAGCGTCGGACTCAGCCAGCAGTGTGCTCAGCGTACTCGCGTCGTAGCTGAAAATCTCTTCGACCCCTTCGAATTCCTTACTCACTCTCAACGTGACACGCAGCTTGGGAAACGAGGACTTACGTGATGCCTGTTTCGCCGCAAGCCGGTGTCATCGCTCTGGGGACCTCATTGGGACAGATGAGCAATCACGACACTGCGAAGCCATTTTTCGGCGGGATTCGCGTCGTGGATTACCGGCCACGCAATAGAGAGTTCGCACGCAGGGATAACGAGGGGAACCGGATCACAAGTCAGACCTGTGTACCGAGCTAGCACGCGCGCTGCATGCTCTGGAAGCACAGCGATTAGCTCATGATTTTCGGCGAGCAACGCGGGTAATGGACTGTACTTTGGGATTGTCATCACCACATCGCGCTGCATTCCTTGATTAGCTAGAACATCATCGATAACACCTCTTGTGTCGGAAAGTGGCGACACTAGAACATGAGGCCTGCGGCAGAACTCTCCGATATCCAACTTGCTACGAGGTGCTCCCGCTCGTAACACATAGCTGCTAACGCGTCGCAAATAGCGTTGCTTGCAGTTTGCTGGCAAATTACGAAGTGGCGTAACAGCCATAGTGATCGTGCCATTGCTGAGCATCTCGGATACCGTAAAACAATCCACGGGAACGACGACCACCTTGATGGTTGGAGCTGCCTGTCTCAGTACCTGGATCAACGAGGGCATCAACGCGAGTTCTACATCATCCGACATGCCGATACGGTACGTTTTAGCATTGGTAAGCGAATTGAAAGGCGCTGACTTTCCCATGGCTGAAGACAATGTATCGAGCGCAGGGCTTAAATAACTCAAGATATCCAGGGCCCGCGACGTGGGCACCATACTTCGCCCGTATCGAACCAACAGCGGGTCGCCGAAATAGCGTCGTAGCCGGGCGAGGCTAGCACTCACAGTGGGTTGCGAAAGGCAGACTCGTTCTGCTGTCCTAGTGACATTGCAATCCTGAATGAGGGCTTCAAAAAGCACCAGGAGCTGCAAATCCATGCTTCGAAGATGTTGACGGTTCAAGAATGCCCCCTTGAGTCGTATCGCTCATGAAGGCCGGTTGGACCCGAGCGATATTTGCAAAGAGGGCATCACGCCATTGATGGCTCTGGGTCTCCATGGTCAGTGAGTTGTCAGCAATGGAAGCGGGACATCCGCGAGCAATGTGCGAGACACGCCGTCCAGGATTGCTTCGGTAATTCTCGGCCGACTATATGCGCCAAATACGATCAGATCGGTGTTGTTTTCCCTTGCATCCGCCAGAATGGTGGCTGCAACAGATCCTCGTGCAGACACCTTGCGCAGCTCGACCGTTACACCGTGGCGTACAAGAAAAGCGGAGAGTGCCTCACCCGAATCACCACCATACTGCTTGGAGCTGTTACCGGAGTCCACGATCAAGAGCTGAACCTTTTCCGCCACACTCAATATTGGCAAGGCATCGGCGATGGCGCGACGGGATTGTCGGCTAGCGTTCCATGTCACAGTGATACGCCTGCCTATGACCTGGCCAGTCCAGCTTGCAGGCAGGATCAAGAGCGGAACCCCGATCCCATACAGTACCTGAGAGAGCGCCACTCCATGAAGCGCACCAGGAAGCCGAGGATGTCCGACGACCACCAAATCGCAGTAAAGACAACGGGCGAGTATCTCGGTGTCGGTTTCAAATTCGGGTATCAAACGAAGTTCGGTGATCAAACCAAATTCCGCTGCAACGATGTTCAAGGAATCCTGTAGGGTTTTAGTCGTTTCAATACGAGTCTTTTCCTGGTTACGTATGACCGCTGAAATGGCATCTCCACGGGCAAAACAATCCTCAGGAAAGCCCAGTGCATGCTCAAGAGTCGTGAGCCCCACGAGCTTCGCCTCGTGGGTGGCGGCCAGCCGAGCGGCTGACCGCAGGACTTGCATTCCGAAATCGCTGCTATCGAAAAAAACGGCAATATCCTTGAGCATCGGCATGTAAAAACCTCGCTTTACGATGTGTGACGATCTTCTGGCGTAGTCGCCACCTGATTGTTGTTTTTTTGCGATTGCCAATCACCACCCAGTGCTTTGAACAAGGTGATCAGATTCGCCTGCCTTGCCAGGCGCGTTGAAATCCAGGTTTGCTGAGCCGAATAAAGCGTGCGTTGCACATCCAGCACTTCAAGGTAACTGGCAACGCCACTGTCATAGCGTTGTTTGACCAGTGCGTAGGCTTGACTCGCTGCCTCGACACGCCCTTGCTGTGCAGAGAGACGACCATCAATTCGTGAGCGAATCGCCAGGGCGTCCGCAACTTCTTTGAAAGCTGACTGGATGGAACGCTCATAAGTGGCGACGGCAATGTCGCGATCCACTTTGGAAACTGCGAGGCCTGCCTTCAGCCGCCCGCCTGTGAAAATCGGTACATTGATTTGCGGTAAAATGGACCAGGTTCGATTAGCGCCGCTGAACAGATCATTGAGCGAATCACTGGCCCTGCCGAAGCCCCCCGTCAGACTGATACTGGGGAAGAATGCGGCACGAGCTGCACCAATGTTTGCCTCAGCGGCCATCAGCGCTTCTTCGGCCCCCAGGATGTCTGGCCGACTACGCAGCAGGTCTGAAGGCAAACCTGCTGGCAGATCCCGAACCGCCAACATGGATTCGAGTGACTCGGTAGGCTGCAGTGTCGTGGGCAAGGGCGTACCCACGACCAGCTCAAGCGCATTACGATCCGTAGCGGCCGCACTCTCCCAGGCCAACACGTCATCGCGAGCGGCATCCAGCTCCGCTTGCGCCTGACGCAGTTCGAGCTCTGACGCACTTCCAATCTGCTGCAGTTGATTCTGCAGGTCGTACGCTTCAAGTCTGCTACGGGCAGTTTCACGCGCCACGTTAAGCTGCTCCGTATCGGCGGCGAGCTGGATGTAGGCAACAGCGGTTTGTGCGATAAGTCCAAGCCGAGCTGCGCGCTGAGCCGCCTGCGTAGCCATGTACTCATGTAGGGCCTGATCTTCGAGGCTGCGAATGCGGCCGAACAGATCCAGTTCCCATGAGGTGATTCCCAGATCTACCTCATACACATGACTGGTGTATCCACTCCCGGTACTGGAGATCGAAGATGGAACGCGGCTTGAGTTTCCAGATACCCCGAGTCCGATATCGGGCATCAACTCCGAGCGTTGGATCTGGTATTGGGACCGCGCTTTCTCAATGTTGAGCACCGCTATTCGTAGATCCCTGTTGTTCTCAAGCGCAAGGTCAATCACTTCGCATAGCTTCGGATCGGCGAAGATATCCTGCCATTTCTGAGCAGGCTGCCCCGATAAAGTCGCGGGGAGCGGCGTGCTGGAGTCATCTGGCCAAGCATTGGTCACTGGCGAGGCTGGCCGTTGGTACACGGGAGCCAGTGTGCTTGAGCAGCCGGTCATGACTGCTGCCAGCACGGCGATGAAAATCGGGTTTGCCAAAGGAATGGTTTTCACGCCTTCGTCTCCTTATGGCGCGCGTCTGTGTCCTTGGTCTTCTGACCAAATAACGAGGACACGACAACGTAAAATAGAGGGATGAAGAAAATGGCGAGGAATGTCGCGGTAGCCATTCCACCGATGACGCCTGTACCGATCGCATGCTTGCTGCCCGAGCTGGCACCGTGAGATATCGCCAAGGGAATGACGCCCATAGTGAACGCCAGCGAGGTCATGATAATGGGTCGTAGGCGAAGTCGAGATGCTTCAACCGCAGCCTCCATGAGTGACCGGCCGCCCTTTTCATACAAGTCTTTGGCGAACTCCACGATCAGGATCGCATTTTTAGCGCACAACCCGACGGTGGTCAGAAGTCCGATCTGAAAAAACGCGTCGTTGTCCAACCCTCGTCCCAACGTTGCCAGGACGGTGCCGATTACCCCTAGCGGAACCACCAGCATCACGGCGAACGGGATCGACCAGCTTTCATAAAGCGCGGCCAGGCAAAGGAATACCGCAATGATCGACAGTGCATACAGTGAAGATGCCTGGGAACCGGAGAGACGCTCCTCATAAGACAATCCTGTCCAGGCGATGCTGACACTGTCTGGAAGCTTGGCAGCAATCTCTTCGATAGCCTTCATAGCATCGCCGGAACTGTAACCCGGCGCAGGCTGACCCAAAATTTCGATCGCCGGCGCGCCGTTGTAGCGCTCAAGCTTCGGTGAACCGAATGTCCACGTGCCGGTAGCGAAAGATGCGAACGACACCATCTCTCCAGACTTGTTGCGCACGTACCACTTGGCGAAGTCTTCAGGCGTAATTCGAGATTGGGGCACGCCTTGCACGTATACTCGCTTCACGCGCTCGCGATCGATGAAGTCGTTAACGTAGGACGATCCCCACGCCGCGCTCATTGTGGTATTCACATCAGCGAGCGTGACACCAAACGCTCTGGCCTTCTGATCATCGATCTGGACTTGATACTGCGGCTCGTCTCCCTTGCCATTTGGCCGCACCAAGGCTAATTCGGGACGTTTGGCAGCCTCTTGCAAAAGCTGAGCACGGGCCTGCATAAGATGAGCGTGACCTTTTCCACTGTAGTCCTGCAGGAAGAAGTCGAAGCCCGTTGCGTTGCCCAACTCCATGATTGCGGGAGGCATGAACGCTAACGCGATTGCAGACTTCATCTGACTGAATCGTTGCATCGCTCGGCCTTGTAGCTCGAATGCGGTCCCCTTTCGCTCGTCCCATGGTTTGAGCATGATGAAGGCCATGCCAGAGCTTTGACCCCTGCCAGAAAAGCTGAAACCGTTCACGGCAAACACCGAATCAACCATTTCGCTTTCATCTTGCAGTAGGTAGGACGTCATCTCCTTGAGAACCTGGTCGGTCTGGTCTGCCGTGCTGTTGGGAGGCAATTCGACTTGCGCCAGCAGGAAACCCTGATCCTCGTCAGGGAGAAAAGACGTCGGCATCAGTGGAAAGAGCGATGCAAGGCCAGCGACGATTATCGCGAAAAGCGCCATGTAACGTTTGCGCCCGGAGAGAACCCGCACGACTCCTCTTTCGTAGCGGTTGGCGCTACGATCGAAGGAACGGTTAAACCAGCCGAAGAAACCTTTTTTCTCGTGATGCCCATGGATGGGTTTGAGCAACGTCGCGCACAGCGTTGGCGTGAAGATCAGCGCGACCAATACGGACAATGCCATGGCCGTCACGATAGTCAGCGAGAACTGACGGTAGATGACCCCCGTCGATCCGCCAAAGAAGGCCATGGGGATGAACACAGCAGATAACACCAAGCCGATCCCCACCAAGGCGCCGGATATCTGCTCCATGGATTTGCGGGTGGCCTCCAGTGGACAAAGCCCCTCCTCCACCATGATCCGCTCAACGTTCTCGACGACCACGATGGCGTCATCCACCAACAATCCGATCGCCAGCACGAGGCCGAACATCGTCAGGATATTGATGGTGAACCCGAACATCGCCATGACTCCGAACGTACCTAGCAGCACAACAGGCACTGCCAGAGTAGGAATCAAAGTTGCGCGAAAGTTCTGCAGGAACAGGTACATGATCAGGAACACCAGCACGATGGCCTCGATCAAGGTATGAACCACACCATTGATCGATTCACTGACGACAGGTGCAGTGTCGTAGGGGTAGATTACTTTCACCCCAGTTGGAAGCGTTGGCGCGATACGGTCCAAGGTCGCCCGCACGGCAGCTACAGCGTCCAGAGTATTGCCGCCCGTGACCAACCGCAAAGCGATGCCTGCGCTCGGTTTTCCATTTGACATGGCGCTGATGGAAAAATCATCCGCACCAAGCGCTACATCGGCCACGTCGGCCAAGGTAACCTGGGAGCCGTCTGAGTTGACCTTAAGCAGGATTGCCTTGAATTCGTCCGCCGTCCTGAGCAATGACTTCCCAATCACAGTGGCGTTGAGCTGTACCTTGCCGGTACTAGGACGCCCACCCAGTTGTCCCGAAGATATCTGAACGTTTTGTTCCTGGATCGCATCTATCACATCCCCCGGCATCAGCCCGTAGTTATTCAGCTTGATAGGGTCGAGCCAGACACGCATGGCGTTTTGGGCACCCAGCACCATGAAATCGCCAACGCCTGGGGTACGAGTCAGAGGGTCTTGGAGCTGAGAAACCACTAGATCACCCAGGGCATAGTTATCCAGACGCCCGTTTTCAGAAACCAGCGCGGCAACAACCATAAAGTTGAGCTTGTATTTCACGACACGTAGCCCGATTTGCTGGACCGCCGACGGTAGCATCGGAGTCGCAAGTGCAAGCTTGTTTTGAACCTGAACTTGGGCTGTATCGGGATTCACATTCTGTTCGAACGTCACCACGATTGTGACACTGCCGTCGGTGTTGCTTTCGGAACGAATATAACGAAGTCCATCAAGTCCATTCAGCTGCTGTTCGATGACTTGAGTGACAGTGTCCTGGACCGTTTGAGCAGACGCCCCTGGGTAGCTTGCAATAATCCCGATTGCTGGAGGTGCTACATCCGGATACTGATTAACTGGCAGTTTGAGGAGCGCCAGCGCTCCCGCCAGCATGACGACAATTGCGATCACCCACGAAAATACAGGGCGGTCGATGAAAAACTTTGACATATGATCCGCCGATTATTTGCTGCTGAAAGTTGGAGATGCCGCGCTGGTGATCGCACCGAGCTCAATCGGCTTAACTTTCATGCCTGGGCGCACGTGCTGGATACCATCGACAATCACGCGGGTACCCACCTTCAAGCCATCGCTGATCAGCCACTGCCCATCAACTGCTCGCTCGATCGTAAGTTCTCGCTCTTTGACGGCATTGTTAGCGTCCACCACAAAGACGCTGGTCTTGCCCTGGCTATCTCGGGACACTGCACGCTGGGGCACCAGTAACGCCTGCTGACGAACACCCTCTTCCAGTTCCGCCCTCACGAACATTCCAGGCAGCAAATCCCCTTGCGGATTAGGGAAGATCGCACGCAGAGTCACTGAGCCTGTGCTTTCGTCAACACTCACTTCCGAGAACTGGAGCTTCCCGGTGTACGCGTAATCCCGGCCGTTCTCCAATTTGACTCGGATATCTGCCTGGTTCTTCCCATCGCTTTTGAGCTGACCATTTGCCAGATCATCCTTGAGCTGCAGCAGAGCAATCGATGGCTGAACGATGTCGACATAGATTGGATCGAGTTGCTGTACAGTTGCCAGCTCCGCGGCCTGATTCGCGGTCACAAGGGCGCCCTGTGTCACCTTGGAGCGACCGATACGGCCAGAAATAGGAGCGGTGATGCGTGTATAGCCCAGATCAATACGTGCACTTTCTACTGCAGCATTCGCTTGCAGGTACTGCGAGCGCGCATCGTCATATTGCTGCTGACTGATCGCATGAGACTTCACCAGTGACTCATAGCGCCGCATCAATGATTGCGCAGAGTCCAAACTTGCTTCTGCCCGGGTGAGCGCTGCGCGATAAGGAGCGGTATCGATCTGATACAGCAGTTGCCCTTCTTTGACTTCTGCTCCCTCCTGAAAGGCTCTCTTGAGCAGAATGCCACCTACCTGTGGACGAACCTCTGCCACCAAATTCGCACGTGTACGGCCTGGCAAAATAGTTGTGAGCCGCAGCGGCTCCGAGCGGACACTCAGTACAATGACTTCCGGTACGGGCGCTTGAGCAACGACTGCCGCATCGCTCTCTTTGCAGGAGGCCATCAGCAAACAGGCAGCTAGCGTTGCGATTCCAGCTACCACTGATTTGTGTGTATCAATCATGTTTTCGCGCTTCACTTTAGGTGGCTCGACCCACCTATTTTTTTCTTGAAAGCACTGGCCGGCCTACAGGCAGCATTCAGCACACGTTAAGGGGTTCAACCGCATCCAAAATTCTAGGTTGATCGACCCACCTAGGATTAGTGTACACTCAAACCGCCCCCTCCACGCAAGCCACATGTTCGCTGGCTGGCCGCTGAGATGGGTACTTTTCAAGGAGTAACCTCTAATGACTATCAAGAAATCCGGCGACTCCGCGGTTGCAGTGCGTCGGAAGGAACAGGTTTTGGCGGCAGCGGCTGAGTGCGTGAGAATGGATGGTTTTCACCGTACAAGCATGTCTCAAATTTCCGCTGCTGCCGGAATGAGTTCGGGACATATCCACCACTTTTTTGGTGGCAAGGAAGGCATCATCGAAGGGGTAGTGGCGCGTGAACACAGCGAGCTGGGGGACTTCCTTGAAGAAGTGCGGAATGCTGCCGGGCACTCCGATGCGATTTCGGCCTTTACTGAATTGGTGCCCAAGTGCGCTGAACGGTACATGGCACCCGGTCATGCCGCTCTTGCAATTGAAATCCTGGCAGAGGCTAGCCGCAATCAGAAAGTAGCTTCCCTGATCTACAAAAATGACGACAGTGTTAGCGAGTCTTTTCACGAGCTTTTCGGCGGACCAACTCCTGAAGTTCAGTCCCGCTGCGAAATCATCGCAGCCCTTTTTGAAGGGCTGTCAGCACGCGCGATTAGAAATCCGGAGTCCGCCGAGCGAATTGACATGAAAATGCTCCAGCGTGTGATTTATAGAATCCTCAAGGAGGAATGAGATTGGCGTCGCAAACTGTAACGAGCATTGCCGTCTTTTGCGGCTCTAATCTCGGCTTCCGATATGAATATGCTGATGCGGCTCGCTCACTGGGAATCGCATTAGCAACGCGAAAAATTCGTCTGATTTGCGGGGGTAGCTCCAGAGGGCTGATGAGTATATTGGCAACCGCCGCGCTTGACGCTGGCGGCGAGGTCGTTGGGATCATCAATCAGGAGTTCTACCAGCTCGGTCATTTACATCCGAACCTTACAAGTCATCAGGTTGTTGCGGATATGGCGTCTCGAAAGAGAGTTATGCGAGATGCAGCAGATGCATTCATAGCCTTGCCTGGAGGCCTGGGGACGTTCGAGGAGATTCTAGAGGTCGCAAGCCTTATTCAGATCGGCGCACAGAGAAAGCATATCGGCGTACTAAACATCGAGAAGTACTACACCTTCCTCAGGGCAAGCCTACTGCACGCGGAAAACGAGGGCTTCATCACCAACACCCACAGTGAAGTGGTAGTGTTCGACGAGGAAATCGACAGTTTGCTGACACGACTAACCCTTCCTGCACCCACGCCGACGCCCAAATGGTTGAACTCGTGAACTTGGAACTCCAAGCCCCTAGCAGGCATGCGGTCGGAATATCTTTGTCGGGTACTTGGACCCGTACAGGTATTTGGATCAGCTTTTCGCACTGACGGCAGGCCCCGTTTCCAGGTTCATGTGGCTCGACGGTAAATACGCCCGGCGTGTCATCCAGCTTTTCGCTGAAGTCTTCGCCGATGCGCTGAAGTTGACAGCCACAGCAGCACTGAGGGTTTTCGGGCTCGTGGCGAATGACGGTGCGTGGAAATTGCGGCGACAATGACACACGCTTGGGCGATTCCCGTGTTCGGCCTGCGGTGAAGGTGGAAGGAGCTGATTTAGCTCTGCCTCGGTAGCCTCATGATCCGTACTGAACAGATCATCTAGCAAGCGGCCTGGCGCCGGACTGATCTGTTCGCTGCGCTTGACGAACTCGTGTCGTTTGCGAAAGGCGATTTCGTGCGTGAGCTGTTCGATGAAGCTTTATTCTGGATTTTCCTGCTCATAGCCTCAACCCGGACTGCAACGGCAACGCCTGTGCCGCCAAGGCACTAAGCTGTTCCAAGGTCATCTGGTCGAGATTGGGCGAGGACGTAATGCCGCCGATTGTGCCAGAGCAGACGCGGGAGGACGACAAGTAGAACGGCCAAATGGTCGACGGTTACAGCATGCTGATCACACCACCTGCGCCGACGCGCTGCCATGGCAGACCAACGCCTGGAGCTGTTCGCTGTCGAGCTCGACCTCGCCGCCATAGCGAATGCCGGGCCAATGAAATTTGCCTTGATTCAGCCTCCGTGCGACAAGCCAGGCGCCCACGCCGTCATGCACACGCACTCTCCTTCGGTTAGCCCGGCGGTTGGCGAACAGGTAAGCGCAGTACGGCTTCGCCGCACCAAACACTGCGATCATTCGGATCAATGCCTTCTCTGTGCCGGCACGCATGTACATCATCGGCTCGATGGCGAGCCAGATCGCCTTGATGCGGATCACTGGAGCAGCTCACGAACGAAACGGACGCAACCTTCAGGATCAGAAGTGGGCAATTTCAAGGTCACGACTTGCTCACCGAAAGGTAGTTCGATGGTTACTGCGCCGTCAGCTGGGGGCTTGGCGGTCGCTCTTAGCGGTACGAAAGCTGGTAACGCTGCTGGTGGCTGATCTCGGTAAAGCGGCATCCAATTGCGAATGACGTTGGCATCAATGCCGTCGCTGATGGTGACACCGGACACGGTTGCTCTAGGTTGCAGGCATTCCTAAACGACCTTGGCCTTGGACGATTTCAGATAAGCGCGATCGCGTCTGCTTACATCGTGGACACCATCGCCCTTATCGCTGAATTTCGGACGGTGAGTTCGCCGGACGCTTACGTTGTGACCAGAATCCTCCCTGTTGGTGTAAGGAATTGATCGCAGACGGCAACATGTGCGAGCCGTCAGCTATCAATCGACCGACAAAATGAGCTCACAAAAGCATAGTGACCCAGGTAAACGTGGCCTCAGCATGATTCAACATCGCTTGACGAGCCCGATCCTGATCACCAGCCAAGATGGCCAACGTGATGTCGTCATGGCTATAGCCTGCAATTTCTTTGGACTTAAGTGGCTTATCAATAGCCAAGATTATCTCGGTGAGTACTCGCTGAATCTCAATTTCGGTACTAATGAGCCTCGGCGATTTGGACGCTTCAGCAATCAGCGTGTGATATTTGGCATCTGCAAATCGGACATCGGGAAACGTATTTCCTAAGCTGTCAAAATTTTCCGATGCTGCCCTAATCGCGCTCCGCTCTTGGGCAGTAGCGCGCATGGCGGCGAGATAACATGCTTCTCCGGAAACCGCTCGACGCCAGTCGGTCAGGTCTCTGATCTCGGCCTTTGAGAGTGGGGATTTTCTGGCAGCTTCAGCTATGCGCTCGCCGACATCCATAGCGACAAAGGTCCCTCCATTACGGCCTCGGACAGTCACCAGAAGACCCATGTCCTTAAGCGCGTTTAGCGCAATCCGCACCGTCATCAGCGCGATACCGAATCCTCGAGCAAGATCGACCTCCGGCGGCAACTGCTCTCCAGGGCGCAGCTCACCAGTCGAGATGGCATCACGCAGTCGAATCGCAACCAGATCCGGGGCCGATCGGATGGATGAAGGAATGGGGACAGCTATTTTCATTTGACCTCTATACTATAGATGATAATATTCAGCGAAAATCAAGGCGCCATGCCGTGCTTCCACCTAATGACCAGGAATGATGCATCAGATGATGACCGCAACCAACGAAATCCTTCAAGCGCCTACCCCTAGAATCTTGGTGGTGGGCTCTCTGACGCCGCCTGATGCCAGCGATTGGCTCAAAGGTAAGCTGAAGGAACTTTCCGATGGCGTGTTCACAGCGTTAGAACGCGCTGGAGCCGCCTGCCTATTTGTCGAGGCCTCCTCACCAAACTGTGTGCCAGATGAATTGTTGTCAGAGGTAGATGGACTGCTAGTGCTCGGCGGAGGAGATGCGGACCCTGCATGCTATGGTCAGGCCCAAGTTGCGGACACAATGTATGCAATCAACCCTGCAGCTGATCATTTCGAATTAGGTCTGATTCGCCAAGGAGCCATTGATGATCTCCCAATTCTTGGAATCTGTCGAGGAATGCAGCTAATCAACATAGCGTTCGGTGGGGAGCTTATTCAGGAAATTGGTCCTGGATGTCATAACGGAAACGCTGATAACTCATTGATGGTCTCTCATCCAGTTTTGCTGGCGGCAGGCAGTCGCCTGCACTCAATCTATGACACATCCAACCTCACCATTCGGTCTGCACATCATCAAGCAGTATCAAAGCTAGGTGATGGCCTTGCTGTGGCAGCTAGAGCAGAAGATCAGATTATCGAAGCAATCGAAGCGACCCACCAACGCTGGATTGTCGGAGTGCAATGGCACCCAGAAGACGCTCTCGCGCCTGCACAAGATTTCGACAAACTACTAGATGCGTTTATAGGCGCAGCAGCATCAATACAAACGCGCCAATTATCCCTGTAAAAATCTAGGCGGGCGGGATACTAAAAAACCAATCATTTTGGCCAGCCGATAGTTCATCTCCGCAAACGAACGGCACTGTTTCCAGTTATCGAACCTTGATATCTAGCGGCGCGACTCTACCACTACCCGTCGTGCGCTCATGCAAAGAAGGCGAGCATTGTGATGCTCAACCCTACAACAAGAAGAGGTTATTATGAAAACTGAAGTTGACGCGTGTGTTTCAGATGTCAGCCCTCACGATTTCACCTTAAAAAGAAAGCTGGAAAACCGACACATCCAACTAATTTCGATTAGCGGTGCAATTGGGACAGGACTGTTCATGGGGGCAGGCAAGGCGATATCACTTTCAGGAACCTCCATTCTCCTAGTGTATGCAATCATCGGTGCATTCATTTATTTCGTGATGCGCGCGATGGGGGAAATTTTACTGTCCAACTTGAAATTCAATTCATTTGCGGATTTCGTGACCGAGTACCTTGGCCAACAAGCCGGTTTCATACTGGCCTGGACCTATTGGTTGTGCTGGTGCGTAGCCGCAGTCGCCGACATGGTAATGGTCACTGGGTTCTTCCAGTATTGGTATCCCAGCGCGCCATCTTGGGCACCAGGCCTCATAACAGCAAGCATATTGATAGCACTGAATCTTTTAGCGGTCAAAGTCTTTGGTGAAGTTGAATTTTGGCTTGGCATAATCAAGATCCTTGCCATTGTAGCCCTTATAATTACGAGTGTCGTCCTGGTAATGAATGCTGCCGTGTCCCCCAACGGCGTAACAGCTTCCATCTCTAATTTGATTGAACCCGGCTCCATTTTGCCACACGGCGTGATGGGATTCTTTGCCGGATTTCAAATTGCTATTTTCTCGTTCAATGGCACTGAACTAATCGGCACGACCGCTGCAGAAGCGAAGAACCCTGAAACGACGATCAAGAAGGCAATTAATACGATTCCCTTTCGAATTCTACTTTTCTATGTGCTATCGCTTGCAGGCATCATCAGTGTTATTTCGTGGGCGCACGTCCCGTCCAACCGAAGCCCATTTGTCGAGCTATTCCTCTTCGCAGGGCTTCCAGCCGCCGCCGGCATCATCAATTTCGTAGTGCTTACCTCGGCTGCATCCTCCGCGAATAGCGGTATTTATTCAGCAGGCCGAATGCTGTTCAGTCTTGCCCACAACAGAAGAGCTCCAGCCGCACTAGGCTATACGACTAAATTCGGTGTGCCGGGCAATGCGATTCTTTTCACAGGGCTCACCATTATCATTGGCGTCACACTTCTGTTCTTCATTTCAGAGATAATGACAATCTTCATCATGGTGTCTACTGTTGCCGCAGTGGGTGGTTTATTCGTATGGTCGATGATTCTGCTGTCCTATCTCGCTTACAGAGCCAAGAACCCTGAAGCTAATAGAGCATCCACCTTCAGGCTGCCCGGAGGCGTTCCAACCGCAGTTGCCATGCTAGGCTTCATCCTCTTTGTTGTGGGTCTACTTATTTTGGACAACGATACCCGTACCGCCGTATTCCTAATGCCTCTCTGGATTTTCTGCCTGGCCGTTGCTTATCAGGTCAAGGTCAAGAAAAACATTTCGAGTGCTGAACAGATATTAGCACCGTAGTTTTTGGACTTGACGGTCGATACATTCCGGCGGGCGGCATCACCTGTTGATATAGACACGCAGCCACCTGCCCCACAGCCGGTGCCATCCACCTCGGTGCCGGCTTTACGGGCAACCCCGCTCCCACAAAAGATGTTGGTGAGTCCAACGGCAACCACGGGTCGATTGCGGTCAGTCGCGACGGGGCGCTTTCGACCCATTGCGGACATTCGCCTAGGGCTGCAATCGGCCAGAAGCAGACACTCCAATTTGTATGTGACGTGCAACTCGACCTTTCTGCCGTCCATCAGGATTTTTAAGGCCGCTGCCACTGCCGCCGTAACCAAATTTTACATCTCAGGGCGAGGTCTCTATGATCGAGCGCCGGAGATGGCATTCCTCCACTTACCAACCGCTGCGCCAGTAGCAGCTGATGATGCCTACAGACACCTGATCAAGACAGGGCTGTAGGCGTTCGCGCTCGAAATCCCCTTTTGGTCAGGCTCACTTTCCTTTGTGTGGCTGACCCCATGTTAAAACTCAGAAAACCTGAACAACTCGACCTGCTTCCCTACATCGGCAAATGGCTGGTGCTTGCCAGCGCCGTAGCGCTTCTGGCGGGATCGGCTTCTGCGCTGTTTCTGTTCTCTCTCGATCACGCGACCCAATGGCGTGAAACCCACCGCTGGGGCATCTGGCTGTTGCCCCTGGCAGGCTTTGCTGTGGGGCTGGTTTACTACCTGATCGGCAAGCCCGTGGACGCGGGCAACAACCTGCTGATCGACGAGATTCACGATCCGAAGAAAACCGTGCCGCTGCGCATGGTGCCGCTGGTGCTCGCGGGTACGCTGATCTCGCATCTGTTTGGCGCATCGGTCGGACGCGAAGGCACCGCCGTGCAAATGGGGGGTGCACTGGCCGATCAGATAACCCACCTGTTCCGCCTACGCTGCGAAGATCGCCGAATCATGCTCATGGCGGGCATTAGCGCAGGTTTCGCGTCGGTTTTCGGCACGCCGCTGGCCGGAGCATTGTTCGGCCTTGAAGTGCTCGCCATTGGCCGCATGCGCTACGACGCGCTGTTCCCGTGCATGGTCGCCGCCATCGTTGCCGATCAGGTCGGACTGATCTGGGGAGTCGTGCACACCCACTACGTCATCGGCGAAATCGCGCCCGTGCAGTTCTGGACCGTGATGGCGGTTGTCGTCGCGGGCATCGTGTTCGGGTTCGCGGGGCTGCTGTTCGCCACCACCACCCACACCCTTGGCGCGTGGGTAAAAAGGCTGATTCCCTACTCGCCCTTGCGCCCAGTGCTGGGCGGGATCGTGGTGGCAACAGCGGTGTGGGCGCTGGACGCCTACCAGTACATCGGTCTGGGCATCCCGAGCATCGTTCAGTCCTTCGCAGCGCCGGTGGCGCCCTGGGACTGGTTCGGCAAGCTTGCGTTTACTGTCGCCTCACTCGGCACAGGATTCAAAGGTGGAGAGGTCACGCCGCTGTTCTACATCGGCGCGACTTTGGGCAATGCTCTTGCGCCGCTGCTGCACCTACCGTTCTCGATGCTCGCCGGCATCGGCTTCGTCGCAGTCTTTGCTGGCGCCGCCAACACCCCGCTGGCAACCATTGTCATGGCCATGGAATTGTTCGGCCCCGAGATTGCCCCACTCGCCGCGATTGCCTGCATCGCCAGCTATCTGGTGTCTGGCCATACCGGGATCTATCACGCCCAGCGCGTTGGCCACAGCAAGCATCGCCATGCCCTGCCCGCCGATATCCGCCTTTCGGAGATCAAGACCTTTCACGCGCAACCCAACGCCGTGAGCACACCAAAACCGGTCGTCGAGGACAAGCAGAAATGAATGAGTCTAAACCGAATCGCCTGACCATATTGCAGCTGTATTTTCCAAGTGCGAGCCGTGCTCGTGTGACCCGATTCTGGCACCGACTCAGTCCTCCTGCGCTCGCTCAACACCTGTTGAGAGTGGCCGCTGCGGCGAAGATCGAGCAGGTGATTCTCCGCACCGTGCCCGCAGGTTATTTGCCCGGTCAGCGCCTTTCCCATCATCACCCTGAGCTAGGCGGAATGCGTCATCCCCAGTATCTGGAGCTGTTGGATTCCGAGGATCGGTTACGTGCCTTCCTGAGCGATCACGCTGAAGAGCTGCGCAAAGTCCGCGCAGTACTGATGCTGTGCGAGCTGCCAATCACGGACGGCTCCACCCCTAACGCAGACCTTCCAGTTGAAGGCGTAAGCAACCGTCACAACACCCTCTGACTGGAGCCCGGCAGCATGTATCGAATCTATAACGCTCGCCCAACGTCGACCTCTCATGACTGGTTTGAGGCAAACAGGCAGCTGTTGATCCAGCTGCTGTGGTGGTCTTTGTTGCTCGCCGCGATCTCTGCCAGTCAGCGGGTCTCCAGTGAAGGGTGGTACAGCATTACCGAAGTGGAAGGTGCGGTGCTGGCGTCACGGGAATTGAATGAAGCGACCTGTAAAGCCGAGGTTCCTGCCACCGCCATTGCCTGCATCCCCGCCATCAACTGCGTGCCCAACGACGCTGATGATCAAGCTCGCACCGGCTCCCCCCATTCAACGAAGGGAACAGATATTTTGAGACACATAGTCATGCCTGAAGCGACGCAAACTTCAGCCCGACGAAGCACTTCGAACGGGAGAGTCACCTCATGAAATTGCTGATGACCAGCGTGGTACTGGGCCTGCTGTTGGGACGGTTTCTCACAGACGCCTTGTCTGACTTCGCACTGTTGTTCGTGGCAAGCATGGTGGTTGCTGCCACGATCTTTCATCACGCTGCCAGCCTGAAGGAGAAGTTTCGTGCTCTGACCGCCTACTGTCTGAGCATCATGACGGCTTCCACACAAATGTCAGAGCTATTTCAGTTCGGCCATGAGGGGCATTTCGGACCACTGGCGGGCGAAGTGCCCGAACTCATCGTAGGGACATTTCTGGTGCCCGCTATCGCCATTGCGGCAGTTTATTTGTTCATGCTGCTTCGAGCGGAGTGACCCCGAAAGACCTCAATGTTCTCGCCAATGCGACGCGCCGACAAACACGTCGCCATTGGCCGGGAACTGCCACTGCGCAAATGCCACGCCAATTAGTAACCAGCATGAGCCGACTAAGAATTCGCAGATCACATCGCTGAGATAATGCAGGCTGAGGAATAGCCTGCTCAGGCAAATTGCGGCAATGAGGAAGGGCAGCAATTGGCCGGATACTGCCTAAATCAATGGCAGCTTTTGGTCGACCTTGCCGGAGAAAAGATGACAGGTCGTTGCGTGACGGCGATCAGCTTGCAACCTGTTAACGAAAACCTTACCCCATCAGGCCCGGCTGGCCTGTGAGCATAATGAGTTCAACGAGCCGGCACGTCGCATCAAGACACTGCAGGTTAGAGGTGACGACCGTTCAGCGAAAATTTCCAACGATGCTCACTGAAAGCCAGCGCCCAAAGCATGGGCTATGGTATGGGCTAGAACCGAGCGGACACAAAAAAACCCTGATAAATCAGGGCTTTAATGAGAATTAGTGGCGGAAGCGTAGGGATTCGCACCATCTCATCCCCCTCTAAGCTACTCGCCTTCTGCATGAGTGGATGTAGTGCCAGGGATCGTCCGATTCAACATTCATGGACAGTGGGCAGCTGAAAATTCGGTGGGGCAAAAAGTGGGGCAAAATCGCTAACCAAGATAAAGCAGACAGGCATAAAAAAATTCAGTCACCGCTAAGTGACTGGATTTTTTGGAGTTTTTTGGTCGGGACGGAGTGATTCGAACACTCGACCCCTTGCACCCCATGCAAGGAGAGAACGGGCAGGAGGCCACTTACGCTGATCGCCGTCCCCGTATCAATGCGGACAAGGTGGCCTAAAAATTTCCGGCAACACAACATCTAGCGGTAGACGCCCCCCACCAAGCTTCGCGCCGCAGCACTGCCCCCACCGTAATTTGAAGTACCTTTCGACGGTCCCGTGCTAGCACCTGGAGATATCAGGTCGCTCATGAGGGTCCGCTACCGACTCTGAGATATCTTTCGTGGAAAGCAGCCGTCGGCCCAGAGCTGACGCTCAACACTGATAGCCGTCGCAATCACCCGATCATTCTTCCCCGAGGTGTTGGGTCCGCCCCTTGAGTGGGGCATTTTGTTGCCCATTCATCTGCTCGAGCGCACCTCGATGAATTAGGTAGTTTCCAAAGCGTACGGCCCGGAAAAACTGGACTCTATCGGAGAGGTCGCTATGTCTATTGACTCGAATTTTCAAGATCAACCGCAAGTCTCAGATCCATCGATGCCTGGTCCTGATGTAAATAATCCTACCCTGAACCCCGATGACCCTAAGAAGTACGATCCGCTAAGGAAGCCAGGCATGGATAGCCCAGAGGATTGGGAGGACCAAGAACGGTTGCCTCCCGAAGCGGATGAACCGACGCCACTTTCTGATGACCGGCGTTGAGCTGAAAGGCCCGGCTTCGGCCGGGCTGCAATACCACCCTTCTACTCCCTGACATTACAGATGCCTCGCGTATTTCCGGCGTGTAAGTGCGGATAGGCATTAAGTTCCTGTTAAGGATCGCGCCGTAATCTCCTTGATCAGGCAATAAGCCCCAGCGCCCAGTTGATGAGGAGAGATGCGATATGGAAGCTGCACTGGCGAACAAATGGAAATGCCTGGCCCGGACAATCACGTATGTTGGTTGGGCGCTGTTCTGGCTATTGCTGTGGGACGTCGCAGTCACCCTGGATGCGATGCTCGCGGCGGGATATGGGTTTGAGCTGCCGTTGATGCCCCTGTCACTGTTGTGCTCAGCCCTGGTAGTGCTGATCAGTTTTCGTAACTCCAGCGCTTACAACCGATGGTGGGAGGCACGGACATTATGGGGTTCGATGGTCAACAGCTCGAGAAGCTATGGCCGCCAGGTACTGACGCTGATCGACGATGAGCAGCTTGCCAATCCAGTCAAGGCTAGGCTCATTCAGCGTCACGTGGCCTACCTCCAGGCCTTGCGAATGCATCTGCAAGGAAAACGGGACATCTCTGCTTTAACGCCGCTGCTGTCCAACCACGACCTGCAGTTGCTCACCACAGCAAGCAATTTGCCAAACGACATCCTCAGCGGCTCTGCAGAAATCATCGCTAGGGAGTTTCAGGAGGGCCGCCTCGACAGCATCCGCCTAGCCCGCCTTGAGTCCACGTTGGTCGATATTTCGAACTGGCAAGGCGGAATGGAGCGGATTGCCAATACGCCGCTTCCCTACCCTTACACCTACTTCCCCAGGATATTCAGCACCCTCTTTTGCGTGATCATGCCGCTCAGCCTGGTGCCCTCTTTGGGCTGGTTCACACCGGTCGTCTCCACGGTGGTAGGTTGCATGTTGCTGGCCATGGAGCGAATCGGCACCGACTTGCAAGCACCATTCGGGCGTAGCCAACACAGCATTCGTACCGATGACCTCTGCCGAAATATCGAAAAGAATCTTCAGTCGATGTTTAACTCTCGGGAGCGTGGGGCCTTGTCATTGACGCCAAGCCTGGCCACCGAAAGGCACCGTTCTGCCTCGTGAGGCACGGCCAACGGCTTGACAGTTTGCAAGCTCGCTCAAGATAGTAACCAGAGACTGCGGCTAGCCACATAAGCAGCCGGACTAGGAGGACAACACCATGGCTGATCAGATAGCCCGACTGGACGCTGAGCTCGTCTCTCTGGATCAGATTGCTGCTGAATTGGAGCGCCAGGTGGGACCTAGCCCTGTAACGCGCCCCCTGGTCATCGCATGGTTGAGCGAATGGTTGAAGGTGGCGGGCGAATCGAAACCCGGTTTACCTCATCTGCCTCACTCTCTCAAAGCGGCTTATGCCGCCTGGACGCATCAAGCCGTGGATCGCTGAACGGAAACTGCAACCCACGGTTTCCAGCGATGTTTTAAGCAATCCGTTGTTTCGGCTGGTGACGCTCAGCAGCGAGGCACCTTGCACGGCCAACCCCCCAGGCCAAGGCACGCGTCATCGACTCTCCTGGCCGCGTGTCGAAGGCTTCTTCGTGCAGTGGCATACCGGTGCCGGCATACACGCCTATGAACATTTGCGTGTCACCTGTGCGCGAAAGGCGCACTTGGACATCCATCGTAGTGCCGTCATCCAAGCTCTCATAGTGCGTCCTGTGATGTAGCGCCGGGTCTGCCCATTTCCAGAAAATGTCACCGCGAATCCGCATGCCGCCCTCCTACGACTTTAGTCTTATATATGGGGTTTCTGAACCTTAGCGCAGCGGAGCAGAAGAGACAGCCCCGCCGAGCGGATTATGGATAGATACTGTGATGGGATGTGACGTGGGAGGCATTCCAAATGCGTCAACGGAATTCAGGATGTCCCAGGATTCTAAAGACCCTTTGAAGATTGCTTCTCAGCGCTGATCTGCACCAGCGGCCCATGGTCATGAATGCACAGTGAGATTGAAGGCGAGCCCGATCCAGCACGACTTGCCGTCCGCGCTTCCTCATCACAACTCTCCAGCCAGTGCCCGGATCCGCGATAGCAACCTTGTCGCTCGGAAGCTGAAACTCCCTCACTCCCACTTGACTGTGCACTGAGATGTGCCGAGAGCGAAGTGCTTCAAAGGCACAACGCAGTAAATGTCGTATGACACTTAGATCATTTACTGAGCCTGCGTCCTTTTCGATGGCCAGGCAGGCCGCAGCGAGCACCTCAGCCACCAACTGCTCGGCTTGATCCATGTTTTGATTTGGCATGTCGTCCTCGACCTGACCGACAAAAAAATACCTTGCATGGCTGGCATCAGCATAGCGAGGGTCCCACGCCCGCAATCAGCGGGGAGGTTGGCTTCCCGGAACTTCCAGGCATGCTACGCCCCTGATTCAGGGTCGCTCGCCGGAACTCCAGGGGAACGCTGGCTTTCCTTGTCATTGCCCAGACCGGGGTTGATACGCGGATCATCAGGTATGGGAGCCCCTTCCTTTAGTTGATTATCCCGGCGCACATCCCGCCTACTACTCGCACCGCTAGGGTTTGGGTGTTCACTGGATACTGAGTTGTTTGCATCCACATCATCCATCTCTTCTTCTACAGGGGACTCATCCTCAGGCGGCAACGGGACCTCAACCTCTTCTGTCCCGCGACGCTGCGATGTTTCATCACCGTGTTTATCGCCGATCACCTGCTGCGATACCTTACCGGGAGCATTTTCATCAATGACCATGTCCTTTCTCCGTTCAGAGGCAGATGGTACCTGCACCTAAACTTGGAAAGCGGGCGATGCTTGAGAGTGCCTGCAGCTAGACGAGTGGCGTGGCAGCCTGTCGAAGCCGGACCTTCGGTTGAACGCCTTTCCTCAGAAAGGGGCGTCGGTTCATCCACTTCGACAGGTAAGCGCTCTTGATCCTCCCAATGCCCTCGATCGCGATCGGCCTGACCGTGACAGCCGGCCTTTCTGCATCAGAACCTTCCGTCGCTCTGCGGGCACCCTTCGGTAAACAGCAGGCCGAACACAGGGTGAACAACCAGAGAGGGAGTTTCACCATGAAAGCAGAGAAACCGTGCGCGTTGCTGCTCGCAATGTGCTTGGGTTGCGCGGCGCCATTTGCCCTGGCTGCCACAGACCTGAACGATCAGCGCGCCCCGGGCACGCAACCTCACAGCAATGGGTCCATGAACGGCCAAGGCGATGCGACAGGCTCTGGAATACCAGCAGATGGAATGGGCACGGGTAATGGCGGTACCCATGACAATGGAACGGACAACACGGGCGGTGACGGCACCGATACTGACTCGGGCTCCGGTGATAATGGGGGGGATGGTAGCGGTGCAGGACCGGCGAGTGGTAGTGGTGGCTCAACCGGTAGTGGATCAGGTTCAGGATCGGGCAGCTAGGTGGAATGGCCAAATGGCGGAGGATCTCCCGCTCATGGCCCAGCGTTTCAGTTTCGCCATTGATCAAGCAACACACTCAGGAGTGGATGCCATGCCACGCGGTGACAAGGACAAATATACGGACAAGCAGAAACGCAAGGCCGAGCACATCGAGCAATCGTACGAGGACAAGGGCGTGGGCAAGGACGAAGCCGAAGCGCGCGCCTGGGCCACCGTGAACAAGCAATCCGGTGGTGGTGAAAAGCCGGGAGGCTCGGGGAGGAGGACTGCGTCACGCGAGAAGAAGACCGCACGCACGGATTCAGCCAAACGCGCCGCCGAGTCTCGTCAAGGGCACTCACGCACTTCGCGCGCGTCGCTGGAATCACAAAGCAAGCAAAGCCTTATGAAGGAGGCGCGCAGCAAAGACATCAAGGGGCGCTCGAGCATGAACAAGGCCCAGTTGGTCGAAGCCCTGCAAAAACAGGGGTAATCGGAGAAGGTCGGCGCAGCGTGAGGCTCACTCGCCTCACACTCAACGCCATTGCGTCAGCAGCATGCCCCGAATACCGCAGACCGGGTCTTGTTCAGGGCACAGCACCTGGGCGATGCGCGCGAGATTGCGCGGGTGTGCTGCTCTGTCGGGCCGCTGAATGTCGTAGTCTTCCTGCCCAAGAGGATAGGCGCCGACCACCAGGAAGTTATCGCTGCACTCGATGCAGCGATGGCCCGTACCTGCTGGCAGCACCAGCACATCTCCCCGCTCCACGCTCACGCTTTGCCCGTATTCACCGCCAAGCGTCAAACGGGCCCGTCCACAGGCAATCCCGAGTGCCTCGTGAGCGTTTGGATGAAAGTGGTGATAGTCGAAAATCCCTGAGCGCCAGAGCGGGGTCCATTGGTGAGCCGCAAACATCACCTCGAATGCGCTGGCATTGTCCTCCGACGGGTCAAGTTTCAACCGATAAAGCAGTACGGGAAAACGGCTGTTCGGCGTCGCGCCGTCGTCTTAGAAATACAAGGTCTGCACGCTGGCATCTTGTGTATTCATGAGCGTCATGATGCGCACCCTGAGGGGTTATCGGTGCAACTTCGAACCCGTCGGCGGTTGCCTGGTTCCAGCCGGCAGACGGGTGCACATACCGTTGAAACTTTCCCGGCACGTGCCAAGTCCAGAAGCCTATCGATAACAGAACGGGAGCAGGCAATGACCGGCACGGTAGGCGACTTCTGGTAGAGCGTTTGTATCAATGGGGCGTACGGCGCATCTTCGGTTACCCTGGCGACGGCATCAATGGTGTATTCGGCGCGCTGAGCCGGGCCAAAGGCAAGATAGAGTTCATCCAGGCCCGCCATGAGGAGATGGCCGCCTTCATGGCCAGCGCCCATGCCAAGTTCACAGGCGAGCTCGGTGTGTGCATGGCCACCTCCGGCCCGGGCGCCTCGCACTTGCTTACCGGCCTGTACGATGCACGCATGGACCACCAGCCGGTGCTGGCCATCGTCGGTCAGCAGGCCCGTGCGGCACTGGGTGGGCACTACCAGCAGGAACTGGACCTGCTGTCGATGTTCAAGGACGTCGCCGGTGCGTTCGTCCAGCAGGCATCGACGCCGGAGCAGGTACGCCATCTGCTCGACCGTGCGGTGCGCACCGCCGTCGGCGAACGCCGCGTCACCGCCATCATCCTGCCCAACGACTTGCAGGACCTACCCTACAACGAACCACCCAGGGCCCACGGTACGGTGCATTCCGGCATGGGCTTCAGCAAGCCCAGGGTGCTGCCCTTCGAGGAGGACTTGCAGCGCGCGGCCGAACTACTGAACGCCGGTCGCAAGGTGGCGATACTGGTGGGTGCCGGCGCGCTGCAGGCGACAGAGCAGGTCATTGCAATTGCCGAAACACTTGGCGCCGGGGTGGCCAAAGCGCTGCTGGGTAAGGCGGTGCTGCCGGACGACCTCCCATGGGTCACTGGATCGATCGGCCTGCTCGGCACCGAGCCCAGTTATCAGCTGATGAGCGAATGCGACACCCTGCTGATGATCGGCTCCGGCTTTCCCTATTCCGAGTTTCTACCCAAGGAAGGCCAGGCACGAGGCGTGCAGATCGACCTGCAACCCGACATGCTAAGCCTGCGCTACCCGATGGAGGTCAACCTCGTCGGCGACGCCAGCGAAACATTGCACGCACTGTTGCCGTTACTTGACCACAAGACCGACCGACGCTGGCGCGACAAGGTAGAAACCTGGCGTGCACAGTGGGACAAGACCGTGGCCAAGCGCGCCCTGGTCAAGGCCGACCCGATCAACCCGCAACGCGTGGTCCATGAGCTTTCCCCTCGCCTGCCCGACCACGCCATCATCACCAGCGACTCCGGCTCCTGTGCCAACTGGTTTGCCCGCGACCTGCAGATTCGCCAGGGGATGCAGTGCTCGCTGTCCGGCGGCCTGGCCTGCATGGGCGCCGCCGTGCCCTATGCGATTGCAGCCAAATTCGCCCACCCGCAACGGGCTGTAGTTGCTTTGGTGGGCGATGGGGCGATGCAGATGAACAACCTCGCCGAACTGATCACCGTGGCCAAATACTGGCAGCAGTGGGACAACCCGCAATGGATCTGTGCCGTGTTCAACAATGAAGACCTCAACCAAGTAACCTGGGAGCAACGGGTCATGGAGGGCGACCCCAAGTTCGAAGCTTCGCAGTCGATCCCTGACGTGCCCTACCATCTGTTTGCCATTTCCATTGGCCTGCAAGGTATCTACGTAGATCGCGAAGAGGACGTTGCCGCTGCGTGGGAGCGTGCGCTGGCTGCCGATCGGCCAGTACTGATCGAGTTCAAGACCGACCCGAACGTGCCGCCCTTGCCACCCCACATCAAGTTGGAACAGGCAAAGAAGTTTGCCAGCAGCTTGCTCAAGGGCGACCCCGACCAGGCGGGCATCATTATGCAAACAGCCAAGCAGGTGCTCGGCTCGGTGCTGCCTGGCAAGAAGTGACAGGCACCTCGGCGAGCCGGCTGAACGTTTGATCAGCCGGCCCGGTCGCAAAAACAGAGACGCAGCAGACTGCGCAAACCCTGACCGTGAGGACCTACCATGAGCGCGATCGCCTACAACGGGGCTGCACAGCACCCCATCTGCCTGACCCTCAATGGTCAGCCCCGAACCCTGCAAGTGCATCCCTGGGTCACCTTGCTTGACCTGCTGCGTGAGCAACTGGACCTGGTCGGCACCAAGAAAGGTTGCGACCATGGCCAGTGCGGCGCGTGCACGTTGCTGCGCGATGGCAAGCGCATCAATGCCTGCCTGACCTTGGCTATCATGTGCGACGGGGCCGACCTGCTGACCATCGAAGGGCTGGCCAGCGGCGACGTTTTGCACCCCATGCAGCGCGCCTTCATCACCCACGATGCGTTCCAGTGCGGCTACTGCACCCCGGGGCAGATCTGCTCTGCGGTGGGGCTGGTTCACGAGGGACGTGCCGACACCCGCGAGGCCATTCGCGAGCAGATGAGCGGCAATCTTTGCCGCTGTGGCGCCTACGGCAACATCGTCGCAGCAGTGGAAGAAGCCCTGCCGTTGATGACCGACGGGGCCCAGCCGCAACGAGGGCCGAACCCATGACGCCCTTCAGCTACCACAAGCCCGCCTCGGTCAGCGAAGCGGTGAACCTAGCTGACGCCTGCTCGCACTTCATCGCCGGGGGCACCAACCTGATCGACCTTATGAAGGAAAACGTGGTGCGCCCAGAGCGCCTGATCGACATCTCCGGCCTTGGGCTGGACGGTATTCACTCCACCCCCGGCGGCGGCGTATTGATCGGTGCACGGGTGAGCAATGCCGACCTGGCCTGGCACTCGATGATCGAGCAGCATTATCCACTGCTGTCAGACGCGATCCTGGCTGGGGCATCGCCGCAGTTGAGGAACATGGCCAGTACCGGTGGCAACTTGTTGCAACGTACCCGCTGCTACTATTTCTACGACACCGGCACCCCGTGCAACAAGCGCGAACCGGGAAGCGGATGCCCTGCGCGTGCAGGCATGAACCGCATCCATGCCATTCTCGGTGCCAGCGACGCCTGTGTCGCGATCCATCCCTCGGACATGTGCGTGGCATTGGCAGCGCTTGAAGCCGTGGTCCACGTACAGGGGCCGTCCGGCGAACGGCAGATACCTTTCGCGGATTTCCATCGACTGCCCGGGGACACCCCCGAGCGCGACAATCAACTGGCATTCAATGAGCTGGTAACAGGCATCGAACTGCCGCCCCCGCTGTTCGAACACTATTACCGTTATCTGAAAATACGCGACCGCGCCTCCTACGCGTTCGCGCTGGTGTCAGTCGCTGCAGCCTTGAACTTCGATGGCGATGTGATCCAGCAGGCGCGCCTGGCACTGGGCGGCGTAGCCCACAAGCCGTGGCGGGATTCGGTTGTGGAGTGCATGCTGGCCGGCCAGGTGCCTTCTGAAGCGCTCTTCACCCGCGCTGCACAAACGATGCTGCAAGGTGCACAACCCCTGAGCCACAACGGCTTCAAGGTAACGCTCGCTCAGCGAGCAATCGTGCGGGCATTGGATGACGCGGCGCGCGGTGCCGCCAACGGGAGGCTACGACCATGATCAACAGCACACCAGTAGTCGGCACGCCCCTGGACCGCGTGGACGGTGTGACGAAAGTCACCGGACAGGCCCGCTATGCGGGCGAATATCCCCAGGCGGGCCTGCTACACGGCAGCGTCGTGTCCAGTACCATTGCCCGCGGTCGGGTACTCGACATCGACAGTACGCAGGCCATGTGCGTGCCCGGGGTCATCGCCGTGCTCGACCATGGCCATCGTCCGCCTATATCCAGTTATGACGACGACTACAGCGATGCCGACTCTGCCGAGGGGGCGCCTTTTCGGCCCTTGTTCAATGATCGCGTGCTCTACAGCGGCCAACCGTTGGCGCTGGTGATCGCCGAAACCCTCGAACTGGCCCGCTATGCAGGCTCGCTGATCAAAATCAAATATGCCGAGAAGGCTCACCAGACAGACCTGGGCGCATGCCAACAATCGCATGCCGCACCCGCCGAAACACCGGCGCCGCGTGGCGACTTCGCCGGGCAGTTTGCCGAGGCGCCGGTACAGGTGGATGCCACGTATCTGACGGCCAACGAACACCACAACCCGATGGAGCCCCATGCGTCGACCGTTCACTACAAGCCCGACGGCACCCTGGAAATCCACGACAAGACCCAAGGCACGCAGAACTGCCAGGACTACCTGCACAAGGTGTTCGGCCTGCCCAAGGCAAACATTCGTGTGCGGGCGGCATTCGTCGGCGGCGCCTTCGGCTCGGGCTTGCGCCCGCAGTACCAGTTGCCGCTGGCAGTGCTGGCGGCGTTGCACCTCAAGCGCTCGGTGCGCGTGACCCTGACCCGCCAGCAGATGTTCACCTTTGGTTACCGACCCCGCACCGAGCAACGTTTGCGCCTGGGTGCAGACACAAACGGGCGCTTGCTGGCGATCGCTCACGATGCGCTTGGCCAGACCTCCCGCTTCGAGGACTTCACCGAGCAGCTGGTGGAATGGAGCGGCATGCTTTACCAGTGCGACAACGTGGCGCTCAGTTATCGCCTGGCCTCGCTCGATGTCTACACCCCGCTGGACATGCGGGCGCCTGGGGCCGCGTCCGGGATGATTGCACTGGAATGCGCGATGGATGAGCTCGCCTGTGCAGCGCAGATCGACCCGGTAGACCTGCGCCGCCGCAATTTCACCGACAACAATGCCAACGAGGGCAAGCCTTACTCCAGCAAGGAGTTACTGGCGTGCTATCAGCAAGGTGCCGAACGCTTTGGCTGGCAGGGCCGCAATCCGCAACCGCGCAGCATGCGCAGTGGCAAACGGTTGATCGGCTGGGGGATGGCTGGCGGCGTCTGGGAAGCCATGCAGATGAAGGCCAGCGCCAAAGCGCGCATCGATAGCCAAGGTAAACTCACCGTCAGCAGTGCCACCACCGATATCGGAACCGGCACTTATACGGTCATGACTCAGATCGCCGCCGACGCAGCTGGCGTCAAGGTGCAGGATGTCACCTTCATGCTGGGTGACTCCTCACTGCCCACCGCCCCGCTTCAGGGCGGATCGTTCACGGTGTCGTCGGTGGGCTCGGCCGTGCGCCAAGCCTGCCATGTCCTGCGCACCCGGGTGCTGGAACATGCGCGCAAAATGTACCCCCAGGTGGCCAACACACCCCGGCAGCAGATTTCTTTCATCGATGGCTACCTGCACGCGGGCAGCCATCGCTGGGCCTTGGCGGACATCGTGGCGATCGCCCCCGACGGTAAGTTCGACGTGCAGATCGACGCAGAGCCCGGCGCCAGGCGCCAGCCGTTCTCCACCGCCACCCATTCGGCGGTATTCGTGGAAGTCCACGTCGACGAGGACCTTGGCACGATCGATGTAACTCGGGTGGTCAGCGCTGTGGCGGCAGGACGTGTGATCAACCCGAAAACCGCACGCAGCCAGATCCTGGGGGGCGTAGTTTGGGGGGTGGGCATGGCCCTGCACGAAGCAGCGTTGACCGACCATCGGCTAGGCCGCATCGTCAATCACAATCTTGCGGAGTACCACATCCCGGTCAATGCAGACTGCGGGGATATCGAAGTGATCTTCGTTGAGGAGCACGACGACATTGTCAATGAACTGGGCTCCAAGGGGGTGGGTGAAATCGGCGTCGTCGGGGTGGCCGCTGCGGTGGCCAACGCGGTCTACCATGCCACGGGCAAGCGTGTAAGGGATTTTCCGATCACGCTCGACAAAGTGCTCTGATCGGGCGGGGGCCAAGTCCCCACCCGCTTTGCGCTAACGACGACGCGCTCGGAGCTTGCCGGCGAACACCCGGAAGCCCCAGGTGTTATAAGCCAGCGTCAGCGGCACCACGGCTGCGAAGCCGATCAGCATGAACAGCTGGGTGGATCTTGAGGCGCTGGCCTCGACAAGGGTCAGCGCCGGCGGAACTGCCAAGGGGAAGAGCGCGATCAGCATGAGCGTGAACGCGAAGCAGATGACGCCCAGGGCAAACGACAACGGCAACCAATCCCGCGTCCTGCCCCAGGCCAGGGAAAATCCCGCGAGTAGCACTGCCAAGGCCGCACCGGCCGTAAGCACGACCCAGCCCTGGCTCAGCCGCTGCCAGTAGCGTGCATCCAGCGCCATGGTCAGGAGCAGCACAGCGACCAGCACCAGTACGGCAACCCCGCATAACAGCCGAGCCTGGTGCTTTGCGCGCACTTGCAGTGTTCCTTCAGTTCGCCAGTACAGCCAGCAAGCGCCCAGCCACAGATAGCTGACAACCAGCGCCAACGCGCAAAACAAAGGAAAAGGCGCCAGCCATTCTTTGCCGTCGCCACTGTATTGACCCTGATAGTGTGGGACACCCTGGATCAACGTGCCCAACACCAGCCCCTGGCACAGCGTGGCAAGCAGCGAGCCACCCAGCGTTGCGGCATCCGACCAGCGTTTGCGGGTCAAGTGCTCACGAAACTCAAGGCCTGCTGCACGCAGGATCAAGCCCATGAACATCAACAGCAACGGCACATAAAGCGCTGGCAACAACACCGCGTAGGCTGTCGGGAATAGCGCCAGCAGCCCTCCACCGCCCAATACCAGCCAAGTCTCATTGGCATCCCAGATCGGCAGAATCGTGAGCACCAGCACCTCGCGCTCTTCGGCGCGACGATGAGCAGCCATGAGCATGCCAACACCCAGATCGGTACCATCGAGCAACACATAGACAAGCACCGAGAACGCCAGCGCTGCGGCGCTCAACAGGGTCAGCAGGTCGACACCCAGGAGGCTCATGGTTGTTCCCCGACTCGCGGCTCAGGGCCCGCCTCGTCCAGCGCGGGCGCCCGGCGCAGCACATGCAACAACAACCACAACCCGATACCGAAGGTGATCACGTAGAACGCCAGGATCGCCACCGTGGCAGCCAAAACGGTCGAGGTGGCCACCGGCGACACGCTGTCGGCCGTGCGCAACAGGCCATAAACGGTAAACGGTTGACGGCCGACTTCGGTCACTACCCAGCCACTGAGCATGGCTACAAAGCCCGCAGGCGCCAACCCTACACTGACGCATTGCAGCCACCGCGCACTCGTTAGCCGCCCACGCCAGCGCACCACCAAGCCAGCAATGCCCTGCATGACCATCAGCAACCCCAGGCCAACCATGATGCGAAAGGCAAAGAACACTACCGGCACCGGTGGCAGGTCTTCGCGTGCAAATTCATCGAGCGCGGCGATCGTGCCAACAAGGTCGTGAGTCAGGTACAGCGACCCCACCCGCGGGATGGCCACTTCAAGGCGGTTTTGCTGCAACGCCATGTCAGGCACGGCGAACAGCCTCATCGGCTCACCGGCACCTTTCGCCGGGCGGTGCCAAGAGCCCTCGATGGCCGCGACCTTGATCGGTTGCGTCTCGAGCGTGTGCTGTCCATGCAGGTCGCCTATCGCCACCTGCAAGGGCGCCAGCACTGCAATGGCCCACAGCGCCATCGAATACTGCTGCCGTGCGCGCTGGTTTGAAGGCGCGCGCAGCAGTTGCCAACCGCCCGCTCCCGCAACCATTGTGGCGGTACCCAGCAACGCAGCCACCAGCATATGCGCCAGACGGTAAGGAAATGACGGATTGAAGATGATCGCCCACCAGTCTTCGGCGACGAAGCGGCCGTGGGCATCGATCGAGTAGCCTGCGGGGGTCTGCATCCATGAGTTGGCACTGAGGATCCAGAAAGCGCTGACCAATGCCCCGACAGCCACTGCGCAGGTGGCCATGAAGTGCAGCCTCGGACCGACCTTGTTGAGGCCGAACAGCATGACCCCAAGGAATCCCGCCTCCAGGAAAAACGCTACCAGTACTTCATAGAACATCAAGGGCCCGATCACCTCCCCGGCCGCCGAGGACAACCCCGACCAGTTGAGCCCGAACTGATACTCCATCACCAGCCCCGATGCGGTACCGACAGCCACCGTCAACGCAAACACCTTCAGCCAGAAACGGTAGATGGCCATCAGCTGCTGATCACGACGGTACAACCACAGTGCTTCAAGCACCATCAACCACTGGGCCAGGCCAATGCTGAACGCCGCCAGGACGATATGAAAGCTGATAGTGATGGCGAACTGAAGCCGCGCAGCCAGAAGCGCTGTCGCCGCACCGCCGAACTCAACCAAGCGGATATTCCGCTGGCAAGCCGCTTTGCGGATCAGCCGCCAACGACTGCGCGCGGTCCAGCGTAACCGGAACCGACCTGGCCGCAGGCACCTTGACGTGCTCGGCGCGGTGCCAGAGCGTCTTCAACGGGTTGCTTTGCGGGTAGTAACCCGCTGCGCAGCCTTCGCGAATGTCGTACGCACCGAAGATCACGCTGCTGGCGCCCCGCACATCAGAGAGATGAATGATCAACATGAGCGGCATACGACCAACTTCGAATTACACAGTGTCCTAGGCCATCTTCATCGCTTCCCGCCGTTGATCTGTAGCCAGACGCCTAGCTCTACCAACACCCCAGGCCAGAGCCCGAGTCATCGATTCGCCCGGGCGGGAATCGAACGCTTCTTCATGCAAAGCCATTCCACAGCCAGCATACACTCCGATGAACATTTGCGTCTGGCCGGTGCGTGAGAGCCTGACCTGGACATCAATCGTGGTGCCGTCATCGAGCTCCTCGTCATGGATACGATGATGAAGCACTGGATCCGCCCAATTCCAAAACACGTCACCTCGAATACGCATGCCGCCCTCCTACGACTTTAGTCTGATGCGGAAACCTCACCATAGCAAAGCCAAGAGGCAGTTCAATGACTTAGGCTCTGCGAATACAGGCATCAGACAACCGGTCTAATTTTTGATACAAACAAATTTTCTTGTACAACTTTGCAACTTTCATCAGGCGGTCAGAGCAGGCAGCCGCGTTGCCAAGAGGCCGGCTGCTGCGGACGTCAGCAATTGAGGTGTAAGCTTTTCGCGAAGCACCCATTTACACGCGACGATTTCATGGTCGGCAACAGGCTTCTCATTTTCGTGGAATCGGGTGGTGAAGATGTGATGCACAACTGAATCCACTTTGATTGAACACAGAGACAGCAGGCCATACCCTTCAATCGATGTCTCTTCACGTAGCTCTCTTGCTGCAGCTGTATGAGGGCTCTCACCAGGCTCAATCGAACCACCTGGGAAATTCCATTTGCCGCCTTTCTTCCGGACAAGCAGTACCCTGCCGCTTCGCAGGCAGATTATCGTTGCCCTGGATTTGATTCTGCCTTTTCGTTTGTCCCGCATACATGCACTCGTATCATCACCCATCAACACCCAGCCTCTCGCGATACAGAGTAATGGGCTTCTTCCCTGAAGACGTGTCCTGCTGCGACTCGTTCAATTTCATGGGCGTTTCAGCCGTCAATTTGCCTCGGATCAGCAGAGCGCGGCACTGCAGCAAATCCCGGTAGCGCGGTAACCGCCGGTCGGTGTATGGTCTAGAGAGCGTGAAATTTGTCCGGCATGTGAACTGGGCCGTATCCTGACCGTTTAAGCCTCTAAGGACATTTGTAAATGACCAAGGCGGACTCGATTCGAATAACGGCACAGCTGAACGCTTGCAGCCAGGCTATGACATCGCTGAGAGCCTATGAAAGGGGGCTATCAGACAGCTGTTGCACGGATCTTGAGAAACTGCGCATAAGTGCGCAGTCCAGTTCAATGCCTTGAAAGCGTTGGACGACGCCGAAAGACCCGGTGACCCAACCGCCGCCGGGTGGGCTTGGTTACTGGAAAGATAGAAGTGAAATCAAGCGGATTTCGGCTCTGAGAACAGCGGTCGGTTTATCTGAGAATAACGACCGCTGTTGACATTCAGTGAGCGGAAGAGCTACCGAAACTGACTCACTTCAGGCTGATGATCAGTCGCCACCCTCCTGCCGGCCACACGTCAGGACAATGCGCTTTTACACAACGACTCGATAGTTCCGACCAGGTCGCCATACTGCACGGGCTTGGTGAGGTGTCGGTCGAACTGCATGTCCTTCGCCACGCCATAACCGCTCAATGCAATCGCAGGCGTGTACTTATGAACCTTGCCGGCCCTAAGGGCACTTATCAGTTCATGCCCATCCATCTCCGGCATTCCGATGTCGGTAAGAATGACATCGAAGCGCTCCTGGAGTGAATGCTCAAGCGCCTGGGCAGGATCGCTGTAGCTCTTGACCTGGGCACTCTCCATTTCAAGCAGCATGCGCATCACATCCAGGACTGCTGGCGAGTCATCGACCAGCAAAACTTTGAGACCCTTCAGTCGCCCTTGGGACTCGCCGGCTTCATCCCCATCCTTCGGCTCTTTAATCAGCTCCTGAGAGAGTGGCAGCGAGACACTGAACGTACAGCCATGACCGATCCCCGCAGATCGGGCAACGACGGAGCCCCCATGCGCCTGGACCAGCTGGCGAACCAGCGACAGGCCGATACCCAGGCCGTCTCGCTGGTGGGTGGCATGCTTGGGTTTGGCCTGCTTGAACAGGTCGAATACGTTTTCAAGTTCGGCAGTAGGCAATCCGACACCGTTGTCGATGATATCGATGTGGGCGTGCTTGTCCGCCTTGCTGAGCACAATACGTACCTTGGCCGCTTCACCGCTGAACTTCAGCGCATTTTGCAGAAGGTTCCAGATCACCTGTTCCAGGCGGGTCGGGTCGCCGTCGATAATCATCGCCGGCACTTCCGCGCTCGGTTTCTCTAGGGTGATCTCTGCGTTGGGATACTCGTCGATAACGATTGAGTGGATTTCATTCAGCATGGCACCGATGTCGAGCAGGCGGGTCTTCAACTTCAGCTTGCCCGTACGAATGCGCGCCACATCGAGCAGGTCATCAATAATACGGGCCTGGCTGGTAACAGCCTCGCCGATGGCGCCGACCGCCTTGCTGGCGTTCTCGGTGTTGCGAACGGAAGGGAGCCTTCGAAGAATTTCTGCGTTCAGTTGAATCAGGTTAAGCGGGTGCTTGAGCTCATGGGACATGACGGCAAAGAACTCATCCTTCATGTGGATCGTGCTCTGTGTCTCGGCAAGCTTTCTGCTCTGCTCATCGTGCAGCCGTTTATGCCCCGTCAGGTCACGAGCAATTTTCACGTACCCCAGAGCACTTTCAGCTCGGAGCAAGGCGATTTCTCCGCTGCAGAAGAACCGGCTACCGTCCTTGCGCACGTGCCAGCGCTCATCCTCTCCGCGCCCATGCTCACGGGCATTGCGCATCTCGTTCTGGGCAACACCCGCGCTACGATCTTCAGCGGAGAAAATCAGCTCGTAGGAGGAACCGATAACCTCTTCAGCGGTGTAGCCAAAGATCAGCTGAGCGCCGGTGTTCCAGTCCGTGATCTTGCCGTGTTCATCCAGGATGATGATGGCGAAATCGTGGGTGCTTTCGGCGACCAGGCGCATGCGTTCCTGGCCCAGGCGCAGATCTTCTTCGGCCTCACGCCGCTTGGTGATATCGATGAAGGTCAGCACCGTACCATCGATATGGTCTTCGCTGGAGCGGTACGGCAGGAGCCGGGCAATGTACCAGCGGCCTTCGGCGCTGCTGACTTCCCGCTCCAGCATGGTCAGCGATTCATACACGGACGACGCGTCTTCGGCCAATTCTGGATAATTGAAGCGATGGGTGATATCCAGCAGCGAGCGCCCGGTATCCACCGGCAGCATGCTGAAAATGTCCTTGGCGCGCGGTGTGAACCAGCGGATATGCATGTTGCGGTCAACGAACACCGTGGCGATATCCGTGGAGGCAATGAGGTTCGCCAGGTAGTCGTTGATCTTGTCGGTTTCTTCGACCTTGGTCTTGAGCTCGTAATTGACCGTGAGCAGCTCTTCGTTGATCGACTGAAGTTCTTCCTTGCTGGTTTCCAGCTCTTCCGTCGCGGAGCGCAACTCCTCGTTGATGGCCTGCATTTCTTCGTTGGACGCCTTCAGCTCCTCGCTCGAAACCTCCGATTGCTCGATGGTTTCCTGCAGGTGGGTCTTGGTTCGCTGCAGCTCGTTTTCCAGACTGGCCAGCACCTTGTTCTCGGTTTGCAAATCCAGGTCGAGCAGATCGGCGCCGGGTTCGATGGACGTGACGTTGAACACGATTGTACGCACATCCTGATCGGTGGCTTCGTCTTTGAAGGGACGCGCCGTGATATCGACCAGGTAGTCGCCTTCAGGATCGTTCACCCGGATCTTGCGGGACAGCGTGGCTTTACCACTTTGCTGGGCCTGGTACAGCGTGGTGCGAAGCTCCAGGCGCAACTGCGGCATGATCAGCACCAGTACGTTTCGTCCCACTTCCCCAGTAACGTAACGCAGGAATCTGCCAGCACCCTCGTTCATGTGCAGGATGTCGCCATTGGGATCGACAATCATGCTCGGCGGCATCTGCTCAGCCATCGCCCGCTGATGGATATCGGCATAGGAAAATTTACGCGTAGGCGGCAGCATGGGTGGCGGCGCGGCAAGACTGGACAGCGCAAAGCCACCCCGGGGCATAGAAGGCGCCCGGCGATTGATGTTGGCGCCCGCTCGTGCACGGAAAATCCGGTTACGCTTGTCGACCGGCGTGAACAGGTCCGGGCAGGCATCAGCAGACTCGGACGAGCCCATGAAAAGATAACCGCCCGGCTTGAGGGCAAAGTGGACCATCTGCAACATTTCTCGCTGGATGTCCCGATCCAGGTAGATCAGCAGGTTGCGGCAGACAATGAGGTCGATCTGAGAGAATGGCGGGTCGGACAATAGGCTGTGTTTGGCAAACAAGACCTTTTCGCGGACTTCCTTGCGGACGCGGTAGTGCTCACCTTCCTTGAGGAAATACTGCCGCAGACGCGTGGGTGGCACGTCGGTGATGATCGCTTCCGGGTAAGCGCCAGCCCGGCCTACCGCAATGGCACGCTCATCAATGTCCGTGGCAAAAACCTGGATTTTGACCGGGTTGGCCTCAAGCTTCTGGTGCTCGGTACACAGGATCGTCAGGCTATACGCCTCCTCGCCTGTCGAGCATCCAGCAGACCAGATGCGCACCTCATCGGGGCGAGCTTCGTCATCGCCTGTTGACATCAGAGGGCCCAGCACGTGGCGCTCAAGCGCCTCGAAGGCTTCTCGGTCGCGGAAGAAGTTGGTCACTCCAATCAGCATGTCCCCCAGCAACTGCTTGGCTTCATCGGGCGAGTTCTCCAGGTACTGGTAGTACGCAGGAAGATCGGGTTGAGCCGTTACCTGCATGCGCCGCTCGATACGGCGCAGCACCGTCGCCCGCTTGTAGTGCTTGAAATCATGCCCGGTGCGGGTTCGCAAGAGCAGCAGGATATCCAGTAGAACCCGCGGCAACCTCACGCTCTAGCTCTGGAGAGGACGAGGCGACTTTCATATCATGAGGTGCCGGGATTTTGATGGCTCTGGTATTGCGCCATATCTCGAGAAGTTTGTGAGGGATTTCTGCTACAGGTAAGACGGCGTCGACCATACCCGTTGCTATCGCTGCCAAAGGCATCCCATCGAATTCTGCGTCGTCGGGACTTTGCACGATGGTGATCCCACCCTGCTCTTTAATACGAGAAAGACCCACGGCCCCGTCGCTACCCGTGCCGGTGAGCACAAGACAAAATGCGAATTCCTTGTGAACATCTGCCAGATCACGGAAGAAAAGATCGATGGCGACGTGGCTTCCCGCCGGACGATTAGCAGGTGTGACCTTCAGATAGCCATCATTCATGGCCAATTGACTAGCAGGAGAGATGACATAAACCCGATTTTGCTCGATGGGAGCGGTATCGGTTACCTGCATGACGGGCATGTCTGTGCAAGCCTGGAGGATCTTGTCAGCTACGCTTTCATGATCAGGTGATAGATGCAGGATGATGACAAAGGCCATACCGCTATCACTGGGCATTTGCTCGAAAAATGTTTTCAACGCGGCGAGACCGCCCGCCGACGCACCTATACCCACCACCGGGAAACGCAGATGGCTAGGGAGGATGCCCTCTCGCTCCGGCAGAGAGGTGGGAACTTTAGTTGTCGGTTTCATTATGATATCAAGATCTTGTCTGAGCTGATAGGGTGAGTGGCTGGGTCGAGGAGTGATGCTCCTGGAGGCTTCACCCGCCAGCAAAATGGTCAATTTTGGCGCGTAATCCGTAACGAAAATGCGCTGATCATGAATGCCATCATCCTGATCATAAATAACGTCTTCTCGAAGTATAGCGTTTACCTTCGCACTGCCGAGACTCCCTTCGTGCTCCGATCCGTACTATACAACGCTTAGAACTGCAGGTCCTAAGCGTTTCGACGCCCGCAATTCCTTGCTCGTCGCCACACCTCGTTCATTCCTGTTTCGAAAACAGCCTTCCCCTCCTCAAGCGTCACCACTGAAGCTGTTGTTTTGAACTTTGCATGGCATGGAAGCTTCCCCTGCATACCCCCACGTTTTTTGTGACGCAGGAGCGAGGAGCATGAGAGCACTGACTTACCACGGAGCAAACGACGTCAGGGTCGATAACGTCCCTGATCCCATCATCGAGCGAGAAGACGACATCATCCTCAAGGTGACTGCCACCGCCATTTGCGGCTCCGATTTGCACCTCTATCGAGGCAAAATTCCAGAAACCGAAGCGGGCGATATCTTTGGCCATGAGTTCATGGGTATCGTGGAAGACACCGGGAGTGCAGTCACCAATCTCCAGGTCGGTGACCGCGTAGTGATCCCTTTTGTGATCGCTTGTGGTAGCTGCTTCTTTTGCCAGCGCGACCTTTTCGCTGCCTGCGAAACCACCAACACGGGGCGGGGCTCGATCATCAACAAGAAAGGGATTCCCCCGGGCGCCGCGCTGTTCGGGTACAGCCATCTCTATGGTGGTATTCCTGGTGGCCAGGCTGACTACGTAAGGGTTCCCAAGGGTAACGTCGGCCCGTTCAAAGTGCCCACCGAGTTGGCCGATGACAAGGTACTGTTTCTCTCGGACATTCTGCCGACCGCTTGGCAGGCAGTCATCAACGCCGAGATCGGCCCAGGTTCAACGTTGGCGGTCTACGGCGCCGGACCAGTAGGCTTGCTGAGTGCCGCCTGTGCGCGAATGCTCGGTGCGCAGACCATTTTCATGGTCGATGACAGCGATTACCGCCTGGCGTATGCCCAGCAAGCTTACGATGTTGTACCCATCAACTTCGAGCGGGACGATGATCCCGCAGACAGCATCATCCGTCAGACACCAGGCATGCGCGGTGTGGATGCGGTGATCGACGCTGTCGGCTTCGAGGCCAAGGGCAGCACTGCCGAAACGGTGATGACGGCGCTGAAAATTGAAGGCAGCAGTGGCAAGGCGTTGCGCCAGAGCATTGCGGCCGTGCGGCGTGGCGGCGTCGTGAGTGTCCCCGGTGTGTACGCGGGCTTCATTCACGGCTTCATGTTCGGCGACGCGTTCGACAAGGGTCTTACCTTCAAGATGGGCCAGACCCATGTCCAGAAATACCTGCCTGAACTACTGGAACACATTGAAGCAGGCCGTCTACAACCGGAATTGATCGTCACTCACCGCCTGGCCCTCGAAGAAGCGGCCATGGGCTACAAGATGTTCGATCAGAAGCAGGACAACTGCCGCAAGGTCATCCTCGTGCCAGGCGCAGCACCCGGCACCTTGGGACCTGACTACGTATAGAGGAAGCAAAGTCATGAACGGGCTCGCCAGCTACTTCTGGATTGCCGTGGCGGCAATCCTTTTACTCATCGATCTGTGGGCCATCGTCAGCGTTTTCAGAAGCGACAAGTCAGATGCAGTCAAAGCGGCCTGGGCCCTGCTGATCGTCGCGCTACCGCTGGTTGGCCTGGGTATCTGGGGTGTTGCTGGCCCGCGGGGTATCAAGCGAGGTACGGGGCCCACTTCTGACGAGCACAGCAAAGGTTGATATTTCCGAGCTCCACTTTCAGGGGTTTCAACATGATCGATCAAGCGACAGGCATGAAATCAGGCGAACGCTATCGCGTGGAGAACGTGGAGCGCGCTCATCAGTTTCCAGGCTTCTTCCAAGACGGAAAGTATTATCTCGGCCCTGAACTTCTCACCGCCGTGGGCTGGCTTGAAGGTACGCGCTTCATCTACGACAGCCTGGATGCCGCAGGTGAACCCGTTTTTCCAAACCGGGTGGCAGGCACGATAGAAGGCCTGACGATGACCCTGGTCGATGGCACCACCCTTGAGCTCTCACGGATCGAGGCCAGCGACACCATTGTTCCGATTGCCCCCGGTGCATCGGGTACGGAACAAGAAGCGCCTGACAGTGGCGCTTGGATAAATTGCGCTCCAAAAGCCGAAGCATCATCAGGCAACCTCTTTGAGCCTCCAAGTGGCAGGAAGGGTATCGACGGAGGCAGGAGGAAGCCAAAAGACATAACGCCGCTGCTGATCGTCGCAGCGGCGCTGGGAATTTTTGTGGGTTTTACACTCACACACTCACGACGCGGGGATAGATAGGGAAGGTCTGCTTTCAGAGGAATGAGCGTGGTTTCGTTGCGAGATCACGTTCGCCCCCTACTCTGCTGACGAGTTCGTGGGATTAACCGGACGATAGTCCTCCCCTGCTACCGCTCTCAGGTAAGCAGCGTCAGCCTCCAGGCGAAGATCGCGCCATTCCTGCCAGCAGATAATCCCTCGACGATCCATCTCATCGGCCTGGCGAAGTAGTTCCTCGTGATAGTCGTCAGGCGAGTCCATTCTCAAGGCCCTGCTTTCCAGCACACAGTACCAGGCTGCCAAACAGTTGAGCTTCAGCAATTGGGCGGCGGAGAGGTTTTTCTCGAATGTTCGCATCTGGAGGCCTCACACTCTGATGGAGGGTTGAGTCACGAAGATTGCAGAGGTTCAGTAGAGCGGTGTCAACGGCGTTGATTGTGCTCTGCACGACTGGATGCAAGCTTGATCCTTCCCAAACGTTCGCGAGCAAAGCTTAAGGGCGCCACAGGCGCCTGCGCCGGTTCTTTCGCGCAACCCGTCGGCCTTGGCCAAAACCCAAGGAGTAAACACCCCGCTCCGCGACGTCCGAGTTGAACACAGACTTTCCTGTGTGACGACATGAGGTGAAAGATCATGGCTAACAACCCAACCAATCGTGGCCATCAAGGTGGTACTGCTCAGAACAATCCTGGCAATTTTGCCAATGATCGCGAAAAAGCGTCGGAGGCAGGTCGCAAAGGCGGGCAGAGTTCAGGTGGCAATTTTGCCAACGACCGTGAGCGTGCTTCAGAGGCTGGCCGTAAAGGTGGCCAAAACAGCCACGGCGGCGGGCGCGGTAGCGAAAACCGCTAACTGGCGGTGATCAAGCGCCAGGGCAAGAGCTGCCCTGGCGCTTTTCTACTGAACGGCCATCAGGAAACCCTCTCCTTCCACGCTTCGTATCTGGCAAGAAGCGGCTGGACACTCAACCCATGCAGCAGAATGCTCAACGCCACCGCTGACAGCACCAGGTTGGTGCTCTGCGCGGCCAAAGTGGGAAGCAGCCCATGATTGAGGGCATAGAACAGGTAGTAGAAGCTGCCAATACCTCGGATACCAAACCACCCTAAAAGCCCGCGATGGCGAATATCCAGCATTCCTCGAGCGGGGAACAGCAGGATGCTGATGGAGCGAATGACAAAAAACAAAGCACCGGCAACCAGCACTGCCTGCCAGTCCCAATGCTCAATGAGCACTACCCCTAGCAGGGTCACCAGAAACACTTCCATTGCCCGTTCGATCAGGCTACCGAAAGCCAACATGTCACCCAACATGATCCCCGCTGCAACCTGCGAGTCGTCGAGCCCTTTCACATCGCCTTTGACGGCTAGCTCCGGCGCCACGTCCTGGTGACCTACCACAGGCTGTACCAGATGTTCAGCAGCCGGTTCTTCTGGGCTATTGGCGGTCTGAACCTCCGCCTGCCTTAAACCGAGGCCCGCAGCGAATACCGCGAGAAACCCATAGGACTGTATCGACTCGGCGCTCACGTATGCCAACGCAATCAGCGCAAGGGCCAGATAGTCATTGGGCGAGACGGTGCTGTCGTCGTTGCGCAGACGCAAGAACAGTGTGAGCTTGCCCAGGCCGCGCCCGTCCAGTAGCCAAGCAACAGGCCTGCGGTTACTGCCCACAGCATGTCCTTCAGCAGCCAGTCACTGAACCAGGCCTGGTCATTGTCCTGTTGCAGGAGCAGCCCGAGAATGACGAAGGGAAACGCCACGACGTCGTTGAGCCCTGCCTCACCCGACAAGCTGAAACGCACAATATCATCGTCCTGGGCATCAACCACCTGCACCAAGGTTGCGAGCACGGGGTCAGTGGGTGCGAGGATCGCCCCGATCAGTAGCGAAATGCCCCACCCCAGGTTCAAGCCGTAATGCAGCACCAGCGTTACCCCTGCGATGCAGATCAACATCACCGGCCCCGCCAGAAAAAAGGCGCTGCACCAACGGCGGTTGTGCAAGGGCAGGCGCAATTTCAAGCCACTAAAGAACAGCGAAAACAACACCGCAACCTCTGTGAGGTGCTCCATCCACCCGCTCGACTGGCTCAAGTCCAGTTGAAGAATACCCAGCCCCGATGTACCCAGCCCGATACCCAGGGCAAGACACACTACAGACGAGGTCACAGGGATCCAGCGCAGGTAGGAGGATGAGAGTGCGAGCAGCAGCAAGACTGCGCCCAGCATGGCGAACCAGACGATGAAGGTCATTTCCGCAGACGCCCAGGGAAAGTTTCCGAGTATTTTTTGACTTTTCGGCACGCCACGTCGTTCCGCTGCGCTTGGTGGGTTCAGCCAATACCTGAGGTAAACGTAAAAAAGATTTTCAGCGCTCCGCTGCGGTCAAACTGCGCTAGAGACCTTGCTGGTCGAGCGGCGGGAGAGTTGAAGGTACATTTGCAGGGGGAAGCGCCTGGACAATAGCTTGAGCGAGCTCGTCTATCGACCACGGTTTGAAGAGGTAGGTAACGGGAGGTGTGACCTGAGAAGCATCAAGCTGGTGGCCAGAGGTCAGAATGGCGGGTAGTCCAGACCACCTTTCGTGGGCCATGGAGATGAACTCCATACCTTTGATGCTTCCCGGAACACCATGGTCGACAACGATCAACGAGCAGCCGCTCTTGAGTCCCATCAAATGAATCAAGGCATCTTCTGAGTTATCGAACCCATCGCAGATGGCGCCCAACTCGATCAGGATGTCCACCAGGAGGGTCTGTAGCGTTGGATCGTCCTCTACTACAATTACCGTCTTACCTGACAACGACAAACCCTCGATGCCGAGCTTCATCACCTTCTCCATCCCATGGTTGGATTTTCGAGTATTTCACTCATCCGCACATGCGTCGATGAGGGCTAAAGGCCACCCATGCTCAATGGCCTTCCAACTTCTTCAATTGGGCCAAGCCTTCACGCATGAAAATCTCCACGGTCTTTGGCCCTACGCCCTCGAAACTCAGTAGCCAGCGCTTGAATCCCTCAGCATTTGATCCTTGCTGCATTACCTCAAGTTGAGCAGCCAGTTCCACTTCTACCTTGTTGCCACGATCATGCAGTCGTCGGGCAGTGGATTCATCATAGCGCCCATAGCCAGCCTGACCGAGGAGTCTGACCAGTGCCGAATGAGAAGTCTGGGCAAGCTTAAGCGGCGTATCCAGACCCTCCTGATCAACAAGAACCCGGTACGCCTCCACTGCTACGGTGGATCGGATGCGCTTGCCCATGAGAAAGCTGGCCAGCAACCATCTGAACACGCCAAGGGCATCCGTGACCTCAATGCCGAGGTCACAGGCGGTTATAGTCTTCAACCTTTACTACGACGCGAGTCAGCAGATCGCTAAATGGATTCGCCATCATTCTGGATGTCTTCCTCTGCCTCTGCTGCCTCCGTGGCATCCGCGTCATTCAAAGGTGGCGACGTGGGCTTTTGGGGATCATTGATGAAGGGCACATCGCTGGGCCCTTTTTCTTCGGAGCCTTCGGTTTTCGGCTGCATGGCAATACCTCAAAGCAGATGGATCGGGGCGCGGGGCTTCAAGTACCCGCAGCAACGCCCGAGAACTTTTTGACGTCGATAGGTTGCGCTACGAATTCCGGGCCATCGCCGGCGAGCCGCCACTTCACATTGGCGATGCCGTAGCGCTCGGCCATCGGTCGACTGACCAGCTTGATTTTCTGCTGACTCAATCTCGGGATGATGCCAACGCCGGCATCGCAGCTGGCCCAGTGCCAAGCCACGGCGTTGTCCATTTTTTCCAGGCGGATGATGAACGTCCGATGCTTACCGTGCAGGTCATACTCGATTACGTACAATTGAAGTGATGGCACAAGATCCGCTCCTTGGTTGATACGCTATTGAGCGATTCCTGGAAGAGATAATTCCATCGGATTGGCAGGATGATCTGCAGCCAACCCATGCCCGAGCAGTCAGGCGAGTTGGATGTACACCGAGTAGCTACCCAGGAGCACCCAGAACACTAGAAAGATCCACGGTGTGCGCAGCGAAAACAGCAGTGATTTGCGATGACCTGCACGCGATGTCTCAGCCTCACAAAACAACGGCGACTCGTCGTAGGCCAACCCCATCAACGGCTCGCTGCGCAGCAGGTGACTTTGCTTGAGCTGCCAGTGATCGATGATGTTGTATGCCGCCCGGATGCCAGGCCAAGCGTTGAGTGAGCTCAGTACCCCGAGCAAGGCGAGGAACGCCGGTACGATCAGGGTGAACATCTCGCCCCATCCTTGATTCAGATTTCCCATTGAGGAGACGAAGGCGATGACCAGAAATGACTGCGCCGCCAGGTAGGCATCGGTGCGGTTGGCCAGGATGCTGGTTTCGTACTGGATTTCACGCCGGTAAAAATCCAGACGCTCCTTGGGAGAGCCAAACATCCTGGCATTGTGCTCGCTGATCTCGTGTTCGGGGGTCGCTGGGGTAATGATTCGAGGCACTCGCTACTCCGGGAGTTGGGCCCCGAGCGACGACATGAGCCTGGAGCTGAGTCCGGTAGAACAGGCGATGGGGCATGGAATTCAGCTGGATTGATATCCCGCACCGCTCGTCGTACCAACTGCAGATTGAAATCAACACGAGGTGGCCAGGCCTTTCGAACCGGTATGAACGTTCTCAACTGCAGGAGCTTCTACCATGCGCGACTTCCCTACCCCGCCCTTCCCTTCGCAACCTCAAAATGTACCAGGCTCACAGCGCAAGATGGAGCCCTATCCGGATTGTGGTGAGCAGTCGTATACCGGCCACAATCGACTCGAAGGCAAGATTGCACTTATCACCGGAGCAGACAGCGGTATCGGGCGGGCAGTCGCGATTGCCTATGCCCGCGAAGGGGCCGACGTCGCCATCGCTTATCTGAATGAGCATGAAGATGCGCAAGAAACCGCGCGCTGGGTTGAGTCTGCAGGCCGTCAATGCCTGTTGTTGCCCGGAGACCTGGCGCAGAAACAGCACTGCTACGACATCGTCGAAAAAACCGTTAGCCAGTTCGGGCGTATCGACATCCTGGTCAACAACGCGGCGTTCCAGATGTCCCACGAGACCCTGGAAGAAATCGACGATGACGAATGGGTGAAGACGTTCGATACCAACATCACCGCGATCTTCAGGATTTGCCAGGCAGCACTGCCTTCCATGCCCAAGGGCAGTTCGATCATCAATACCAGCTCGGTCAATTCCGACGATCCATCCCCCAGCCTGCTGGCCTATGCCACGACCAAAGGGGCCATTGCCAACTTCACTGCTGGCCTGGCTCAGTTGCTAGGCAAGAAAGGCATCAGGGTCAACAGCGTCGCGCCAGGCCCGATCTGGACGCCTTTGATTCCGGCAACCATGCCGGACGAGGCCGTCAAGAACTTTGGTTCCAGCTACCCGATGGGGCGCCCGGGGCAACCGGTCGAGGTCGCGCCAATCTATGTGCTGCTGGGCTCCGACGAAGCCAGTTACATCAGTGGCTCACGTTACGCAGTGACTGGCGGCAAACCGATCCTTTAGCGAAAAGAGGCTCGCCTTGATGGCGAGCCTCCTTTTTGGGTGGCGGTTTCAGCGTTTGTGCTGATCGTGATCACGAGCCGTTTTCTGCGCTGTCGAGTCATGGGCTGTACCGGTGGATCCATCCGGACGATGAGCATCGTTGTCTCGCTCCTCCTCCCCATGCGGCCTCGTCTGCGCCGCTGGCTTTTGCGTCTGGGTCTCTTTTTTCATGCTTTTTCCTCCCTTCGCATTTAAACAAAGGAAGCCAATCTACGGGACAAAGTTCAGGTCAGTGTCACTTCAGGAGATGGGCGGGCAACAGGGGCGATGAACCAATTACCTCAGGACCGCGTCCACTGCAAAACAAGCGAATAGACTCTGAAATGGAAAACGACCCTGTACTGGCCGCCCTCGGCTATCTCAAAAACAACAAATTGATTTTGACCACAGCGGAATCGTGCACTGCGGGCTGCCTTGTGGCTTTGTTGGCGGCCGTACCTGGTACAGGAGAGGTGCTGGAAAGCGGCTACGTCGTCTACTCACCTGGCGCCAAGAAACGCCTGCTGAGGGTCAGCCCCGAAACCATCGAACGATACGGCCTGACCAGCGAAGCAGTAGCCTGGGAAATGGCCTTGGGCGCCTTGAGAGACAGCGATGCGAATGTGGTGATCGCCACCACCGGGGTAGCCGGGCCGGCGCCCGAATCCGGGATACCACCGGGGACGATGTGCTTTGCCTGGGCTTTCGCCGGCGAGCCAATAGCCGTTTTCACGCGCACTCAGCGTTTCTTCGGCGAGCGGTCTGAAGTCATGCGCCAAGGCGCCCTGTTCGGATTGGCCCGGCTCTCCCACTATCACCAGCGCTGGTTACGCGGTGAGCGCGCCTGAGGGGGTGGTCATGTCGGAAGATGAACTGATATCCAGGCATCAACCTGTTCAAGAAGACATGCCGATGCAGCAGCGCGTCTGGCGCTTTGAGCGCGTGGGGTGGTACGTGCTCGTGGCCATCGTATTGCTTGCCTTGGCAGGCCTGTTCGGTAATGGCCCGTTGAGCGATGCCCAGGTGGTAAGCCAGGATGGCCGGGTACGGGTCGAGTACCAGCGCCTCAGCCGAAGCGGCACGACAGACAGTCTTTTCATCACGGTTCAGGGCATCCCTGGTCAGCCGGTGGAGGTGCAACTCGAGGGATCATTGCTCCGTGACGCCAGTATCGAGACGTTACAACCGGAGCCACAACGGTCGCTGTCGCACGGCCAGGCCATGCTGTTCCAGTTGGGTACCAGGCAAGATGGCGTGGCCACCTTGTACCTGACCCTTCGAAGTGAGCACGTAGGCACTCTGGAGGGCAACGTCAGGGCTGGCCCTGAAAGCGCCGTTCACTTCTCCACATTCCTTTACCCCTAGGAGTGCGTCATGGATTCGATCCTCCGCGCAGCCGGGATGTACGTTGCCCTCATGCTGCTGTTTCGCGTAGCCGGGCGGCGCTCGCTGGCTGATTTGACGACCTTCGACTTCGTGTTGTTGCTGATCATCGGAGAAGCCACCCAGCAAGCGCTTCTGGGCGACGATTTTTCATTCACCAATGCCATGCTGGTAATTACCACGCTGATCGTTCTGGACGTCGGCCTTTCGCTCGCGAAGCTCAACTCCAAGTCTTTGGCCAGGTTTCTGGATGGGCACGCTACCCTGGTTGTCGAGAATGGGCGCTTTCTGCATCGCCGCATGCGTCGGGCACGCCTCACGGAGGACGATATCCTTGAGTCAGCGCGGGACAGCCAGGGCATTGAGCACATTGAGCAGGTCAAGTTCGCCATCGTCGAACGCAATGGAAAGATTTCGATCATTCCTGCCGAATGAGGCCTGGGGGCAACAGTAAAGCAACGACTACCGCCTCGCACACACACGCGATGATGCCAGCCATCGTAAGCATTGAACCGTGTCACTCCGTGCGTACTCAACCACGAGCAAGTGCTAGCTGATTCCGTGATGAGGTAACGCCAATGAACGCTATCGACTTACTGATCCAAGACCACAAGCTGGTGAAAAAGCTGCTCGAAGAGCTGTCGACCACTACGGAGCGAGCGGTAAAGAAACGGGCTGAGTTACTCCACAAAATTGAGCAGGAGCTACAGATTCACACCGCGCTCGAAGAAGAAATTCTCTATCCGGCCATCAAGGAAGCGGGTGGCAAGGAAGAAGCGAAGATGTACTACGAGGCCAAGGAAGAACACCGGACTGTCGACGCCCTCGTCCTGCCCGACCTTATGCATACCGAAACCGGCACCGTCGAATTCGCCGGGCGGGTCAAGGTCATGAAAGAGTTGTTGGAGCATCACATCGAGGAAGAAGAAGGCGATCTCTTCCCCACCGCGAAGAAACTGCTCAGCAAGGACACCCTCGAGGAGCTTGGGCAAACCATGGAAATGCAGAAAAAGATCCTCAAGGGCGAGCAGCGAGCGACTTAAGCAAGTGAGCACCTGCCAGCGCCCTGAACGCTGGCAGGTGATCAGCTTCAGATTCCCCATCATCAGTTGGAAGGTTTCATGGAATATTGGATTGGGTTACTTGAATGGCCTGCCATGGTGATGACCGTGGTGGCAGCCTGGTGCATCGGTTCGGGCCGTCCGGGCAGAAGGAAGACAGGATTCTGCTGTTTCATCGCAAGCAACGTGCTGTGGGCCGTGTGGGGCTGGCAAGCACATGCCTGGGCACTGATAATCCTGCAGTTCTGCCTCTGCGCGATGAATTTGCGGGGGTGGCGGAAGAACACGCAACTGGAAATTGCCGGGTGATAACGCTCTGACAAGCAGGTGGCCCAGCGATGCTGCCCGTATTCGTCTATCTACGGCGCCTTTCGCCCACCACCGGTCGTCAGTTCCATCGACCTCCATGCCAGCTCACCGGTCAACCCTGGGAGACTTCGACCGCGACGGTGAATCAATGGACGTGCTTGCTGACAATGATATGTCGACCCGTAGTCACGTGGTGGGGCAACTCATCATGGTGTTCTCCTTGATCTTGTTGTTAGCCCTGTTGCTGGGGCTGTTCTCCCTCTACCGCCTCGCCGGGGCGCTCGACGTCCAACAAATGGAGCAAAGCCGTTTTCATGCTGATTCGGCTATCAAACAACTGCAGAAGAGCGACAGGACGTTCCTGCTGACCCACACTGATTGGCAGGCCGCCTATGATCACCTGGGGAGGCAGGTCGACACGCATTGGGCATACATCGAGGACAACGTAGGCGCCACGCTCTTCACCGCCGATGGGTATGAGGGAGTATACGTGCTCGATGATGAGGGTACCCGCTACGCCATGCTGGAAGGTCAGCTCAGCCAGCAGGGGCTTGAGCAGCTCACCTCCAGTGCTGACAAGATCTTGCACCTTGCTCGCCAAGCCGCCCAGCATGACCAGGCGACTTCAGGATATATCGTATTTCGTGGCCTGCCGGCGTTGTACAGCGCTGCACTGATACGTCCACAGGCCCAACCCCACCACCTGCCGAAACCCACAGCAGTGATGGTGTTCATTCGCGTTCTCTCACCGAAGGTGCTGTTGGTGCTGGGCGAGTTGGCGGGGTTGTCCGGCGTGGCTGTAAGCGATTCGACCGAGCAGCGTAAAGGGCGTGGTGTTCTCGCCCTCCAAGGCATCGGTCTCGCCCTGAGCTGGGATTTACCGCAGCCTGGCACCCAATTGATCAAGACAGTAATTACGCCCCTCGCTATCGCCGTGCTCCTGATTGCGCTGACCATTGCACTGTTTGCACGCTATGCGATGCGGGCCAGCACGAGGATCGATCGTAGCCACCATGCGCTCATGACATCCAGGGCTGCCCTGCAATCGAGCGAAGAGCGCTTCAAGGCTGTGGCCGAAGCCGCATCGGACTGGATCTGGGAAACGGATGTGCTCCTACGGCTAACCTACCTGTCGGACCGTTTTAGCGAACTTACCGGGCATCCTGTAGAAGTATGGCAACAGCGCCCGATTACCGAGCTGCTGTCGTGTGATACCAGCCATTTCCAGACCTGGCTTCATAGTCTGGCTGCGACAAGCTCTTCCGGTACCCTACGCTGCCAGTATCAGGATCATCTGGGCCAACAGCGTATTTGCAGAATCGCTTCCCGCGCAATCGTGGATCAGAGCGTCTGTACCGGGTTTCGTGGCACTTGTAGCGACATCACCGACGAAGTAGCCGCACATGCCCAGATTCAGCATCTCTCTTTGCACGATGCCCTTACCGGGCTGCCGAATCGCAATAAGCTGTTTCGGTTCCTCGAACAAACCATGAGTAGCACTGGGCCACTCCAGGTAGCGCTGCTGATACTGGATCTTGATAATTTCAAGCCGATCAACGACAGCCTTGGGCATCCGGCAGGCGATGCGGTGTTGCTCGAGGTGGCCGGCCGCCTTGGTCAGGTTACCCGCGACAGTGACCTGGTTGCCCGCTTGGGAGGCGACGAGTTCATCGTCGTAGTGACCCGGCCAGGGGATCGCAAGGACATGGACCGATTCTGCATCCGCTTGATCGAGGCAATCAGACGACCCATGCAGGTCGAGGGGCATAGTGTTCAAGTGGGTGTGAGTCTTGGTGTCGTGATGTCGGCCGAATATCCCGGTACGCCAACCGATTTGATCCGCTACGCTGACGTGGCTCTTTACAGCGCCAAGCAGGCGGGCAAAAACACCTGGCGCTTTTTTTCAGCGCAACTGAATGCAGCATTGATGGACAAGCGTGTCCTGGAAAGCGAACTACGCGATGGCATACCACGTGGCGAGCTTGTGCTGCACTTCCAGCCGCGCTTCAAGGTCGACGGGGTGTCGCTCGCATCGGCTGAGGCCCTCGTGCGTTGGCGACACCCACGCCTGGGCCTGCTACACCCGGATAGGTTCATCCCGCTGGCCGAAGAGTCTGACCTGATCGTGCTGCTTGGCAACTGGGTGTTACAGGAAGCCTGCAATAAGGCGCGCGGCTGGCCACAGGCGGTAATCGTATCGGTAAACATGTCGCCGGCCCAGTTCAGCCGCAGCGATGTAGTTCGCGACGTCGGCGACGCATTGCGCACCACCGGCCTGCCGGCCCATCGACTGGAACTGGAAATCACTGAAAACGTCATGCTCAACGACGTTGAAGGCGCTCTGCATACCATGCATGCACTGAAGGAGCTGGGCGTGCGCCTGAACATGGACGACTTTGGGACCGGTTACTCCTCTCTGGGTTACCTGCGTACCTACCCGTTCGACAGCATCAAGATTGACAAGCGCTTCGTTCAGCATCTGGGTAAGAGCGGCAGCGACCGCAGCGTGGTCCAGGCCATCATCAATCTTGGCAACGCAATGGGTATGACGGTAACTGCCGAAGGTGTCGAGACCGCAGAGCAACTGGCCCTCCTTAGCGATGACCAATGCCATGAAGTGCAAGGTTTTCTGCTCAGCAAACCGCTGGAAAACGAAGCGCTGATAGGAATGATGAGGGAGCAGATCTCATGAGCGAATTCACGTCTCGGAGAACGCGATGAGGGGATGTGCGTGTAACTTTCCCGATGGGTGCCAAGTCCAGACGCCGGTCTAATTCACCCGTTCCACGGATCATCCCCGCTGACAGCTAGCGTTGCTGGCGGCGCCCGCCCAACTGGATCCAGACCGGCGCATGATCACTGGCCTTGGCTTCGTTGCGCACCCAGGCATCCACGCCCGCCCGCCTCAGATAAGGGCTGAGATCAGGGTTGAGCAGCAGGTGATCAATACGGAGCCCGGCATTGCGCGCCCAGTGATTGCGAAAATAGTCCCAGAACGTGTAGATGCGCTGCTCGGGATACAGGTGACGAACAGCGTCGACCCAGCCCTGCGCCAGCAACTGTTGGAAACACGCCCGCGATTCAGGTTGCAGCAGCGCGTCCTTGAGCCATGAGCGCGGGTTATAGATGTCCAGATCGGTGGGCACAACATTGAAATCGCCCGCCAACACCGCAGGATGGCTGCTGCCATGCAGTGTTTGGGCATGCTTGATCAGGCACTCGAACCAGCGCAGTTTGTAATCGAACTTGGGGCCGGGTTGCGGGTTGCCATTGGGCAGGTAAAGGCAGCCCACCAGTACACCATGCGCCGCAGCTTCCAGATAGCGGCTCTGCTGATCGTCCTGCATGCCGGGCAGCCCGCGACGCACCTCCAGCGGCTCGCTATCACGCGCCAGGATCGCCACGCCGTTCCAGGAGGGTTGCCCTTGGTACAGGCAACCATAACCTGCAGCTTCGATGGCCTGGCGAGGAAACTGCTGATCGGCCGCCTTCAACTCCTGCAAGCAGGCAATGTCCGGTTGCTCCCGCTCCAGCCAGGCCAACAGTGCGGGCAGGCGGCTGCGGATGCCATTGATGTTGAAGGTGGCGATCTTCAGCGCTTTCATGCGTCAGGGTCGCTCACGTGAGCCTGCACGGCATCTTCCAGTGCCCGGATATGTGCCTCATCGGCCAGTGCCTTCAGCCTCAACCAGTCATCCCAGTCAATCGCACCATCGTCCCGTAATGCCTCGGCGGTGCGAACCAGTTCATGGTGGTAGGCGTCCGGCGATTCGCGCCGGTAGCTGATGTCGTCGTACTGCGCGTACCAGGCTTCAAGTTCAGGAATGCTGCGTTCGATGTTCATGACGGCCGCCTCGTTCTATCCCTGCTAGTGAGAGCCCTAGTGCTGCGCAATGTTCAACCGCAACGGCCAGTCGGTCAGCATCCCATACCACTGAAGGAGTGCATTGGAACTTCTCACCCCGTCCGAGACGTCCCACATCCACACCTGGCAAAAACGGAGATTGAACGATGAGTGCAAAACTGAGTGGCAAGCGCGTTGCCTTTCTGGTCACCGATGGCTTCGAACAAGTGGAGTTGACCGGACCTCGCGAAGCCTTGCAGAAAAACGGGGCCGTGATCGACATCCTGAGTGACAAGGAAGGTACTGTCCGCGGCTGGAACCATGACAAGCCGGCCGATGAGTTTGCGGTGGACGCGACGTTCGACAGCGCCCACCTCGACCTTTACGATGCCATCGTGCTACCGGGTGGGGTACAGAATTCCGACACCATCCGCCTGATACCTGGCGCCCAGAAACTGGTCAAAAGCCACAATTCGGCCAGCAAGCCACTGGCGGTAATCTGCCACGGCGCCTGGCTGCTGGTATCGAGTGGACTGGCCAAGGGCAAACGGATGACCAGCTACAAGACCTTGCAGGATGATATCCGCAATGCAGGTGGCCACTGGGTCGATGAAGAGGTAGTGGTGGACGGCAACCTGATAACAAGCCGCAAGCCGGATGATATCCCCGCCTTCAGCGAGCAATTGGTCAAGGCCCTTGCGGGCTAGCTCCCTGACCTGTGAACTGGCAAACACCTGGTTTGCCAGTTCAACACACCAACTCCGTTTGCACGCATTGACCTGACTTTTGCTGCAACGGTTTGCAAAACCGGCACACCACCTTACAATCGCGATTAATTCCCATATGCATCTGATTAGCGGAAAGGTGAAGTGCCCATCGACACCCCACTGCAACCCATTGACAGCCTGTATCGCGATCACCACGGCTGGCTGCAAGGCTGGCTGCGCCACCGCCTGGGTGATCGCGAGCGGGCGGCGGACATCGCTCAAGACACCTTCCTGCGCCTGCTGGTAACCCGCCGCCTGCCGGAACAGCGTGACGGCCGTCGATTCCTGGTGCAGATCGCCCGCAACCTGGTCATAGACCAGTGGCGTCGCCAGCGTATCCACCAAGCTTATCTGGAGAGCCTCGCAGCCCTGCCCGAGCCAGAGACGCCGTCACTGGAAACCCGCGCAATCGTGATCGAAACCCTGATGCAGATCGACGCCATGCTCGACAACATGCCTGCAAAGGTACGCGAGGCATTTCTGCTGTCGCAATTTGAAGGGCTGACCTACACACAGATCGCAGCTCGGCTGGACGTCAGCGTCAGCTCGGTACAAAAGTACATGCTCCGCGCCATCACTGCTTGCTATCAGGTCCTGTACGCTGAATGAAAAACGCCAGCGAAGCACCGCTCTCCCCCGCAATCTTCGAGCAGGCCAGTCATTGGCTCATGCTGCACTGGAGCGGTGAGTTCGAAGCGGCACAACAGCAGCGCTTTCTTGAATGGCGCGCCGCGGACCCGGAGCACGATCGTGCATGGCGACGCCTGGAGCGCCTGCAAAGTACCCTGAGCGGTGTCCCTGCGGATACAGCACTAGGGGTGCTGCGCGAGCTGCCCGATGCGCGTCGTCGGCAGACGCTCAAGCTGCTTGGCATGTTGCTGTTGGCCGGCGGGAGCGGCTATCTGGTGCATTCGCATTCCCCTTGGCGCGAAACCATGGCAGACCTGCGCAGCGGCACTGGCGAATGTTTGCGACGCTCGCTGGTCGATGGCAGCCGGCTTAGCCTGAACAGCGGCACTGCGGTTGATATCCGCTTCAACACGTCAGAGCGGCGCATTTGCCTGATTGCTGGAGAACTGCTGCTTGAAAGTGGTCATGACCCGGCGCAGCGCCCGCTGATTATTGAAACTGCAGAGGGGGAAATCCAGGCGTTGGGCACACGCTTTTCCGTGTACCAGCGTGAGGGTGGCAGCCATGTCGAGCTGTTTGAAGGCGAGCTGAAGTTGCGTCCGCGGCAGGCGCCCGCCAGCCGCCTGCAGGCAGGACAAAGTCGTTGGTTTTCCGCCAATCGCCTCGGCGACCTCGGGCCAGCCAACCTCAACACCATCGCCTGGCTAGACGGCCGCTTGATCGCCGAACGCATGCCGCTGGGGCATTTCGTCGCCGAACTGGCTCGCCATCGTCCCGGCGTGCTTCGCTGCGACCCCGCTGTAGCGCAGTTGCCACTGACGGGGGTGTTTCCCCTGGCAGACACCGACCGCGTGCTAATGGCCGTTCAGCAGTCGCTACCCGTAAAAATACACAGATTGACGCGCTTCTGGGTCAACGTCAGCCCGGCTTAGAAACGCAGAAGGCTGCTGGCCGTCTGCTTCCGGCCTGAATGGCAAAAAAGAGTTTGTGCAGTGTTGTCGTTTTGGTCGAGTTGTACGGGATACCTCTTGAAACCCATCAACAAGCCTTCTCAAGAGGATCGTTCAGAGTGTCGCACCTGCCCACGCCAACCCGTTCACGGCTGACCCACCACATCCTGCTTGCCAGCTTGCTCGGCGGCGCCCCTTTACTGCTTGCCGTGCCTGCAGCACTGGCCTACGCAAGCGAACAGACACGCCAGTACGCCATCCCGGCTGGGGGCCTTGATCAGGCGCTGAACCGTTTCGCGAGCCAGTCCGGCATCTTGCTGTCCGCAGACGCACAATTGACCGCCGGCAAGCATAGCCCGGGGCTCAGCGGCACCTACTCAGTGAGTGACGGCCTCGCCCAACTGCTGGCCGGCACCGGCCTGCACGTGCTCAAGCGTGCGGACAGCTACATAATAGAAGTGGCAGCGGACAGCGAAGGTGCCCTGGAACTGGGGGCGACTACCGTAACCGGCGCACTGCTGGCTGGCACCACCGAAGGTACCGGTTCATACACCACACGTTCAGCGCAGACGGCCACCAAACTGCCATTGTCCCTGCGCGAGACACCACAATCAGTCACGATCATCACGCGCCAACGCATCGAGGACCAGAACCTCGCCAACCTCAACGAGGTGGTGCAGAACACCCCTGGGCTCACCCTGCGCCGGACGGGCCCCGAACGATCCTCGTACTACGCCCGGGGGTTTTCCCTCGACAACATCATGTATGACGGCCTGCCCACCAGCCTGGACAGCTCACAGGTGTCCCAGGACCTGCTGTCGGCCGACATGGCCATGTATGACCGGGTCGAAGTCGTGCGCGGTGCCACCGGCCTGATGCAGGGTGCGGGCAACCCTGCTGCATCGATCAACCTGATCCGCAAGCGGCCGACGCGGGAATTCCAGGCCAGCATCGAAGGCAGCATGGGCAGTTGGGACCGATACCGCACCGAGGTCGATGTCTCCGGGGCGCTCAACGACAGTGGAACCGTTCGCGGCAGAATGGTGACGGCGTATCAGACCGGCAACAGCTACCGGGACACCCTGGAAAACGAACGCAACCTGTTCTATGGCATCCTTGAGGCCGACCTGGACGACAGCACCACCTTGACCCTGAGTGCATCGCGCCAGCAAGACAACAACAATGGCAACGGCTGGACCGGCCTGCCAGTGGGCTTCGACGGCAGTGACCTGCATTTGTCACGCTCTACGTCGCTGAGCAGTGACTGGGAGTATTGGGACAAGACCAGCACCTCTGCCTACGCGGCACTGGAACACCTGCTGGACAACGGCTGGAAGCTCAACATCTCGGCTACCAAGACCTGGGCCGACCTGGACATGCTGGGCACCTATCTGGTCGCTAACACCACCACCCAGGCCTATAACCAGTTCGTCGGCGCGGGCCACTATCGGGAAACCCAGAACAGCTTCGATGCCTACGCCAGCGGCCCGTTTCGCCTGATGGACCGAGACCACGAACTGGTGGTCGGCGCCAGTCACCGGCGGGTGGTGTTCAACGGGGACGTGCCCTACAACATCTTGCTCAACAGCAACATCGACCTTTACAACTGGGACGCTGGCGCCACGCCAAAACCGCCGAGCCAGGACAAGTACGGCTGGCAGAACACCAATGCCAAGCTCAACAGCGTTTATGCCACCACACGCCTGAGCCTGGCCGACCCGCTGAAGCTGATCCTGGGCAGCCGCCTGGACTGGTACGACAACACCACCTCCTCGCCCTACAAAGGCACCGCCCCGAGCGAGCTCAAAGTCACTCGGCATGTCACCAGGTACGCCGGCCTGATCTATGACATCAACGAGCATCACAGTGTGTATGTCAGCTACACCGACATCTTCAAACCCCAGAACTACCGGGATGCCTCCGACAATATCATTGCGCCGATCACCGGGAAAAACTATGAACTGGGCATCAAGGGTGAGTACTTCGACGGGGCACTGAACGCATCGGCCGCCCTCTTTCAGATCGACCAGGAGGACCGCGCGAAGTCATTTACCGACGGTTGCCCTACGGCTCCCACTACCCCGTGCTACGAAGCGGCAGGCAAAGTGCGCAGCAAGGGCATAGAACTGGAGGTTCAGGGCCAATTGACGCCTGATTGGCAACTGGCTGCGGGTTATACCTTTGCCGAAGCCAAGTATGTCAAGGATGCCAAGAAGGAAAACGAGGGCCGCCTCTTCGACACCGATATTCCCCGCCATCTGTTCAAGATGAGCACGTCCTACACCCTGCCAGGGCAATTCAACCAATGGCGTGTGGGGGCCTCCCTTTATCACCAGAATCGAATCTACAACAAAAACACCACCTACATGATCGAGCAGGATGGCTACACACTGGTGGACTTCATGTTGGGGTTCAAGCCGACCGAACACATCGATGCGCGCGTCAATCTCAACAATGCGTTCGACAAGAAGTATTACAACGCGCTCAGCAACTCTGTCACGGTGCCGAGCAGCGTTTACGGAGAGCAACGCAACCTGATGCTGTCGCTGAAGTACACATTCTGACAGCTGCGCTGCCCCCGGCTCTCACACAGCCGGGCACGCTAGCCAGGCTCACGGTTTCTTTTCTACATCCCTGGGTGCTTTCGCCGGGCCTTGTGGGTCCAATTGAGGGTCGTCCAAGTCCGGAGAGTCCGGGTCGAACCCCAGGTCCTCATCCTTCGTTGCATGATCGGAAGAATGGGGGCCTTTTTGCCGCTGCTCGTCGGGTTTGTTCATCATCCGTTCTCCGAGTGTGTGTGTGTGTCACCGTCACGGCCTTGCCCCTGCCTAGACAACGCCATGGCTTGTTCCTGAACATTTCAATGGGGATCGTCCCTGCCTGGGCCCGCTTCGTCGTGCTCCCCCAGTTGCTGGTACCGCTTTCGAAGCGCATGGAGTTCAGCAGGCCCCATGTCCTCAAGGTCGAGCAATGCCTTGTGCGCCCGTTGGGTAGTGCGCAACAGTTCGTCCAGTTTGATGTGCAACTCGTCGCTATCACGGTTTTGGGTATTCTGGATCAGGAACACCATCAGGAACGTGATGATTGTGGTCGACGTGTTGATGACCAGCTGCCACGTGTCGTTGAAATGAAACAAGGGCCCACTTACGCCCCAGGCTATGATCAACATCAAGGCAATAAAGAAGGTCAACGGCCGCCCGCTGTGGTTGGCTAGCCATTGTGCAAAACGATCAAATTTCATCGCTGAGCCTCCTTCGTGGTGTACCGCGGTGCAACCCTGGCATCCGGTGGAGGATTGCAACACCGGCAAAGTTCCCAATTTTGCATAGCCATCCACTCGTCAATCCCGGTGAACAATCTCGTCCTGCTGCCTGTCGCTACTGTTAAGCACAGGAGCTCAGGGGGCTATGGTGAGCGAGATCCGCATTGGAATTTCCGGTTGGCGCTATGGCCCATGGCGCAAGGACTTCTACCCCGAGGGGCTGCGCCAGGACGACGAGCTGGCGTTTGCCTCACGGGCAGTCAACAGTATCGAAATCAACGGTTCGTTCTACGCCCTGCAAACGCCCGAGCGCTATGGCAAGTGGCGTGACGAGGCACCGCAGGGCTTCGTTTTCTCAGTCAAGGCGCCGCGCTACATCACTCATGTACGCAGGCTCCGCGAAATCGACGAGGCGCTTGCCAACTTCTTCGCATCGGGCCCCTTGCTGCTGGGCGACAAACTCGGCCCCTTCCTGTGGCAGTTTCCCCCCAACCTGAAATTCGACGCGCAGCGCTTCGGCGACTTTCTGGCCAAGCTGCCACGCGACCGCAAAGCCGCCCGCAGCATTGCGCGCCACGCCGCAGAACGCCTGCAAGGCAACGGCGGCGTGGCCGTGCCGGGTAATGCGCGCCTGCGCCACGCCGTGGAAATCCGCCACCCCAGCTTCCTCTGCGACACCTTCATCAACCTGCTACGCAAGCACAAGGTTGCGTTGGTGGTCGCCGACAGCGCCGGCAAATGGCCCTATGTCGAAGAGGTCACGGCCGATTTCATGTACCTGCGCCTGCATGGCGATGTCGAACTGTACAGCAGCGGCTACACGGCCAGGGCACTGCGCCGCTGGCGCCTGCGCATCCAGGCCTGGGCTGCGGGCGGTCAGCCTGAGGATGCTCAGCGTGTGGTGCGTCGCGCCCCGGCAAAACGCACCTCCCGTGACGTCTACTGCTACTTCGACAACGACCAGAAAGTCCATGCCCCTTACGATGCCCGCCGCCTGCTGGACAAGCTAGGCCTTGACGGCGAGCTGGCGACCGAACCAGGCGTCGAGCCGCAGGAGCCGCTATGAACCCGACACTGCCCGCCCCCCGCTGCATCATCGACAAGGTCACCGCCGTACATCGCCTGACGGTACTGACCCTTAACGTGCACAAAGGCTTCACCCTGTTCAACCGCCGCTTCATTTTGCCGGAACTGCGCGAGGCGGTACGCTCGACCGGCGCCGACTTGGTGTTTCTCCAGGAGGTGCACGGCAGTCATCAACACCATGCCGAGCGCCATCCCAAGTGGCCAAAGACACCCCAGTACGAATTCCTCGCCGACAGCATGTGGCCGCAGTTCGCCTATGGCCGCAATGCGGTCTACCCCCATGGCGACCATGGCAACGCCCTGCTGTCCAAGTTTCCCATCCGTGCCCATGACAACCTGGATGTTTCGGTCCATGGCAACGAAGAACGGGGCCTGTTGCATTGCCAGCTGGAAGTGCCGGGCCATGAACAGGTGCACACAGTCTGCGTACACCTGGGCCTGCGTGAAGCGCATCGTCAGCGGCAGGTCGGCCTGCTGCAGGCATTGCTTGACAGCCTGCCGCCGGATGAGCCGGTCATCGTCGCTGGCGACTTCAACGATTGGCGCCTGAAAGCAGATGCGAGGCTGTCGGGCCACCTGGTGGAGGCTTTCGGCAAGCCGGCACGCAGCTTTCCCGCGCGCTTGCCGATGTTGCGGCTGGACCGCATCTACCTGCGTAACGCACAAGCTTGCGAAGCACGGGTGTTGTCCAGATACCCGTGGTCACACCTCTCCGACCATGCCCCGCTGGTGGCGCAGGTGACGCTATGAAGCTGCCTTGGTGCGACGGCAACCGCGTCGAGTTGCTGATAAACGGCGAGCAGTATTACCCCCGCGTATTCGAGGCCATGGCCCAGGCACGCGAGGAAATCCTCCTGGAAACCTTCATCATCTACGACGACAAAGTCGGCCAGCCCCTGCGCCAGGCCCTGATCGATGCCGCGCGACGCGGGGTGCGGGTCGAGGTGGCGGTGGACGGCTACGGCACCGCCGACCTGCCTGACGATTTCATCTCATCGATGACCGAGGCCGGGGTGCGTTTCCATTCGTTCGATCCGCAACCACGGCTGGTGGGCATGCGCACCAATCTGTTTCGCCGCTTGCACCGCAAGATCCTGGTGATCGACGGTCAACGCGCCTTCATCGGCGGCATCAATTACAGTGCCGACCACCTGGGTGACTTCGGCCCACAGGCCAAGCAGGACTACGCCGTGGAGGTCGTCGGCCCAGTGGTGGCCCAGGTGCATGCTTCTTCCTGCCGCATGCTCGCACCGGTGCTGGATGCCGCCAGCAGGATTGCGCCGGGCGGCATCGCTTCAGGCCCGGCCAGCGCCGTGCTGGTGGAACGCGACAACCAGCGCCATCGCAACGATATCGAAGCCTGCTACCTTCAGGTTTTCCGTGAAGCAAGGCAACGAATCGTCGTGGCCAACGCCTACTTCTTCCCCGGCTACCGCTTGCTGCGCGAACTGCGCAACGCCGCCCGGCGCGGGGTCGAGGTGACGCTGATCCTCCAGGGGCAACCGGATATGCGCTGGGTACGCGCGCTCTCGCGGCTGCTCTACAACTACCTGTTGCGCGACGACGTGCGCATCCATGAGTACTGCCAGCGGCCGCTTCACGGCAAGGTTGCGTTGGTGGACAACGACTGGTCCACCGTAGGCTCAAGCAACCTCGATCCACTGAGCCTGTCGTTTAACCTTGAGGCCAACCTGCTGATACGCGACCCCGCGTTCAACGAACAACTGTACCAGCACTTGACCGAACTGAGCCGGGAGCACTGCAAGACCGTGACGCTGGAGCGCATGGTGCGCGGCTACTGGTGGCGTGCTCCGCTGATCTTCCTGGGCTTTCACATCACGCGCTATTTCCCGCAGATCGCCGGCTGGTTTCCGGCGCACCGGCAGCGCCTGCAGTCGCTGCAAGCCGACGGCGAGGCCCCGGCCGATTACCACGGGGGCAAGACCTGATGGCCACTACCCGCTGGAAGACATGGGGCAAACGCTTTCTGACCGTGCTGTTTCTGGTGTTGATACCAGTGCTGCTGTTCTCCCTCGCGCGCAACCTGGACTGGAACGAAGTCCGCCAATCGCTGCTGGCGTACCGGCCCTCGACCCTGGCCTTGGGGTTGCTGCTGGCCCTGTGCAGCTACTTGGTATTCGCCAGTTACGACCTGCTCGCCCGCGCCTACACCGGCCACCGCCTGCCGGCCCGTCAAGTGCTGCCGGTAGCATTCGTCTGCTATGCGTTCAACCTCAACTTCACCACCTGGGTCGGTGGCGTGGCCCTGCGTTATCGCCTGTACAGCCGGCTGGGCCTGGATACCCCGACCATCACCCGCATCCTCACCTTGGGGCTACTGACCAACTGGATGGGCTACCTGCTGCTGGCCGGCTCGGTATTCGCCCTGGGCTTCGTGAAGCTGCCGGAAAGCTGGGCGGTGGGTGCCAGCGGCCTGCGCCTGATCGGCGTATTGATGGTGGCGATAGCGTTGGCTTACCTGTGCGCCTGCGCCTTCGCCACGCGGCGCACGTGGGCGCTGCGCGGGCACGAAGTCACCCTGCCAAGCCTGCGTATGGCGCTCTGCCAGGTCGCGCTGGGCGCAAGCAACTGGGCGCTGATGGCAGCGCTGATTCACCTGCTGTTGCCCGCTGAGCTGTTCTATCCCTCGGTGCTGGGTGTGTTGCTGATCAGTTGCGTGGCCGGGGTGGTCGCCCATATTCCCGCCGGGCTCGGCGTACTGGAGGCCGTATTCCTGGCGCTGCTCCACGGCCAGCTAGGCCAAGGCACCCTGGTCGCGGCGCTGCTGGGCTATCGAACGTTGTACTACCTGATCCCGCTGCTGTTGGCGGTGGTGACCTACCTGGTTCTCGAGAAGCGCGCCAAGGCCCTGCGCAAGCAGGTCGGGGCAGCCCTCGACAAGCGCTGACGGGCCTTGGTGCCCGGGAGGTATATCATGCGATTCGCTCTGTACATGGCAATGCTGGGCACCCTGAGCTGCGGGCAGGTGTTGGCCGAAGGTTGCGACGTGGTTACCCGCTCATCCAGCGAGGCGGTCAAACCCGTGCAGCAACACACCTGTTACAGCTACGGCAACATTCCCGCTGAGGCGATTGCCTGGTCGTGCAGCAACGAAAGCAAAGAGATGTTGAACAACGAGAAGCGTCGGGTTGAGCGTTGCCCCGACGGCAGCGTTGGCAGCTGTATCGCGCCACTGACGCAGGAGACACTGGCCAACCCCGATGCCGCTGGGCGTGATGAACCTGCCACCCGCCCTGCACTACCCAAGGATGCGCGGATCATCACCTACTACTACGACACCCCTAGCCTGGGCCAGGCCCGCAGCGATTGCGAACGCAATAACGGTGTCTGGCAGACCCATTGAGGGCGTAACTCAAACCAGATGCGTGACGGGTGAGTTTCCACATGATCCCAACTCCCGTCTCACATCTGGCAGCAACTGGCCTCATGGCGAAATCGGATCGCTCGCCGGGAATGTTTCCTCCAGTGCATTATCGACATTGGACTCTTTCGACTCAGCCAACTCACCACACTTGCAGTCGCTCATTCGACAGGGTTCGCCATTGCGATGGCCCTTCGCACAGGCCTCGCAGCAATAGGCCTTGCCATCCTGGACCACAGCATTGGCATCCACGGTGCAAGAACAATGGGTGCAGGAACAACGTTGCTCATTCATTTCGGCTCTCTCCCTTCATCATCGGGTACCACCTCATCGGTCCACAGCTCGCCGTCCAGCGGCGCGGAGCGGGCCAGTTCGGCCTCGTCCAGGCCGGAACCGGCACCGATCTCGTGGGCCTCCACCTGGCGCAAGGTCTTGTCCGCCGGGCCGCCGCTGCCAGGCTCATGCGGATCGCGGGCACCGGTCTCATCGAGCAGCGTATCGGGGCTCAGGTCATCGAGGGTGACATTGTCCTCGTGCAGGCTGTCGCTCAGCGCCTCGCCGCCGGTCATGCCGCTTTCGGCGACACGCCGGGGCGGGTAATCCTCGGCGATCTCCCGCGCCGGACGCTCGTCGCCGACACGCCCCTGGCGTTCATCGCGGCGTTCGCTGAAATCCAGCTCGTGGACGCTGCCCATGCGGTCCTCGGTGTCGTCGATCTCAATGGGCGGTCTTGGGTCATCGGGTGTGGACATGAACGTTCTCCGTCTGTGGGCTTCACTCGGTCGACTCTCCCCGGCGGCAAATGATTCAGAGTTTCTGCCAGCCCTCACCCCTCGCATTTTTTGAACTCCTCGCGCCACCGCCGCCTCCCAATCCTGAGACCCGCGAACCCTTCCGGAGCCCGTCATGGCCAAACCCCTGCAGGAGTACCAGCGCAAGCGCGACTTCAATGCCACGCCCGAGCCGGCTGGTAAACGCGCCTGTCCCCGCTCGGCCCATGCGCTGCAGTACTGCATCCAGAAGCACGATGCCAGCCACCTGCATTACGATTTTCGCCTGGAGCTCGACGGCACCCTCAAGAGCTGGGCCATCCCCAAGGGCCCCTCACTGGATCCCAAGGTTCGGCGCCTGGCAGTGCATGTGGAGGACCACCCACTGGACTACGCCGATTTCGAAGGGCGCATCCCTGAAGGCCACTACGGCGCAGGCGATGTGATCGTCTGGGACAGGGGTGTCTGGGAGCCCGAAGGCGACCCACGCGAAGCCTATGCAAAGGGCAAGCTGCGCTTTCGCCTGCAGGGCGAAAAACTGTCAGGGGTCTGGAACCTGTTCCGTACTCACCTGGCCGGCAAGAAAGAGCAGTGGATGCTGGTCAAGTCTCATGATGGGCAGGCACGCAGTGAAACGGACTACAGCATTGTCGAGGCCCTGCCGGACAGCGTGCTGAGCGAACGTACCCTGCCCCCGCGCAGCCCGGCCAAGGCGACCACCGCCAGGCACAAGCGAGTCGGCCGCAAACCCCTGCCGGATACGCTCCAGCCGCAACTGGCCACGTTGGTCGACTCCCCGCCAAGCGGCGATTGGCGCTACGAAGTCAAATTCGACGGCTACCGCATCCTGGCGCGTATCGACGGTGACGACATACGCCTGTTTACCCGTAATGGCCACGACTGGAGTGCGAAGATGCCCCGGCAGGTCGAGGCGCTCAAGGCCCTGGGCCTGGACTCGGCATGGCTGGACGGCGAGATGGTAGTGGTCGACGACAACGGCGTGGCCGACTTCCAGGCCTTGCAGAACGCCTTCGACACCGAGCATGACGAGCGCATCACCTACTACCTGTTTGACCTGCCCTGGCTGGGTGGCGAGGACCTGCGTGCACTGCCGCTAAAACGGCGTCGCGACAGCCTGGCCCGGTTACTGGAAGGCCATGCATCGCAGGTACTCAGGTATTCCGCCGATTTTGAGGAACCCGTCGAGTCACTGCTCGATAGCGCCTGCCGGCTGGAACTCGAAGGCCTGATCGGCAAGCGTGCCGATAGCCCCTACGTTGGCCGGCGCAGTAGCGACTGGATCAAGCTCAGGTGCAAGCAGCGCCAGGAATTCGTGATCGTAGGCTACACCGACCCCAAAGGCAGCCGCAACGGCTTCGGCGCCCTGCTGCTGGCCCTGCACGACCACGGCAGCGGCCAGTTGCGCTACGCCGGCAAGGTCGGCACCGGTTTCAGCGCTACCACCCTGGATAGCATTCACGCCCGCCTCAAGCCGTTGCAAACCGACAGATCGCCCTTGCCGAAACCACCCACCGGTGCCGAAGCCCGCGGCGTGCATTGGCTCAAACCACAGCTGCTGGCAGAGGTCGCCTATGCCCAGATGACCCGTGAAGGCATCGTTCGCCACTCGGTGTTCCACGGCCTGCGTGACGATAAACCTGCCACCGCCATCGACCTGGAGCGAGCAATGCCCACCAAGCGCGCAGCACAGACAGAACCCGAGAACCTGGGCACCCTGCGCCTGACCCACCCCGACCGCGTGGTCGACGCAACCACGGGTACCACCAAGCGCGAGGTCGCTCACTACTACGCTCAGGTCGCCGACTGGCTGCTGCCACAGCTGAAGGACCGGCCTGTAGCCCTCGTCCGGGCCCCGGATGGTCTGGACGGCGAACTGTTCTTCCAGAAAAACGCCGGCCAGCTGCATATTCCCAAGGTGCTCAGCTACAACAAGGCCCAGGCCGGCCAGGCGGCCATGGTGCTCAACCGCGCCGACAGCCTGCTGGGCGCGGTGCAGATGAACACGCTTGAGCTGCACACCTGGAATGCCACCACCAAGGATTTCGATAAACCCGACCGCTTTGTCCTCGACCTGGACCCTGACCCGGCGCTGCCCTGGAAAGCCATGCTTGAGGCCACCCAGTTGATCCTTACCCTGCTCGACGAACTGGGCCTGAAGGTGTTTCTCAAGACCAGCGGCGGCAAGGGCATGCACCTCGTCGTACCCTTGACCCGACGCGCTGGCTGGGACGAGGTGAAGGACTTTAGCCATGCCTTGGTCAACCACATGGCCGGGCTGTTCCCTGATCGTCTCAGCGCCGTGTCCGGGCCGAAGAACCGGGTCGGGCGGATCTTTATCGACTATCTGCGTAACGGCAAGGGTGCCACCACCGTTGCCGCCTACTCGCTGCGGGCCCGCGAGGTCCTGCCGGTGTCGGTGCCGATCTGGCGTGAGGAACTGAGCCAGCTCAAGGGTGCCAACCAGTGGAACATCGGCAACCTTCACACGCGGCTTGCACAGGTCGAAGACCCGTGGGCCGAAATGGGCAAGACACGCCAGTCGATCACGTTGCGTATGCGCAAGCAGTTGGGTATTGCATGATGGAACTGACCCACTTCGATTCGTTGTTACACCGTTTTGCTCACCGTTCGCAGGCCATCGAACGCGACGCTTCGCTAATAGAACTGATGCAGGCCTTGCAGGGCGAACGGCTCGACGTGCTCCCGTTGCCCGGCCAGGGCTGCACGCTCGAACGCTGGCGCGTCCTGGCGCGGGTCGCCGGTTGCGATCTAAGCCTGGCCAAACTCTATGAAGGCCATACCGACGCCTTGGCGATCCTCGCCGAATGCGGTGCCGCCCAGCATGCCTCCAACGGCATTTGGGGCGTGTGGGCCGCCGAGCCGCCAGATGCCCGGGCATACATCGTCGAGCGGGACGGTGAACGCGTGCGCCTGCAAGGCCGCAAGGCTTGGTGTTCGGGCGCGTTGCAGGTCGACCGTGCCCTGCTCACGGCCTGGGAAGACGACCAGCCTCAGTTGGTGGCCATCGAACTGCCTCATCCCAGCCAGCGCATCCTGGCCGAGCATTGGCAGGCCGTAGGCATGGCCGCCACCCGCAGTGTCGTCATCGAATTCGACGACTCGCCAGGGCTGGCCATCGGTTCGCCCGGCCAGTACCTGTCCCGGCCCGGCTTCTGGCAAGGCGGCGCGGGTATCGCCGCTTGCTGGTATGGCGCCGCCGAGGCCCTGGCGGACTACCTTCGCGAACATTGCCGTAAACCCCGGCGCGACCCGCATGCCGATGCGCATCTGGGCGCAGTCGATGCTGCCTTGTACGGTGCCCGTGCCGCCCTTCGCGAATGCGCCACCTGGATCGACCTCCACCCTCAGGACGACGCCAGCTTCGAGGTGCGGCGCACCCGCGCCCAGGTCGAGCAGGCGGTCGAGCAGGTCATTCAGCATGTCGGCCGGGCGCTCGGTGCCACGCCGTTCTGTTGCAGCAGCCATTTCGCCCGGCTCAGTGCCGACCTGCCGGTATACATACGCCAGAGCCATGCCGAACGCGACCTGGCCGAGTTGGGCCGGCAACTGACCGGCCTGCCGGCGGGAGCATGGCAACTATGAGCCAGAACTTGATACAGGCTGCGCAAGGAACGCCATGGGGCGCTTGGCAGCATTCTGCTCAGTTGGCCCGCGCCAGCTGGACGCTGCCCGAGCAGTTGTGCCCCCCCGGAAGGCGCCTGGTGCTGCTGGCTCCGCACCCGGACGACGAAATCTTCATGGCCGGCGGGCTGCTGGCCAGCTTCCAGGGACGAGAACAGGACGTGCTGCTGATTTCTGCTACCAATGGCGAGGGCAGCCACCCGCATTCCTCGCAATGGCCCGAGCGCCGCCTGCGTCATCAGCGCCTACTGGAAAGCCGCCATGCCCTGCAACTGCTTGGGCTGGACCTCAACCGTTTGGACTGGCGACGACTCAACCTCAAGGATGGCGCGCTGCCCCATGATGAAGCCTTCCTGGTCAATCACCTGAACCAGTTGCTCAAACCTGGCGACCTGCTGCTGACCACATGGCGCGGCGACGGCCATTGCGACCACGAAGCAGCAGGTCGCGCCTGTGCCCAGGCTGCCCAGGCCAGGCGTGTACAACTGGCTGAGGTCCCGGTCTGGGCCTGGCACTGGGCAAGCCCCGATGACCCGCGCCTGCCCTGGCCCCGGGCTCACCGCCTGCAGCTGTGCGATGAGCATCTGGCGCTCAAGCGCCAAGCCCTTGCCGCACATGCCAGCCAGTTGCAGCCCGATGGTGATCGGCCACCGGTTGTGTCAGAACAGCTGCAGGCTTGCCTGTTGCAACCGTTCGAGCTGATATTCCTGTCAACGGAGGCAACATGAGCCTGGACGCACAGTACTTCGCCGACTTGTATGCCGGCAGCGATGACCCCTGGGCCTTTCGTACCCGCTGGTACGAACGGCGCAAGCGCGAGCTGACCCTGGCCAGCCTGCCGCGCCAATGCTATGAACGCGTATTCGAGCCAGCCTGCGCCAATGGCGAGCTAAGCATCCTGCTGGCCGAACGCTGCGCCAGCCTGTCGTGCCAGGACATCGACGCGACCGCCGTGGCCCTTGCCCGTCAGCGGCTTGCAGGTGTGAGCCACGCCCATGTCGAACAGGGCCACCTGCCGGGCGACTGGCCGGGCGGGCAGTTCGACCTGATCGTGCTCAGCGAAATCGGCTACTACCTGGACCCCACCGACTGGCTGCAGGTGATCGAGCAATCGGTGGCCAGCCTGGCGTATGACGGTGGTTTGCTGGCCTGCCACTGGCGCCATCCCATCGCCGGTTGCCCGCAGGATGGCCGCGAGGTGCATGCCCTGCTGGCCAGGCATCTGCCACTTTATCCAGTGCTGCGCCACGAGGAGGCAGACTTCCTGCTCGAATACTGGTCGTGTCAGCCCAGCGTGGTGGACCTTGACGAGACCTGCCCATGATCGCCGTCATCATACCCGCCCACAACGAAGCTCGTCGCCTCGGGCACTGTCTGGCCGCCGTCAAGCTGGCGGTGGCGCAAGCGGAAGCGGCGGGCTTGGCAGTGGAGGTCCTGGTGGTGCTCGACCGCTGTGTCGACGCCAGCGCGCGCATCGCCCGCCGCCATGGCGTGCATACCCTGGAACTGGAGGCCGGCAACGTCGGCATCGCCCGGCGGCTGGGCGCGGAGTGGATGATCGAGCGCGGTGCCCAGTGGCTGGCCTTCACCGACGCCGACAGCCGCGTGCCTGGGCATTGGCTGGTGTCACAACTGCAATGGCGCGCGGACGCGGTGTGCGGCACGGTGCACATCGAACGCTGGCAGCCGTGGCAGAACGCAGCGTTACGCCAGTTGTACCGCAGCCGTTATCAGGCACGAGACGGGCATCGACATATCCATGGCGCCAACCTCGGTGTATGCACCAAGGCCTACCAGCGCGTGGGCGGCTTCCAGCCATTGCCGGCGCATGAAGATGTGCATCTGGTGCTCGCCCTCGAAGCCAGCGGCGCACAGATCGTCTGGACCGCAGCGCACAGCGTGGCCACCAGCAGCCGGGTGGACAGCCGTGCGCGCGAGGGCTTTGGGGACTATCTCAAGGCGCTGGAGGGGCCGTTTGCATAACTCATGACGCCTTGCGCGGTCGCTTGGCTGCCGGCTTCTTCGCTTTGGTCTTTCCGCCGAGGCTACGTTTAAGCAGTTCAGTGAGGTCGATGATGTCGGCGCCCTTCTCAGCCGTCGCGCCCTCGCCTTTGTCCACGGTCTCGATCTTGCCTTTGCTGGCTTTCTCTTCCACTAGGTCGAGGATGGTCTGGCGAAACGCATCATGGTAATCATCCGGCGTCCATTGCCCGCTCATGTCCTCCACCAGGCGCCGGGCCATGTCCAGCTCACGCTTGTCGACCTTGCTCTCGGTCACGCTCTTGTCCAGCTCCAGCGTATCCAGCCCGCGCACCTCTTCCGGCCAGCGCAGGGTGATCAACACCAGCGCGTCTTCCAGCGGGCGCAGCAGGGCCAGGTGCTGGCGGGTGTGCAGCACCACAGTGGCCAGGGCCACCTTGCCGGTGCTGTGCAGGGTCTCGCGCAGCAAGGCGTAGACCTTGCCGCCACGACGGTCGGGGCTCAGGTAGTAGGGAGTGTCAAACTGTTGCAGCGGGATGTCGCCGGCATCGACGAACGAGAAGATATCGATTGTCTGGGTCGCCTCGGGCCTGGCCTTGCGGATTTCTTCCTCGCTGATCACCACATAACGGCCCTTCTCGTACTCCACGCCCTTGACGATGTGCTCCTTGTCGATGTCCTTGCCGGTCACCTTGTTTACTCGCTTGTAGCCAACCGGCTCCATGCTGCGCTTGTCCAGCCAGTCGAAGTCCACACGCTCGCTGCGCACGGCGGTATTCAGCGAGACGGGGATGTGCACCAGGCCGAAGCTGATCGCGCCTTTCCAGATTGACCGGGCCATGGTCCGCTCCTACGTATTGAAGGGTTGGCCGGGCTGGCTGTAGCGCAGCGCGCCACAGCGTTCGCAACACTGGCAGTGAAACCCGGCGACTTCACACACCAGCAGGCTGCGCCATTGGCAGCCACGCAGCAGGCAGTAGAGTTTCATCAGCCACCTCCCTGGCCCTCTGGAGTATCCGGGCCCTTACTGAAACTGACTCCAAGGCGCCGCGAAGGTTTATCCGGATTTCCAAGGGCAGCGGCTCGCCACCGGCCTACCGATGATCGCTCATCACCTGCCCGACCACTGCGCGCATCGCCTGGCGGTTATCCAGGCCCTGTTCACGGGCCAACGCGAAGGCCTGCCGCTGGCGATCGGCACTGCTGCCCTCGCGCAGGATGTGCCGGGCCTGAATGAATGAACGCTCGGCATCTGCAGTGTCCGGCGGGCATTGCAGCTGCAACTGCATGAGCCAACCTTCGGCGCTTACCGGCTGTTGCTCGTGGACACCGATGAAGGTGGCCAGGCGGCCCTGACGCAGGGCGCGCCAGTAGTTCTCTTGGGTGACCCAGCGCATCTCGCGGCTGGCGGGGTCATCGTGGCGGGCCAGCGCCAGCTCGACAAGGTGGCGAAACAGGCCGGCGACGGCCAGTGCATCTTCCAGCCGCGGGCAGCCATCGCAGATACGCAGCTCGACCGTAGGGAACCGCCGCGAGGGCCTGATCGCCCACCAGAAGTCGCCGTCCTTGGCCAAGCTGCCGGTCCGTTGCAGCAATGCCCGGTAGCGCTGGTACGCGCTCCAGTCCGGCAACGGCTCAGGCAGCCCCATGTGCGGCCATTCCCCGCACACCACGCGGCGGTAGCTCATGTAGCCGGTATCCTCCCCGCCCCAATACGCAGACGAGGTACTGAGCGCCAACAACAAGGGCAGCCAGTAGAGCACCCGATTGATCACCCGCATCCGATCGATGCCCACCGGTACGCCAACGTGCACGTGCAAGCCATTCAACAGGCTGCGCTGGGCCACCAGCTGATAATCGTCGAACAACTGGCGATAGTGCGGGGTGCCACGTGGGCGTTGGCGCAGCCACTGGGCGCTGGGGTGGCTCGCCGCGCCGTACAGCCCGGCGCCCTCGTCGGCCAGTGCCTGGGCCAGGCGCTGACGCCGCTCGCCAAAGAAATCACGCGCCTGGTGCAGTGCGTCGAATATGGGCGAAGCGAGCTCTATCTGGCTGTGGAACATTTCCTCGGCGAACCACGGGCCCAGCGCATCCCGACAACAGCTGGCCACGGCTGCTGACGGAGCCGCCATGACCTGCCCGGTGGCCAGCTTCACCAGCAGGTATTCTTCCTCGATGCCAAACGTGCACTGCCGCGCCACGACGCTATCAGCCGCGACGGGTGACGGTCAGCGCCACGGCGGCAATGCGCTCGACCTGCTCGTAACCGGGTTCAAGCAATTGCTCACCGAATACATCCGGGTCCAGCTCGCGATAGAACCAACTGAACGCAGGCCCTGCCAGGCGCAACCGCATGGCTTCGAGCAGCGCGTCGCGCCCCTCGACGATGGCGACACCGGTGTAGAGCAGCAACGTGCCCCCTGGCGACAGGCGCTCCCGGGCTTGCTCCACGATGCGCAGCGACAGCTCGGCCCCCAGTGCGCCGCCGCCGTGGCGGTAGGCGCGCTGTCCGGCGTCGAGCATGTACGGCGGGTTGGCGACGATCAGGTCGAACGTACCTGCGATGTCATTGAGCAGGTCACTGCGCTCGACCGAAACATTGGCCACACCGGCCAAGGCGGCATTGATGGCGGTGTAGCGCAATGCCATAGGGTTGATGTCCACTGCGCAAACCTGAGCGTGTTGGGCGGCGCGAGCGATCAGCAACGCCCCTACACCGCTGCCACAGCCGATGTCTACGGCATGCTGCACGCGCTCGGGCGTGCTTCTCAAATGATCGTGTATCAGCTGGGCGAAACGGTAGCTGTCCGGGCCAAAGAACACCGCGTCGCGGCTGTCCGTTGGCCAGGCAGCATGTACCAGCAACAGATCGTCCAGGCTGGACCAGCGCACAGTGCTGCGCCACAGCGCACCTTGGGCCTCCAGCACGCCAGCGAGGCGCAGCTGCTCCAGTTCGTCAGGGCTAAGCAGCGACGCGGCAAACGGTCGACTCCAGCCGAACACATCACGCAAGGTACGCGCCTGCTGCGCATCGGCCCGGGCATTGACCCTGGCCTGGGTCGCCGGCGTCACACAGGTGAAACGATAGCCGTCGGCACGCAGTCGACGCCCCAACTGCAACAAGGCCTCATCGGCACGGATCTGGTCCTGGTCGAGCAGCATCAGTAGAGCCCTCCTTGCATCAAGCCGGTGGCCTGAATGAACGCGCGGGTGGCGTGCAGGCCCTGCGGGGTAGCATGCCGATTGCCAGCCATTGCTTCGATCAGCGCAGCCATGTCTGCAGCAGGCGGCGCAAGGGGTGTTTCATCTGCCAACTGCAAGGCGTGCTCCCACTGCCCTGGCGGCACCCGACGGATTTCTGCGCCTTGCCAGTCTCCGGCGATCCAGTCATGCCAAAGCTGCTTTTCATAAGCATCGAACACACCGAACATGGCCGCTACAGGGCCTTCTATCAGCGACCAGAAGCGGCTTTGTCGGGGATCGGTGTCGCGCTTGATCCAACCCTGAACCTGTAGCGCCTCCAGAAAATCAGGCATCGCGCCGGGTTCGGCAAGCCACTGGTTGATGGTGCGTCCTTGCAGGCGACAACGGTCCGAATGCATGCACTGGCCATAGATGCGCTTGCGCTCCAGCGCGCCGAGCAATTCGGCCCGCAGGTCGAACGAGGCGATCAACGACGGCGTGTCGATCCCCAGGTCATTAAGACGGTAACCATGCCTGACACGCTCGTAAAACGCGGGTCGCTCATCCCGCATCAGCTCGGTGAAGCTCTCTATGGCGCGGCGCGCATGGCCGCTGGCGGCATTATCGATGGTCACATGCAACTGGAAGTAATGGGCGTCGATACCCAGCTCGGCCAGCTCGTGGGTGGTGATCAGCAGATGCAAGGGGGGCTGTTCGTAACCCAGGTTGTAACCGATCACTTCTGGAAGAAAACGCTCGCAGTGCTGGCCGAGCGCCAGTTGCAGCGCGCCCTGCAGGTAACGAGCAGGATCAAGCGGCCGCTCCTGCGAGCAACCCAGACGGCTGAGCAAACGCTGGTAGATCAGCACGTGATTGCAGCGTGGGTCGCCGTCCCCGAGCTCTTCGAGAAAGGTGCGGATCAGCCCATGGAAGCGCGGGTCCTGCCAGTGCCACAGGGCCCCGTGCAGCCATGCACCGTCGACCGCCTTGGTCGGCGCGACTTGTTGCAGGAACCACAAGGCATGGGAACGGTTGGCAAAATAACGGCGGGCCCCACCCTGACGCCGGTGTTCCAGATAGGCCGCATGCGCTTTGGCGACACAACCTGCATGGGCATCGGCCCATTGCGCAAGTAGCCCCGGATCCTCTGGCAGATCGTCGACAAGCAGACGGGCATGACGCAATTGCTCCTCCAGCCAGGCCTCGCCCGTCGGTTCAGGGCCCTCAAGTAGCGCTCGATAGCGGCGTTCAAGCCCTGCGCTGGCCTTGTGGGTCGTGGTACCTGCCTGTGTCATTGCCACCATGCCTTGTACCTCGATCATTGATTCTGCGGTTTGGTCTCAGCTGGAGGATTGGTTACGGACGGTGTGGGTTGCTGCATCTGAAGCGACGGTTTACTTGGGTCAGCATCCTTCGCCGGATGATCCTTGTCGCGGTCGAAGCAACCTCCGAGCAGCGAAAAACTGGCAGACAACAGCAGCACGACAAACAGGTTGTTTTTCATCTGATGAGCTCTCGTTTTTGTGAAGACTTACAGCAACGAGTCCGACCGGTACCCGTGAATTCGTTCTGATTCCGACATAGCGGATGAGCGGTGCCCGAAACGCCGGTTGCGCCCTCACGGCGGCCCTGAATTCGAGAAAAACTAAACCTTCACCTGCTCCCACCGCTCAACCGAGTGCGACACAGAGGTCGCAGCCACCAAGCGAAGGAGTGACAGATGAACAAACCATTCTTGAAAATCGCCGGGGTAACCCTGTTGATGGGCCTGGCTTCGTTGCAAGTACAGGCAGCGTCTTCGGACGATTTCGTCGATGCGGCCACTGAAGCCGGTATCGCCGAAGTGGTCACCGGCAACCTGGCACAGGAAAAGAGCCAGAGCGCAGACATCAAGCAATTCGCCCAGCAAATGGTCACGGACCATACCAAAGCCAACCAGGAACTCGCTGATATCGCCCGCAAGCTGGACATCAGCGTGCCCGACGAAGCGGCGCTGACCGACAAGGTCAAGAAGATGATCCTCGAATGGCGCGAGGAGTCTTTCGACCGGTCATACGTCAATAATCAGATCGACGCGCACGAAAAGGCCGTGGAACTGTTCAAGAAAGAGGCCGCCTCCTCCGACAAGCCGGAGCTGAAGGCCTTCGCCAGCGACAAGCTGCCAACGCTGCAACACCATCTGGAACAGGCCAAGGCGCTGCAAGCCACCCACGGCAAGTAACCCACACGTCACCACGCTATCCAGGGGCCGCCCTGCGGCCCTGCCTTGAGCCATCTGGAGGTGGGCTCCCCATGAATGATCGAATCATCGAACTGTTCACCGACACCACATTCTTCGGCATTTCCATCCTCAACCTGCTGGTGGCGCTGTGCGTTGCTGTGCTGACGTTCCTGATTGCCAGAGCTGTCATCGGCCTGTTGATGCGCCGGGTGCAGCGCTGGTCCGAACATGACGGGGCAATGAGTCAGGTGCTGGCCAAGGTACTGGCCGGCACCAGCAACAGCCTGCTGCTGCTAGCTTCGCTGCTGGTGGGTTTGAGCATGCTGGACCTGCCCGAGCGCTGGCTGGGCCGGGTCAGTAGCTTGTGGTTCGTGGTCGCTGCCCTGCAGATCGGCCTCTGGGTCAATCGCGCCATCGCGCTGGGCCTGACCCGCTACTTCAGCCGGCACAGCGCCGACGGCCTTTACCAAGGCAGTGCGCTGGCCACGCTTTCGGCCTGGGGCGCGCGCGTGCTGTTGTGGTCGGTGGTGTTGCTGGCCATGCTGTCCAATCTGGGCGTCAATATCACCGCCTTCGTGGCCAGCCTGGGTGTGGGCGGCATTGCCGTCGCCCTGGCCGTGCAGAACATTCTGGGTGACCTGTTCGCTTCATTGTCGATCGCCGTCGATAAACCCTTCGAAGTCGGCGACTTCATCGTCATCGGCCCACTGGCCGGCACAGTGGAACATGTCGGGCTGAAGACTACACGCATCCGCAGCCTGGGCGGTGAGCAGATCGTCATGGCCAATGCCAGCATGATCAGCAGCACGATCCAGAACTACAAGCGCTTGCAGGAACGACGCATCGTGTTCGAGTTCGGCTTGTCCTATGACACCCCCACTGATGCGGTCAAAAAGGCACCCGCCATCGTCGAGGAGGCAATCAAGGCCCAGCAGCAGGTCCGCTTCGACCGCGCTCACCTGCGCGGCTTTGGTAAAGAGGCGCTGGAGTTCGAGTGCGTTTATATCGTGCGGGACCCTGGCTACAACCTTTACATGGATATCCAGCAGGCCATCAACTTCCACCTGCTAGAGCGCTTCACCCGGATCGGAGCCAAGTTTGCCGTGCCGGTACGTGCCATCAAGGTCACCGCGCTGCCGCAGCCGCCCGCTGAGCCACCGGCTCACTGATAAATAGCGGCACTTTGGCCAACGAGGGCTGTCCTAACGTGAACCCCGCTCGTCGTCTGAAGGGTGTCGGGCCTATAATCGGTGCCAAAGCTCACTCCCGGTTCGCACAAGGCTCGTGCCAATGAAATCGTCCAGCAAGACTTCCATCGCGTCGCCGCACAACCCTGCGCTCAGCCCTAGCCACCTGGACTTTCCAGTGGTGGGCATCGGCGCATCGGCTGGCGGGCTGGAGGCGGTCCAGGCGTTTTTCCAGCACGCCCCCGAGCACTGCGGCATGGCGTTCGTTGTAGTGTTGCACTTGTCGCCGGACCACCAGAGCCAGGCCGACCGCCTGATTCAGCGTGTCACGCGCATGCCGGTGTGCCAGGTGAGCGAGCCGGTACCGATCGAGCGTGATCACGTCTATGTGATTTCACCGGCCAACCGCCTGTCCACCAATGACGGCTACCTGCGGGTCAGCCCGGCCAGGCGCAGCCGCGGCGACCATGTTGCCATCGACCTGTTCTTCCGCGACCTGGCCGACGTGCACAAGGACCATGCGTTCTGCGTGGTGCTTTCGGGCAGCGGCAGCGATGGTGCAGTGGGCCTGTCACGCATCAAGGAACAGGGTGGCGTAACCCTGGTGCAGTCCCCCGATGACGCCCAGTACCCCGACATGCCCAAGGCTGCCATCGCCACCGGCATGGTCGACCTGATCCTGCCGGTAACCGAGATTCCGGGCAAGCTGCTGGAGCTGTGGCGCTCGGCACAGAACGTGAAACTTCCTGAAATCGAGGATGACAGCCTCCCACCGCCTCTGGGCGAGCGTTCAGGCGACCCGGCTCAATGCGACCCACTGCTCGACGACATCCTTGCCCGCCTGCATGCCAGCACCGGTCACGACTTTCAGCACTACAAGCGCGCGACGGTCCTGCGCCGACTTGAACGGCGCCTGCATGTCACTGCACAGACCGACCTGGCCGGTTACCGCGAATACCTCGAGCAGCATCCTGAGGAATGCCGTGCATTGCTGGCTGACATGTTGATAGGGGTCACCAATTTCTTCCGTGACCGCGAAGCCTTCGAAGCATTGCAGCAGCATGTGATGCCGGGCCTTGCCAATGACGACAACGAAGAGCTTCAGCGCGAAGTGCGCATCTGGTCGGCAGGTTGCTCATCCGGCGAAGAAGCCTACAGCCTGGCGATGATGGCGACCGAGCAATTGGCCATGGAGCAGCGCAGCACCAAAGTCCAGGTGTTCGCCACCGATCTCGACGAACACGCGATCAATGTCGGCCGGCTGGGCGTCTACCCCGATGCCATCGCCACCGATGTACCCACGGCCAGGTTGCGTCAGTTTTTCATCAAGGAAGACCAGCATTACAAGGTACGCAAGGACATTCGCGAAAAAGTCCTGTTCGCCCGGCACAACCTGTTGTCCGATCCACCGTTCTCTCAGTTGGACCTGGTGGTATGCCGTAACTTGCTCATCTACCTGGACCGGGAAGTGCAACGGGAGATCCTGCGGCTGTTCCACTTCGCCCTGCGCAAAGGAGGTTACCTGTTCCTGGGCAGTTCGGAATCAGCGGACGTGGCGGCCGACCTGTTTATTGCCGTGGACAAGCGCCATCGCATCTTCCGCGCCAGGGAAGTAGAACCGGCGAGCCGCCCAGGGCGGCTTCAAGCGCCCGACACGCAAGCAGTACGCACCAAACCCAAGCCCCTGCGCAAGCTGTCCTATGCTGAAATCCATCACCGTGCATTGTCCAGACGCACACCGCCCAGCCTGATCGTCGATACTGACGGCAACATCTTGCACATGAGCGATGGTGTCGGCCGCTTCCTGCGCCACGCCGGTGGCGAAGTCAGCCCCAGCCTGCTCAACCTGGTACTCACGCCGCTGCGCCCTGCCCTGCGCAGTACCCTGTTGCAGGCCCAGAACACCGGTCAGCCGGTCAGCTCTGGCGCAGTGATCACCACCGTCGACGATCAACGCGTCGAAGTCCAGTTACAGGTCCAGCCCCACCAGGACGAACCCAGTGGCAGCGAATGCCTGCTGGTGGTTTTTCAGGTTCGCGAAGCTGATCCCCATACCCCGCCTGCTATCCAGCAAACCGAAGGCATGGTGTTGAACACCCTGGAGCGCGAACTGCAGCGCACCCGTCAGCAGTTGCAGGAAACCATCGAGCAGTCGGATATCTCCAGCCAGGAGCTGATGGCCTCGAACGAAGAAATGCAGGCGATCAACGAGGAGCTGCGCCTGGCCAGCGAAGAGCTGGAAACCAGCAAGGAAGAGCTGCAATCCATCAACGAAGAACTGCTGACGGTCAACTACGAGCTCAAGACCAAGGTCGATGAAACCGACAAGATCAACGACTACCTGAGCAACCTGATCGCCTCCACCCAGATCGCCACCGTGTTTGTCGACCGCAACTTGCACATTCGCTGGTTCACCCCTGGGGCCACCGCCATTTTCAGCATACTGCCGGTCGACACCGGCCGCTCGCTGCTCGACATCACCCATCGTCTGGAATACCCAGGCCTGGCGGACGATGCGCGCGCCGTGATCGAACGCGAAACCACGATCGAGCGTGAAGTGATCGGCCAGGACCAGCATTGGTACCTGGCGCGCCTGCTACCGTACCGGGCCAGCGAGCAGAATGTCGATGGCACCGTGCTGACGTTTATCGACATCACCAAGAGTCGCGCAGCCGAAGAACGCTTGCGTCAAGGCGAGGAGCGCATGCGCCTGGTCGCAGAGAGCACCCATGACTTCGCCATCATCCTGCTTGACGAACAAGGCCTGATCATCGACTGGAACACGGGCGCTGCGCTGATCTTCGGCTACGCCAAGGATGAAGTGCTGGGCATTCACTATGCGCTGATTTTCACCGAGCAGGACCGCGAAAACGGCGAGCCGGAACGCGAATTGCGCGCTGCCCGCCTGCATGGCCGCGGCCAGGACGAACGCTGGCATGTGCGCAAGGACGGCAGCCGCTTTTATTGCAGTGGTGAAGTTTCACGCCTCAAGGGCAGCAGCCTGCGCGGTTACGTGAAGATCGCCCGTGATCTGACCGGCCACAAGCGCCTGCAGGACGAACAAAGCAAGCGCCTGGCCGAGTCACAAAGCTCCAGCCACATGAAGGATGAGTTCTTCGCGGTGATGTCCCACGAGCTCAAGCACCCGTTGAACCTGATTCAGCTCAATGCCGATATCTTGCGACGTATACCATCGGTCACAAGTACCGGCATGGCGAGCAAAGCGGTCAACGTCATTCGCGAAGCGGTCACCAGCCAGGCGCGGATCATCGATGACTTGCTCGATGTAGCGCGCATCCGCACGGGCAAACTCAAACTGAAGACCCAGCCGGTCGATTTGTGCGCCGTGCTGCAGGGTATCTGCTCCGTAGCCTGCAATGAGCAGCGCGGCCGAAGTGTTCGGCTGACGCTGCCGGCCGATGGCGAACCGGTCTATGTGGAGGCCGACAGCACCCGTGTCGAGCAGATCATCTGGAACCTGCTGAACAACGCACTGAAGTTCAGCCCTGCCGATGGCGAAATTCTGTTGAGACTTGCTCGACAGGATGAGCAGGCGCGACTTGAAGTCATCGATCAGGGCATAGGCCTCGCCCAAAACTCCCTGGAAGATATTTTTGAGCTGTTCAACCAGGCTGCACCCACCGGCCATGGGCGAGAGGGGCTAGGTATTGGCCTTTCCCTGGTTCGTCAATTGGTAGAAGCCCATGGCGGAGCGGTAAGCGTGGAGTCTCCCGGAATAGGCCAGGGTTGTACGTTCATCATTACCCTGCCTTTGTGCGTGTATACCCAGCAACCCCAGGCTCAGGGCGAAGTGCTGCCCTCAGAAGGTCGCCTGAAAGGGGTTCGCATCCTGCTGGTGGATGACTCGGTCGATGTGCTGGAAGTGATGGAACAATTGCTGTTGATGGAAGATGCCGACGTCGATGCGTACAGCGACCCGAAACTGGCGCTGCAGTCGGCGGCAGATGCGCGTTACGACGTGATCATTTCCGACATCGGCATGCCTGGCATGGATGGCCATGCTCTGATCCGGGCGCTGCGCGGCCTGGAGCATCTGCGCTACATCCCTGCCATTGCGTTGACTGGCTATGGGGCAAGCGCGGACCAACACAAGTCTCGCCAGTCCGGTTTTGACCGCCACTTGAACAAGCCGGTGGGTTATGACGACTTGATTGACGCGATCGAGCGCCTGAATGGCTCAGCGTCGGTTTGAATAGGAGAAGATGGGCTTTACCGGGGGCGACTCACGCCCCTCAGTGCTTCCTGCCCTCCTCCTTCTGTTTTTCTTCGTCCTGCCCTTCAACCTTGTCCACCAGCAAAGGCATCGTTCCCAGCACCAACAGCGCCAGCACCGTGCTGACCAGCGCCGTGGCTTCGCGTCCCATCCCCGCTGCCGTACCGATGGCAGCCGTCATCCATAACCCGGCAGCTGTGGTAAGGCCTTTGACATGACTGGTGTCCTGGCCATTGCCTTTGAGAATGGTGCCCGCGCCCAGAAATCCGATACCGGCAACGATGCCCTGAATCACCCGGCTGAGCGCCTGCGCATCGGCACCTGCCGTGCTCGGTGCCAGTACGAACAGCGCCGCGCCGAGCGAAACCAGCATGTGCGTGCGCACCCCGGCAGATTTGCCCTTGTGCTCGCGCTCGAAACCCAGCACCGCGCCTAGTACGGCAGCCATCACGAGGCGTACAAGAATCCGCACGACCTCACGCACATCGCCGATATCGGCGAATTCGGCCTGGATTGTTTGCCAGATCAGATCCATGGATGGGGTCCGTGCCGTTTACACGTTCGGCCTCTGCTGGCGCTTTTTACGATCTCGATGGGCATGGCCGGGTCTTCCGGAGGCAGTTACAGAGTGTGACTGCGAGCACTGCACGTTTGCTGCATCGAACGCTCAAGTGGTCGCCTTGCAGTATTCGTGGGCAAACCTCTTGTTCGTCTCTGCAATTGACGGTCAGCATCAAGTTTCGCAGGTCGCCGTAGATATTCTCAGCGCGTGCTGTGCTGTCGGTAAGGCGTTCAGACCGAATTGACGGCCAGTCGCAGCCGCTTCAGTCGACTCCATGTCCCACCACTGGTCGCAAATAGCGAACGGCTGGTTATGCTGACCACTCTCCTATTCTGAGCGCCGCAGAACGCATCCAGGCTGTCGTAGCTTAGTGTCCTATTCCGTCGCTCGCTGTCCCGCCCGCTTCTCGTACGAGCCTTACTAAATGCTCGAGGGATATCGCGCGGTTATAAAATGTGAGATGACGCCGACATTCCCGCCGGCGTCACTCGAGCAGCCTTGAACAAAGAGTCGAGAGGCTCTACTGCCTGTGGCCGCTGGCCAGGAGCGTACTATGAATTTCGAAGAGCGCGACAAGTACGGTATGTACAAGGGACGGACCGATTTCACTGCCGAGGGAGACCGCGGCCCGGGGCCGCGGCTGATGGGCGCGGATACCCTCATCGGCAACGACGTGTATAACACGCAAGACGAAGACTTGGGCGACATCAAGGAAATCATGCTGGACACCGCCAGCGGCAAGGTTGCGTACGCTGTACTGTCGTTTGGCGGTTTCCTGGGGATGGGTGAAAAGCTGTTCGCCGTGCCGTGGGCTGCTTTGCGCCTGGACACGGTGAACAAGCGCTTCGTCCTTGATGCCGACAAGGACCGCCTGAAGAACGCCCCAGGCTTCGATAAGGACAACTGGCCAAACATGAGCGATCCGACTTGGGGCAGAGGTATCCACGACTACTACGGCACCACGTGGGAAAGCGATCCCCGGCTGTGATGGGCCCTGCTTGGCCGGGCTTCCGGCCAAGCTTATCCTGACCAACAGGGTCGTGGCAGGCGGATTTGGGTCGATAGCAGCCGTGTGGAAAAATTTCCATACGGACGAGGCACTGTCCTGCTTTCGACCACACCGCCATGGAGTTACACTGAAATCCAAGCTGCACCATCTCGACAGCTGTCAGAAATCGCCATTCTCGATCGTGCATCCTGCTGGGGGTATCGCGGGTATTTTTGGGGGTACATTTCTGCTTTTTGAAGCCAGAAATGCCGTTCCAGAGGCCTTTCCAAATGTTTTTTGGCGATCCTGACAGTCTTTAGGGGCTTGGCGCATGCTTGTTAGCTGATCATTTCTGCGTTTTTCTAGCCTCGAATAGCTATTTACTTCCAGCTAATTGCTACATTTGGGGCATATTTGAGGGCATGCTTTGGATGGTTTGAAAATGATGCCCCCAACCGAAGATGCTCAGCGCTTCCGGTAATCTGCCGACCACGCTGTTCCTCTTGGTGCCAAAGACTGTATTCGCAACGCTATCGAACGGCTATTTGGCTGGTTGAAGGAGCACCGCCACCTGGGTACACGCTATTGCAAGCTAGCGGAAAGCTTCGCGGCGGTGTTTACGACATTACTTATCGTACTGTGCCTAGCTCGGGGCTAAATGACTGCTTGAGTGAAAAAGCAAAATGCATTATAGGGAAAATCACGATGAGTTCGCATCTTAGCGACAGCTTAGGGGCTCACTGAAGATGATACTGATGCCAATATATTTAAACAGTGAAAAGCTATCCGTCGTATTGGCTGATCAGATTTCCTACCCCTCCAGTCGCTGCTATGCCCTGGAGCACTGACCGTTTTTTAGCTCTCGCTCAATCCGACACCCCATCCCTAGACCCCGGGCGGAGCGCTCGCCCCCATCGCGATCGAGGATCGGAACTCAGCCGCACCAAAATCCCACTTCCCGTTGATGATGAGCTGGAAACCCCATAAGATGAGCTCATCGTTTTATCTGAACAAAGACAAGCCATGCACAATCAAGAAAATTTTCAAGAAAACCTGAAAATGCTATGTGAGCAAGTTGGCACAGTCTCAGAAATGTGCAGACGGGTAGGTATAAATCGACAGCAGTTCAATAAATACCTAGCTGGCTCACACCTTCCATCCAAATCAAACCTGCGCTCAATCGCTAGTTTCTTCGGCATCAGCAATGATGTACTCTTCAGCAACCCTAACGACTTCCGCTCCATGATTGAAGGCGGCCACTTCCACCTTTTCCGAAACCTTATACAGACACCAAAGATGCTCATGTTCATAAATGAGCTTCTGCAGGACAATGACTCTACCCTTGGCGAGTTCACTGGCATCTACGAGCGCTACCACCACTCTTCAATCTACAAGGGGAAAATAGTTCGATCTGTCTTTTGTATCTATGAGCGCAACGGCATATTGATGCATTACTATATTGAACGATTCCCCAATCAGGATGGCAGTGGGAAAATAGATTACCACTTCAAATATCATGGCCTCACATTCGTGATCGCGGGTCGAATTTTTTGCATAGACTTTGAAACCATTCAAAAAAACGAAATCACGTTCACCAACCTTGCCAGCGTAAGCAGAAACGCTAGGAGGTTTGTTTTCGGTGTATCTAGCGGCATCGCTGCGACAATGGTGCGTCAGCCCGTTGCTTCGAAGATCGCAATGCACTACGTCGCCAAGGGGTTGATGAAGAAGGAGCATATCAGGCGGGCAACTGTACTGAATCCTGATGATCCCTCCATTCCCAAGGAGGTAGTCGACTACCTCGGAGCCGGAACCTCATCGATCGATCCAGTCTGATCAGAAGAGGCGAGCCCGTCTCTCCTTTAATTGTGCGTCACATGAATTTTATATTTGCGTCATAGTGCGCCAGGTATCGTTCTGGTGAGAAATTGTTCGCGTCACACCCCACCGCTATTTTGAATCCAGCAGCTCTCTGTTCGAAAGCGTCGCAGATCGCATTAAGCAATCACTGCTAAGCGACGACCACCCTCGAGTGCTGCTCAATAACCCTAATACTGTGTGCGCCCGATAGAGGTGATGTGATGGCTGAGTGGATCAAAAAGGCTAAACCTACTGAACAGCAGGTTGATCGCAACGAGCAGGTGAAGTCTGATGTCTCCCGCATCCTGTTGGACATCGAAAAACGCGGCGATGCCGCTGTCCGTGAGCTCTCGGTTAAGTTCGATGGCTGGGATCGCACCGACTACCGCCTGACCGATGCCGAAGTCAAAGAATGTGTATCCAGGCTCACCGAGCGTGAGTACAACGACATTCTGTTCGCTCAAGAGCAGGTACGCCGCTTCGCTGATGCTCAGCGTAAATCTCTCCTAGATGTTGAAATCGAGAGCATTCCAGGTGTCATCCTCGGCCATAAGCACATCCCTGTGAATGCAGCTGGCTGCTACGTGCCCGGTGGCAAGTACCCACTGCTGGCATCGGCCCACATGTCGATCGTTACCGCCAAATCGGCTGGCGTGAAGAACATCACCACGGCCGCCCCGCCCTTCCAAGGCAAGCCGGCTCCTTACATCGTTGCTGCACAGGCGCTGGGCGGTGCTGACGCCATCTACAGCCTAGGTGGCATTCAGGCAGTTGCGGCGATGGCTATCGGCACTGAGTCGATCAGCCCAGTAGATATCATTGTCGGCCCAGGCAATGCTTATGTTGCCGAAGCAAAGCGTCAACTCTTCGGGCGTGTTGGCATCGACCTGTTCGCAGGCCCAACCGAAACACTGCTCATCACCGATGACTCGGTAGACGGCGAACTGTGTGCGACCGATCTGCTGGGCCAAGCCGAGCACGGTGTGGACTCCCCAGCTGTCATGCTGACCACTTCTCGCGAGCTGGCAGTGGAAACGCTGAAAGAGATCGAACGCCTGCTGGTCAAGCTGCCGACCCAGAAGATCGCCCGTGAGGCATGGGATAACTTCGGCGAGATCATCCTCTGCGAAAACTACGAGGAAATGGTCAAGCTCTCGGATGAATACGCATCTGAGCACGTCCAGATCATGACTCACGATGACGATTACTTCGTGAAGAACCTGACCAACTTCGGCGCGCTGTTCGTAGGTGCCCGTACCAACGTCTCCTACGGTGACAAAGTAATTGGCACCAACCACACCCTTCCGACCAACAAAGCCGCTCGCTACACCGGTGGTCTGTGGGTTGGTAAGTACATCAAGACCTGCACTTATCAGCGCATCCTGACCGACGAAGCTTCTTCGCTTATCGGCGAATACTGCTCGCGTCTGTGCTTGATGGAAGGCTTTGTCGGCCACGCTGAGCAAGCGAACATCCGTGTTCGTCGTTATGGCAAGAAGGAAGTACGCTTCGGCGAACCAGCTATCTAAATCCACTGGCTCAATAAAATGCCAGCTCACTTGGTGGGCTGGCATTTTATTTGGGCAGGTGAAACAACCCTCAAGACTGCTTCACGACAGTCCTTGAGGTAGCAATGACAAACACCAGAAGGATGCCAGTCAGCAGCAGTGCGATACTCAATGTGGTCAAGTGAGCCACAAATCCTATGACTGCTGGCCCCATCAAGATGCCCAGATAGCCAATTGCATTGACTGTTGAAAGCGCCATGGCCACCGGCATAGCACCCTGTTTTCCGGCTGCAGAGCAATACACTGGGACTAGGTTCGCGATACCAGCCCCAATCAGAACGAAACCTGCCAAGGTGGCAAATGGGTTGTCGACCAAAATGGCGATCATGATCCCTACCAGCGCCACGCACCCGCCACCTAAGAGCACAACGCGCTCCGTCAGTTTCGGAACCAACCAGTCCCCCGACAGCCTCCCGATTGCCATCGTAACGGAGAAGAGTGCGAAACCAATCCCAGAATGACTGATATCCATGCCCCTGACGGTATTCAAGAATACTGCACTCCAGTCGAGCATTGACCCTTCAACAAGGAAGGCAATCAGGCAGAGCACACCCAAGAGCAGCACGTAGGGTGTTGGCTTGGCGAACATTGAGCCTCCGCTACCCTCTCCATAAGGAAGCATGTGTCGACCTACGCCCAGTAACAGGGCTATGACCAATGCTACGAGAGCAAAGACAGCCGCCACCGGTGACAGCCCGCACCACAAGAGCCCAGAAACGACCAGAGCGCTGACAATATTCCCAACGCTGAATAAGCCATGAAAGCCAGACATCATCGAACGTCCGAGGCCTCTCTCGACGATGGAACCTTGCAGGTTCATCGTCACGTCGGCTGTCCCCAGGCAAGCACCGAAGATCAGCAGAAATACGACAAGCAGCGAAAAATGCGAAACGCTAGCAAGAAACATCAAACTGATGATCGCCCCCAGAAGAGCCGTGATCATTGTCGCCCTGCACCCTACTTTGCTGACGATCTTTGCAACGAACGGCATCATGCATAGAGAGCCAGTCCCTAAGCAGAGCAGCAAGATACCCAGTTCCCCATCACCAATTCCAGCCCGCTCCCTGGCGAACGGCACCAGTGGCGCCCATGCGCCCATCGCCACCCCAGGAAGGAAAAAGGCAGTTCGGCATGCAACCAGGTTCCTCCTGCTAATCGTGTAAAAATCATCGGTTAACGCATTCATAAATTATCCCAAAAAAAACGCCCATCAGGAGATGGGCAAAGTTTGGTGAGTACCGCACACAACAAATCTAAAGATCGCTATTCAGTTGCTGTCCCTCTTTTGAAGGATCACGCCAATGATGACCAACGCCAGTGTGAGTATTGAAGACACAAGCAGTTCCATTTGGTGCCCCGGCACGACTGCCATCAGGACTAGGAAGGAGACGATTGCAACGATGGTTAAGTAGGACAGCGCCGGGAATAAAGGAAAACTCACCAGCAGCGCCCTCCCCTGAGCAATGGCCCGCTTACGCAAGATCACTTGGCTCACCGCGATGACCAGGTACATGACAAGAGCAATCGTACCGATCGTAGCAATCAATGGTACCAGCACGGCTTGCGGCAACGTGTAGTTGGCCACCAGAAGAGCGAGAGCCCCCGCGCTCGCATAAAAAATCGACACCTTCGGAACACCGTTGGCGGTCGTCTGAGCCCAAGACTGAGGTGCATCTCTACGTACCGCAAGCGAATAGCCCATACGAGACGCAGTGAAAATCGCAGAGTTGAGGGTGCTCGCTACACCCACCAGGATCACTGCCTGAATGATGCCGGCAGCACCTGGGATACCCATCACCTCCAGAGCCGATTGGAAAGAGCCAACCTCTAGGTGAGGTGAGTTCCATGCCACCAACGCAACAATGACGAAGATCGAGCCGAAGTAGAAGATCATCATCCGCCACACCACAGAGCGGATTGCCCTCCGAATATTTGCTCGGGGGTCTTCAGATTCAGCTGCCGCAATGGTCACGATTTCCATGCCTGTAAAACTGAACAGAGCGAGCACCAACGCTGATGCTATTCCCGGCAAACCTGTGGGCGCAAAGCCGCCATCCTGCCAGAGGTGACCGACACCGCTAGCTGAGCTGGTAGGAAGCAATCCAGAAATAGCGATTACGCCAAGGCCAATGAAAGCCAAAATGGTGACGACTTTGATCAGGGAGAACCAGTACTCGAGCGTACCGAAGTTTTTCACGCTGAGGATATTGGTCAGAGTGAGGCCAACAATGAGCGCCACACCAACCGCCATGGAGGGCACTCCAAGCCAGCCGCCGAGAATGTCGGAGGCAACGATAGCTTCTAGCGGGATGACAAGCACATAAAACCACCAGTACAGCCAGCCGATAGAGAAGCCCGCCCAACGCCCCATCGCTTGCTGCGCATAAGTGGAAAATGAACCCGTGTCTGGGTTGGCAGTAGCCAGTTCGGCAAGCATGCCCATCACAAGCACAACCAGTACCGCAGCAATAGCAAAGGAGACCAATACCGCTGGCCCAGCAGCACTAATGGCGCTCGCGGAGCCCACGAAGAAGCCTGCACCGATTACACCACCAATAGAGATCATGGTGATCTGGCGACTGCTCAATCCCTTAGACAACGCCCCATGAGACACCGCCTTCTCTGAGGCAGAATCCAGTTGATATTCCATGCCTAGCCCCATCAGGCACTTCCACCTACCGCCTAGGCGTTACAGCCTGGAGGCTGGCGGAAGTGAGCTTCACGTTATTTTTAGAAACCGCCGCATTGCGATCTCAGATTAAGTTGTGAAACTCACTGGGCCAATTTCTCAATCAAACACAAAGTGACGCAGATTGACGCACGGCGCTACAGTCGGCGCGTAGTGGTTCGCACGACAAGCGATGTTTCGAAGATCTTGACTATCGGCTGTAGGGGCTCCGACGCCTCGAGTTCATCGAGCAAAATACGAGCAGCACACTCGCCCTTACCGATGATGGACTGACGGATGGTGGTCAGGCCTCTCGGCGCCGCATCGGGGACGTCGTCGAACCCGATAACCGATAGCTGCCCGGGAACGGCAACACCCTCCTCCTCCGCTTTTGACAAACACGCTAATGCCATCACATCAGAGCTCGCTACAACAGCCGTGACCCCGGACTCACGGAGCAGTGTGGACGCAGCCTCCCGACCGAGCGCATCGGTAAATCCGCCTGCTTCGATAATCACCAACTCGTCGTAAGCAATGCCGTGCCTTTCGGCAGTCTCGACGTAGGCCGTAAGCCGCTCTCTAGCGATTCTCTCCGTCGACTGCCTAAAACGCTTTTGGCTCACCCGTCCCCTCTTCCCGTCAGGGATCAAGCGCTCAACCAGAATCGCGATCTTGGTATGACCAAGGCCGAGAATGTGCTCCATTTGATCCGTTGCAGCTTGCCGGTCGTCGATCCCAACAAAATGCACCCCCTCGAGTCTGGGCGAGTCGATAATCACCGCAGGTATGTTGCGTTTCACGATGAACTGAGTGATTGGATGATCGTCAGGCAATGTGGAGATGATCAGGCCGTCGACCAGCCCCCTTACAGCCAGGTTGGAATCACCTTCTTGGTCACCCTCAAGTTTTTTGCTCTTCAACGGGAAGAGGGTCAATGCGACGTTGGCGAGTTCGTTGACCTTGGCGATCCCTTTCAGAAGAGACATCGCCCAAGGGTCATCGAACGCATAGGACAACTGATCCATTACGACCAGGCCAATGGCACCGACTCGCCCCGAGCGCAGGCTTCTCCCGCGAAGGTTCGGCCCTGGATATCCCAAGCTCGCAGCGACTGAAAGAATGTGCTCCCGCTGGCTGGCTGAAACCTTACTCGAGCCGCTGTAGGCATAGGAAACCGCTGGCTGAGAAACGCCCGCTGCTTTTGCCACATCTTTCATCGAAACCATCTGAAGATCTGCCCTATATTTATTTCTATGACATGCAGGAATTACTCTGCATACGCTGACTGCAGAGCTGGTGAGGATAACGGCTCAAGCTCAGGGTGGATAACTATTTTCCCTGGCTCGATTGCTGCCACACACCTAGCTCGAACCCTTCCCCAAGACAGAAAAGATCGCACTGGCACATTTTTTTTGGCTCGCTACTGGCCTAGCGACAAAGAAAAATGCGATCAAAATCGCTGATCACCATCCCCCTTAATGCCACAAACCACGCGGCTTCCAACCACAAATTTGATGCGCCACTGCCAGAGGTATGTGCCCAATCGAGGCCCGACCTTTTGTCGTGTGCGGGTATTGACAACGTCAAAACGCGTGTTACCTTGTGCTCACAGGTTATACGAATAACCACCCAAACAAGAAACGAGGCTGCTTATGTCTAGCGCCCAAAAGCTGAACGAACTAGCTCAGCGAAACCATCAAGCGAGATGCGTGCCGTCACTAGCTCTGCGGCTCACATCCCAGCTATCTCTTAGATTCACTGCCCATAAAGCCCGAAATGCGTCCGTGCGTCGGAGCCCTAGTGCCGAGACCCAGACCCACTCAGCTGTATTAACGGCTAGGAACGCCTTTGCCTGGAGTTCAAGTGCGCAGTGAAATCGTCGTTAGATAACCCCCCTACTTTGAACGCAAGATACACGCAGCAACCATTTCGCTTGCTGTGACGATGTAGGCAGGTAAAGGCTCACGCCAAGTTACCACCCCGAATTTATTTCGGTGACTTCGTGCAGCCCCAATAAAGGCAAGTCAATAGCTAAGAATTCTGTCGAAGTTTTATCGACGGCTGCTCTTCGTCAAAAATAAATACTGGAGGTATAACCGTGACTCGTGCTCTCTATCTTTACGGCGGCTGGCCTGGACATTACCCATACGAAATCGCTGGCTGGGCTCGCGAGCTCTTCAAGGAGCTGGACTTTGACGTTGAAGAGTCCACCGACATCTTCACCCTGGATCGTGACCTTAAGGGTTATGACCTGATCATCATCGGATGGAACAACGCTGTCACCACCGAAACCCTGACTGCTTCGCAGGAAAAGCATCTCTCTGAAGCAGTCGAAAGCGGCGTGGGCCTTGTTGGCTGGCACGGCGCAGGCGCGGCATTCCGCGCAAGCCTGAAATATCACTTCATGCTGGGCGGCTCCTTCCTTGAGCATCCGGCTGGCGAAGGTTACCCACACCCGTACATGGTCAACTTCATCGACCGTGATCACGAGGTGACCCAAGGCGTTGAAGATTTTGAGGTTCGCTCCGAGCAGTACTACATGCAGGTAGACCCAAACATACACGTCCTGGCTGAAACCACTTTTGACGGCAACCCAATGCCATGGCTTAAAGGTCACCGAAGCCCAGTTGCTTGGGTTCGTAACTGGGGTGAGGGCCGAGTCTTCTATCACTCGATCGGCCACGACACCAGCAACCTCGCTGACCCCAATATTCGTCGTCTCACTAAGCAAGGCTTGGTGTGGGCAGCGCGTAAGTAAATACCTGATCGGTAATTCGAGATCTTCAGGGTTACTCCACGCGGTTTCCCTGAAGGACGTTAAGTAAAACCTCCAATTAGGAGCGATGTAACATGCCGAAGTTAACTGGCAGCCAAGTGGTTGCTCAAACGTTGAAAAACTATGGAGTCGAGTACGTCGCCGGCATTCCGGGGCACGGCATTTGGACTCTGATGGACGCCTTCATGGAAGAGGAGTCCCAGCTGAAGTTCATCCAGGTTTTCCATGAGCAAAGCGCCGTGCACCTGGCTGATGGCTACTATCGGGTTGCCGGCAAACCGATGGTTGCTGTGACTTCGATCGGTGCGGGTGCCAGTAACACTGTTATCGGTATGGCCACTGCCTACACTGACTCCACCAGCTGCATGCTGATCACCGGTGGCCCACCCACCCACATGCGTGGCCACGGTCTGCTGCAAGAGCTGGAGCGCTACACCGACAACGACTTCCCGAAAATCGCTGAAGCCGTTTCCAAGCGCCATTGGGTCGCCACCCGCACCGAAGAAATGCCGTTCATCATGCACCGTGCCTTCAGTTCGATGCTGACTGGTCGTCCAGGCCCAGTACACATCGAAATCCCGATGGACGTTCAGGCGGAAGCTGGCGAAGTAACTCTGCACGACCTGCAAGAGCGTATCCCAGTCGGCAAAGTCTACCCAGACCCTCAGGCAATCAAGCGCGCCGCTGAAGTCCTGCGTGAAGCCAAGCGCCCGATGATCGTCATCGGTGGCGGTGTCATCACTGCCGAAGCGTTTGACGAAGTCGTGGCACTCGCCGAAACCTGGAAAATCCCAGTGGTAACCACCTGGAACGGTAAGGGCGGCTTCCCTGAAGACCACGCTCTGTTCGCAGGCAGCGTAGGCCAGACTGGTACCCTCTGCGGCAACGCAATGGCCTCCAGCTCCGACGTGATTCTGGCTGTAGGCTGCCGCTTCACTGACTGGTCGTCTTCGAGCTACGCCCAAGGCGTAACCTTCTCGATCCCACCAGGACGTCTGATTCACATCGACATCGATCCACACGAAATCGGTAAGAACTACCCGGTAGCGGTAGGTATCGTATCCGACGCCAAGTACGCACTCGCTCACATCGTTGAAGAGCTGAAAGGCGAGACTGTTGATCGTACTGAATATCTGCAGGATCTGAAGAAGAACCAAGACCTGTGGGAGGCCAAGCTCGCCACCCGCCGTGATTCGGATCGCTTCCCGTTCACCTCGCAGCGCCCACTGGGTGCCCTGCGCAAGATCTTCCCACGTGACACCATCGTGGTTGTTGGTTCTGGTAACGCCCAAGGTGCAGTGAAGCAGACCTTCCCGGTCTACTCCCCTCGGACTCACCTGACCTCCGGTGGTTTCTCCTCCATGGGATGGGCAGTTCCTGCTGCAATTGGCGCCAAGCTGGCCGCTCCGAATCAACCAGTTGTCTGCATCCTGGGTGATGGCGACTTCCTGATGAACCCACAGGAAATCGCGGTCTGCGTGACCAACAACATCCCTGTCGTGTTCCTGATCCAGAACAACGCCGGTTACATGTCGATTCGTGGTGGCCAGCGCAAGCAGACCAGTCGTCACATCGGTAGCGAATTCAACCTGCCAAACGGCGAGCCGTACTCCCCAGACTACGCCGCGCTGGGCAAATCGTTCGGCATTAAATCGTTCTGCGTGAACAGCAACGAAGAGCTGGAACCAATCCTCCAGCAAGCACTGGAAGCCAACGAGCCGGTGTTGATTGAAGTGCCGACCGACCGCGACGCTGCTGGCCCATGGGTACCGGGCTGGTGGGACTTCCCAGTTCCTGAGTACATCACTGACGAACGCCAGGACGAGTACTGGGAACTGCGTAACAAAGAACAGCACCTGTAATTAAAACTGAGGCATGCAAGAAATGAGTACTGAAGTATTAAAAACTCATTCAGAGCAAGCCCGCTTGGAAGGAGCGCCGGCCCGCCGGCGTTCCAATCCAACCGTGAAGCCTGATGAAAATGGTGAAGTGACCTGTGACGTTCTGATCATTGGATCGGGCATGGGCGGATCCACATTTGCTCATGCTCTGATCAAGAAAGGGCTCGATGTCCTGGTCGTAGAGCGCGGCGACTTTCTTCCTCGTGAGACCGAGAACTGGAGTGCTGAAGCCGTTTTCGGTGAGGGTCGCTACAGGAACGCGGAACAGTGGCTGGACAGAGATAACAAGCCTTTCTCGCCAGGCGTATTCTATTACGTAGGCGGCAACACCAAATTTTATGGCGCAATGCTCCCCCGCTTCCGAGAGGTAGACTTCTTGGACGTGAAGCATGCCGAAGGCATCGCACCGGGCTGGCCAATCAGCTACGCGGAATTGGAACCTTACTATTGCCAAGCTGAGCAACTGTACAAGGTGCACGGTAATGCCGGCCAAGATCCAACCGAGCCATGGCGCTCACAACCTTACCCATGGCCTGGCCTGCAACACGACCCTGCTCTGCTCTCGCTCGAGAAAGTGATGAAGGATGATGGACTGTCGCCTTTCGTGATGCCGGCGGCTGTTGACTACGGCGAAGATCGCGCCTGTGTCCTCTGCTCTACCTGCGACGGTTACCCATGTCTGCTCGAAGCTAAGGGTGATGCCGAGATTTCAACCTTGCGCCCAGCGTTGGAGTCAGGTGCCAGGCTGATGGTGGGTACCAAAATCAACAAGCTTGTGACCAGCCAAGATGGCAAGCGGGTGACCGAAGCTGTCGGTGTGAAAGATGGCCGCCCAGTCAGGATCCTGGCAAAACGCGTCGCGCTCGCATGTGGGGCGGTGAACAGCGCAGCCCTTCTCTTCCGTTCGAAGAGCGAGCAGCATCCTGCCGGCCTCGGAAATAGCTCTGACCAACTGGGTCGGAACTATATGGTGCACAACAGCACCTTCATGATTGCGGTCGACCCTTTGCACACCAATAAGGTCAAGTTCCAAAAAACCTTGGCTATCAATGATTGGTACTCTGCAAGTCAACGCAACACGTTTCCTCTAGGAAACGTACAGATGCTTGGCAAAATCCGTGAGCCCATGATTACACCAATGCGCCCGTGGATTCCGAAAATTGTTTCCCGTTTCATCACTGGCCACAGTGTTGATCTATACCTGACATCGGAAGATATCCCTACCCAGGATAACCGGGTCGTGTATGACGAAGAACGTGACTCGATCAAAGTTTATTGGACGCCAAACAATTTAAGTGCTCACTATCAACTGGTTGAGAAAACCACCGCGATCATGAAAAAAGCTGGTTTCCCAGTTGTACTGACCGAGCGTATGGGCATCGCGACAAACTCTCACCAATGTGGTACTGCGGTAATGGGTGCTGACCCGAAGAAAAGCGTTCTAGACCCTAACTGCAAAATGCATGACCTGGATAACGTATGGATCGTTGACAGCTCATCATTCCCCTCTTCAGCAGCAGTTAACCCTGCACTGACAATTGCGGCAAATGCGCTAAGGATAGCGGATAAATTTTAATAAAAACGCCATTCATTCTTTGCAAATGGATGACACCCCGACCTTAACCGACAGGAACGTGTTAAAAAATGAATAACATGAACAATAGCCTTGTCACCCCTCGAATTAGAAGGGCTCGTGTTGCTACCTTTGCGGGCTTTATGATTCTTGGGGCCATGATGTACATCTGGTCTACTGGCGTATCAGCATTTCGTCACCACATGGGACTTAATGGTGACCTCGGCGACGCCAACTTTGGCATGATCGCGTTTGGTATTGGTGTTGGCAGTGCGGTTGGTTCGTTCATCGTTGGCATGTTCCTGGACAGGTTTGGTGCCAAAAAAGTTATCCTTACAACCGCAATTGCGTACCCGCTCTCGATCATCCCGATGGGCTACGCCACCGACGTGTACTTCGCCTTGAGCTTCGGGGTAATCCTTGGTTTGCTTCGTGGTGCTGCAGACACTGCGTACAACACCCATGGTGTGCAGGTAGAGCGTTTCTATCAGCGTTCGATCATGACCACATTCCACGCGGCTTACTCCTTGGGCGGCTTCGTTCTTGGCATGGTAGGTAGTGGGTTCGCGGCACGTTACACCGAAAGCGCCGCCGTACCATTTACGGTTCTCGGCGTGCTGCTGCTCGCAATCGGCATCATTTCTAGCCTCTTCATGCTCGACCGACATGAAGTGGTTCCTGAAGCCCCAGTGGACGCCAAAGATGCTAAACAGGCCAGCACCGCTTCCCTGGGCGTGATCGCATTGATGGTTGGTTTCGGCATTCTTCTGCTTGGCAGCATGGTCGGTGAAGGCGCTGTTGCCGACTGGGGTCAAGAGTACGGACGACGTGTTCTTGGGGTCACCGCTGCAGATGCTGGCGTTGCTGTTTCTGTGTTCATCGGCGCTCAGTTCATTGGTCGAGTGATTGGCGACCGCCTGGCAGCACTGATCGGCGCAGTTCGACTGGTCTTCCTGAGCGCTGTGATCGCCATCGCTGGCCTGATCGTAATCGTAGTAGTCAATACCGAGTACGCCGGCCTGATTGGCTTTGCAATGTTCGGCCTGGGTCTCGCGAGCATCGCGCCGCTCATGCTGTCCAGCGCTGGGCGTAAGGATCCAGCGAACGCAGGACGCAACATCGGCATCGTGAACTGCATCGGTTACTCCGGCATGCTTCTCGGGCCAGCAGCCATCGCGCTTGTTGTCAGCACCTTCGGTATCGACAAGCTGCTCTACTTCCCGATCGTCTTGCTCATCCCGCTCGCCGTCTTTGGCCCAGCGCTGATGAAACAAGGTCGCTCTAGCAACTCCTCGCTTCAAACCCCTATCAGCGAACAGAAAGTAAGCTGATTTTTTGGGGCTGCCCTTCCCGGGCAGCCCCTTTTTTATCGAAAGACTGTCTACGAGACAGCGTTCGCCAGACGACTCTCTTAACCATCGTCACCTGCCATAAATCAAATAATAAAGGAAACATTCATGCTCAATAGCAAGAAGCTAGGGCTGTCGGCTGCACTCAGCATGCTATCCCCATTAGCTGCAGATGCATTCGAATTCAATGGTTATCTTCGAAGCGGTATTGGTGGTTCAACATCTGGGGGCAAACAATCGTGTTTCCAGCTACCAGGTGCACCTACCAAATACCGTCTTGGCAACGAATGTGAGCAGTACGCAGAACTCGGTATTCGCCACGACCTCGCCACTCTGGACGACGGATCAGTCCTTAGTTTTGAGGGGATGGCTGCGCTACAAAATCAGTACGGACATACTCCAAGATTCTCAGACGACTATGGTTATGCTCGGGTAGTTCAAGCTTACGCAGAGTGGAGCAAGCTTCCTCAACTCAACAACGGCTCCCTCTGGGCAGGACGGCGGTTCTATAAGCGCAATGATATCCACATATCTGACTTCTACTATTGGGATCAGAGCGGTACCGGCGCGGGCATCGAAGACGTTGAGCTGGGCGGACTGAAATACAGCTACGCATTTTCTAGAAAAGACAATGTCTTCCAAAAAGACTACACCAACCGACACGACTTCAATATCGGCGGCATAAACACTAACCCTGGTGGCGAGCTCGAGTTCGGCTTCAGCTATATCGAAGATCCGGACCGTGGAGATACCCACAGCGGATGGGCAGTCACTGCCCAACACCGCCAGTCTGATGTACTTGGCGGCAACGCGAACACCGTAGCAATCCAACACGGCCAAGGCCCCGGTACCAGCTTGGGTTACACGGGAGATGTAGAACTCGACCGCAGCAACCGCAGCTGGCGAGCCTTAGACTATTTCGACTGGCAGATCACTCCTCGATTCGGAGGTCAGTTCCAAGTCGTCGCACAACGCGATTACCGCGATGGTGGGGAAAAGCAGGATTGGGTGTCCGTAGGCGTCAGGCCTGTTTACGCAATTTCTGACCAATTCAAGCTCATTGCCGAACTGGGCCACGATCAGATCGAGGCCTCTGACGGTACTCGAAAACTGAGCAAATTCACCGTTGCCCCTACCTGGTCGCCTAAAGGGCCAGGCTTCTGGGATCGGCCAGAAATCCGCCTCTACTACACCTACGCCAAGTGGAACCGAGCCGCACAGCAAGCTGCTGACGAGATGGATGAAGGATCTGCACTCTCGTCCACCGGAGCATTCAACAGCGCACGCCACGGCAGCAATTTCGGCGTCCAGGTCGAGTATTGGTGGGAATGACGAAATAGAGCGTTGCCCTCCTCTTCTAGAACGTAACTTCACCTTGCTCTCGAATGGTGCTTAGGGTTCCGCTTGAACGCAAGGTGCTACTGCTCAGGAAAATTTGAAAATGGAAGTAATTGCACAGCAAGTCATCAGTCGTGCTCAAGAAATTGCCCATCGACTGGGGCACCCCGTCTGCATCTCCGTAGTCGATCCGTCCGGGCTTCCATTCGCATTCTTGCGCATGGACAACGCAATACCTGGAGCTATCGATATCGCAGTGAAGAAGGCTCGCACCGCTGCCCTCTTCCGAGCAGACAGCATCACTATCGGCGCCGAAGCGAGGCCCTCTGGATCAATCTACACCCTGGAAGCAACCAATGGTGGCTTGATCAGCTTTGGAGGCGGTGTTGTGCTGTATGACGAAACGGGCAACGTGATAGGAGCTCTTGGCATTTCTGGGGCCCCTGTAGAGGTCGACCAGACGATCGCCATGGAGGCTGCAGGCCGGCTATGAATGCTTCGAAGTCTCTTCATGTAGGTGTCTGGGCAGTCGCAAAATGCCCTCTCCTAACGTGAGTCATTAGGCTCCACGAAAAAACACGTCCATCACCATCCGCAGTAGACCAGCACAAACCAAACTAAAAATGGGGGACCAGATGGGGGCAAAACTGGGGGCATACTTTAGTTTTCCCGACCTGAAAATACTAAGCTAGAGCCAAGTCAAAATGTTCTTCGGGGATCCGGACAGTCTCTGAATCGGCACAACGTATCAACGATGTGGCTTGAGTGTTCATTCTCTTCGCAGTTGATCCCCAGCGTGTTGAGGGTGACGACCACGTGGTTGACGTGCCACGAGATCAGCTGGGTTAACTGTCTGCCTCCGGCGCACGGAAGGCTTTACTGTAATAGCCGGACGGGTCGAAACAGCAAACCTGCTTCTTGCCGGTTGCAAGCATACCGCAGGCATCACCCATTCGCTTTTCGCGTGTCTTGAGTTGCTTCGCTGAAGTAATCCAGTGGATCCAGTCTACGCGCGCGATGGTCGTGTATTGTTCCAACCTTTCCGAGCCTCAGGCCAGGCTGCCAGTGCTTGCTCAAAATCTGCCGGGATATCAGGCTCGGGTTCCTTCTTCACAGGGGTTAACTCGAGGGTAACGATATCGCCAACGGCCACACCTGCGGCGTCGAGTAACTCGCGTCCTACCTTCAGCCAATGGCTCAGCTGACCATCGGGCTCAAGGGTTGCGCGGAAAGGGTGCCCATTGATTGTGCCTTCGGCTGTCGTCCTTCCACGCCTCGGGAACCGTTCACTCGCGTCTCTTGGAAGGACTGCAAAAGCCCACGACGGATCATCACCGGGCTTTGCCGGACGAAGAAGCTTTGCTTCGAATCGGGACTTCACAGCGTTTGTTGTCATTGCAAGTCCTCCAACTGCGCGTCTAGTTAACCATCACCTCGTCCAGTGCTTGCTCAAGGATATCGACTGTGCGATCGATGTTGTGCAGCTTTTCGAGCCCGAACAGACCGATGCGGAAGGTCTGGAAGTCGGCCGGCTCGTCGCATTGCAACGGCACACCGGCGGCGATCTGCAGGCTGTGGTCGGCAAACTTCCTACCGCTCTTGATATCGGCATCATCGGTGTAGCTCACCACTACGCCAGGGGCCTGAAAGCCGGCTGCGGCCACGCTCTTGATACCTTTGCCGGTCATCATTGCGCGCACCCGATCACCCAGGGCCTGTTGTTCGTCGCGGACCTTGTCGAAACCGTAGGTTTGCGTCTCCTTCATCACTTCGCTAAAGCGCGCGAGGGAATCGCTGGGCATGGTCGCATGGTAGGCATGTCCACCTTGCTCATAAGCCTGCATGATCTGAAGCCACTTTTTCAGGTCGCAGGCGAAGCTGCTGCTTTGCGTCTGCCCGATGCGCTCAAGGGCCAAAGCGCTGAGCATCACCAGGGCGCAGCAAGGAGAGGCGCTCCAGCCCTTCTGCGGTGCGCTGATCAGCAGGTCGACCGCGCATTTGTGCATATCAACCCAAAGCGCGCCTGAGGCGATGCAGTCCAGCACGAACAGGCCACCCTGCGCATGCACCGCGTCGCCTACCGCCCGCAGGTACTCATCGGGCAGGATGATCCCTGATGACGTTTCAACGTGGGGGGCAAAGACAATCTGCGGCTTGTGCGCCTCAATGGCTGCCAGCACTTCGTCCAGAGGGGGCGGAGCGTAGGCAGCCTGGCGCCCCGTGTCGATCGGTTGGGCTTTTAGCACCGTAGTGGCCGCCGGGATGTTGCCCATCTCAAGGATCTGGCTCCAGCGGTAGCTGAACCAGCCGTTGCGTATCACCAGACATTGCTGGCCGTTGGCGAACTGGCGCGCCACCGCTTCCATGCCGAATGTGCCACTGCCGGGGACTACCGCAACCGCCTGGGCGTTGTAGACCTGCTTCAGGGTGCTGGAAATGTTCTTCATCACACCTTGAAACGACTGCGACATGTGGTTGAGCGAGCGGTCGGTGTAAACCACCGAGTACTCGACCAGTCCCTCTGGATCAATATCGGGATAGATCTTTGACATGGTGTGACTCCTTTGGCAGAGATGTCCGTGGTATCGACCCTGCCCTAAGCGATTGCAAATGACAAGATTACTTGGGTTGAGGTGCGACTTCTGTCGACGCTGGGGTGCAGATGACGACATGACTCAGCCGGTACGCCGGCGATGAGCCCCTAGTGGACAGCAAGCTGCTTGGTCATCACCTGAGCACCAAACCATAGCGGGTGAGCGCAAGCGGCTCACTGTTCTCTTCAATGACCCGCTGGCTCGCAGCCTGTGCAGTGAAACCGTGCTTGAGGTAAAAACACCTGGCGGGTTCGTTGCCGTCGAGCACCCATGCGCTGACCTGCCCATATCCATCGTCCTGCATAACCTGCTGCGCCTCTGCCCACAACGCGCTGCCAATTCCACGCAGCCAGAACGCAGGGTCTAGGTAGATCGCCATCAATTCGGCGGTGCCCGCTGCGGCATCCTCGTCACGACTAGGACCGAAGGAAATCCAGCCAACCACCCGCCCAGTTAGTTCGGCCACACGAATGGAAGGACTGCCCGCTTCGATTGCCTGAGTCAGGAAGGCCACACGGCGTTCGACAGTCGTCTCCAGGCCGCTCAGGTAGCGTGCCGATAACAGCCCGTTGTAGGCGCTTTGCCAGCTGCGAATATGAAGTGTGGCGATGGCAGCAGCATCTTTGCTGTTGGGCTTGCGAATGAGGAGTTCGGGTAGTCGGCTGGCGCGACCCATGTGATCAGACCTTGAAGTGGCATTCAGCACGGTAATTGCACTGGGCATGCCAGGCAGTCTCCAACGGTAAACTGGCGCTTTGATGCTTCGCGGAGGGCTCCGCCGTGCGCGCAGTGGCGCAAACTGTTGGAGTAGTGTCTGCAGGTAAACAGCAAGGGCAAGCACTGCCAATACAGAGCGGTTAACGCTGTAACCAGGGAGGTCAAAAAATTGAAGCTGTCGATGGCAAAGCTGAAATCCATTATTCACTCATTGGAGGAGCGTCTGCTAGAACGCCAAACTCGCCTTGACCCCAATGCACTAAATAGCCTGCTGGCTGCGGACTTTGTCGAGTTTGGTGCCAATGGAATGGCGTGGAACCGAGCCCACATCATCGACGCGTTGCAGTCTCAGGCTTTCGTTCGCCGCCAGATCAGCGCTTTTGAGATACGCGTGCTGGCCGATGAGGTCGTGCTTGCCACCTATACCTGCACGATCCATGGGCCGGATAGCAGCAGTGAGTCGCTGAGAAGCTCAATCTGGCGACGGCAGGGTCAGCAGTGGCAGATGGCATTTCACCAAGGGACAGCGAAGGCTGGATAAGGTTGATCAACTGTCAGCGCCGCGCTTGTAGAGGAGACCCACATTGGGTCGAAAGCAGCTGCTCGCGACTGACCGCTATCGGCCCATTGCAGTCATTCATGGAAAAGAGCTGGGGCCAAGAGCGAACCATGAGAACCGATGATCGTATGAGGCACGACCTTTCAAAGTCGCGAATCATCAAGCCGGCAGGATGCGCGTCCAGTAACGGGTAAGGTGCTGGATTCGGATTGGTAACGAACGGGCGATAGTGTTCAATGTCAGCTCAATATTACCAAGCGAATACGAGCCCGACACCCGCAAATGGCTGACCTCGGGCGCGCAGCCAAGATAGCCGGGGCAATAGCGCTGCAACTCATCGATCAGTATGTCCAGCCTCCAGCCTTCCACTTCCAGCCGCCCCTGGGCCCAGGCCTCTTCACCTCTTTTCAACGCCTGCGAGACCCTCAGTCTCTGACGATCAAAAGTCACTGATTGTCCTTGCTCGATCACGACCTCATCGTTAGCCTGCTCAGGACGTATCGCCACGGCATGCTCGTAGACGCTAAGACGCGTCAGCCCGTCGAGCTGGCGCACGTCGAAACGAGTGCCCAAAGCGCGCAGCTCACCTTGGGCACTGCGTACCAGGAACGGGCGGGAGTCTTTGCCTGTAGTGACATGAATTTCCCCGGCCCGAAGAATCAACAGGCGGGTGCTGGCGTCGAAGACAACATCCAGCGCAGTATCGGTATCGAGCACCAGCAAGGTTCCGTCAGCAAGTACCTCTTGGCGCTGTTCACCGATGCGGGTTTTAACGTCGGCTATCCATTTTGGCGCAATGCCATATCCCTGCCATGCCAATGAACTCACCCCGGCACCCAGCAGCAGCCCTTTGAGAAGGGTGCGGCGATTTGGGCCGCTTTCGCGCAGGGTGGACTTTTCCATGACCTCCCAGGTCAATTGCTGCGGCATGCGGCCAAGGCGTGCCTGCAATTCGGTCAACTGCTGCCATGCCCACTCATGCTCCGCACTTCGGCAGTGCCAACGTTGCCACTGTGCGCGCAGTGCCGGGTCATCAGGGCTCGCGGACAGTTGCGCGAACCACTGCGCAGCATGGCGAAGCGCTTGGCGCTGGGCGTCGTTGGTCACCACGGATTGTGCACGAAATACAAAAGGCAACGTTCGGTGGCTCGGGCCATGTATTTGGTCACCGAGCTGGCGGACACCTGTAGTTGTTCCGCAATTTGAGGGTAAGTAAGCCCTTGCACCTGCGACATCAGAAACGCCGTTTTCGCCTTCACGCCCAGGCCGTCAAGCATGCGATCCAGCTCCAGAAGTGTCTGGAGCAGGGCAAGTCGTTCCTCCGCCGAGACTTCGAACGACTCAGGTTGTGCTGCGAGCACTTCGAGATAGGCACGCTCCACGGACTGGCGGCGAAAACTGTCGATCATTACCCGCTTGGCGATGGTTACCAGGAAATGACGTGGCTCATTGAGCGTGGCCGCCAGGGGTTCACGGCGCTCGGCGAGTAACACGCGTACAAAGGTGTCTTGGGCAAAGTCAGCCGCCGCTTGCGAACACCCGGTCCGCTTGCGCAGCCAGCTGATCAGCCAGGGTTGATGGTCGTTGTAGAGCGTCGCGATAGGGTTGCCAGACGGCATGTCGGTGCCAAGCGGAGAATAAGAATTAATCGCAATATAGTAAAATGGTGGCCTTAGGGCAACCGGCTTTCGGGCCAAAACAACGGAGCCAAAAAATTTTCAAAACGCGTTGTCACTTTGCACTCGGCAGCGCGACTCCTTTTGCAGATACCTCATAAAACGCCGACAACCGCATTAGGAGAAAGCATGCAGCATCCCCTTCCGGGCGTGTTCATCGCCAAGTTGAACACCCAAAGCGCGCTGTACCTTGTCATGTTTGGTGTATCGGTGTTGATGGCCACTCCAGCACCTACCCATGCTGCCGAAAGCCAACAAACAGCCCGTACGCAGCATCAGCAGGAGTTTGCTATCGAAGCCGGGTCGCTGGCTACGGTATTGAACCGCTTTGCGACCGAAGCAGGCGTTGTCTTGTCGTTTGACAACGGGCTGACCGAAGGTAAGCAAAGCCGGGGCATCAACGGCCGTTACAGCATCGATCAGGGCTTTTCGGTCTTGCTGAGCGGCTCTGGATTGCAGGCGGTCGCTGGTGGGGGTAAGAGCTACGTGGTATTGCCGGCCACACCGTCGGGCTCAATGCAATTGGGCGTGACCAACGTAACAAGCTCGGGGCTGGGCGCCGTCACCGAAGGGTCTAGATCCTATACGACCGGTAGCACCAACACGGCAACGAAGATGAGCCTCTCGCTGCGAGAAACACCGCAGTCAGTCAGTGTCGTCACGCGTCAGCAAATGGATGATCAAAATATGCAGTCCCTCGAAGACGTTGCCAGGGCTGCCACGGGTATCAATACCACCAAGGATTTCGGTACCGAACGATCACGCTATTTCTCCCGGGGCTTCCAGGTCAACGACCTGCAATACGACGGCGTACCGACCAGCATTTCCGAAAGCTACTCGATGGACGTGACCTCTGTTAACAACATGGCTATCTACGACCGGATAGAGTTTGTGCGCGGCGCAAACGGCCTGATGCAGGGTGCGGGAAACCCTTCGGCGGCCATTAACCTGATGCGTAAGCGGCCAACGGATACCTATAAGCTCAAAGCAGAAATTGGCGGCGGCTCCTGGGATCATTACCACAGCCAGATCGACGTGAGTGGGCCTTTGAACGAACAGGGCACGCTGCGGGGCAGGACCGTATTGCTATACGATGCCGGCAATAGTTTCGTAGACCGTGCCGACAAAGAAAACCAGTTGTTCTACGCCATTGGCGAAGCCGACTTGAGCGAATATACGACGCTAAGCATCGGGACCGTGTTGCAGAAGGATTACCACGGCGGTTATGACTGGGGTGGCTTGCCTACTCAACTCAATGGCAGCTTCTATCCACTGTCGCGTTCGGCGTCCTTTGCACCAAGCTGGGCACATCTGAACAAAATCAATCGCACGGTATTTGCTGACATCAAGCATGCGTTCAATGATGACTGGAAACTGACCGTCAATACTAACTTTATGTGGTCGAATGCCGATTTTCTCGGGCTCTACGGCAACAACATTGGTAACGACCAGTTCCGGCTGGCCACCAACGATACAAAATACGACGACGAGCAAATCAGCCTTGATGCCGCGCTGAACGGTGCATTCTACCTGCTCGGCCAGCGCCACGAACTGGTGTTCGGCGCTAACGCGCGCAAAGACCGGTTCATCAACGAGTCGCGTTACAATAACAATCCAAGCGTGGTCGATATTCTTGATTTTTCCCCTTCACAAGTGGCTTCGCCCACCTACAGCTACGAGCGTATCCAGTACCGCAACGTACGCAAGGACAAAGGGCTTTATACCGCCACCCGGCTGAACCCCAGCGATGATCTGCATGTGATCCTGGGCAGCCGTTTCAGCTGGGTTGACTACACGTCTTCTGACTATGAAGACCGTTTCAAGGAAAATGGAAAAGTCATACCCTATGCTGGCGTCGTCTATGACCTCACTAGCGATGCCTCGGTTTACGCCAGCTACACCGAGATTTATCAGGTTCAAAGCAACTACGACATCAGCAACAAACTGCTCAACCCCATCACCGGCAGCAACTACGAAATCGGCCTCAAGAATGAGTTCTACGACGGGCTACTCAATACGTCTGTGGCGGTATTCCAGGTTGACCAAAGCCACTTACCTCAAGCGGTTGTTGGCGCACCACGTACCTGCGGGCCAGGACGTAGCTCAACGTGTTACGAGGAGGGCGGCAAGGTCCGCAATCGAGGTTTTGAGGTAGAGGCTTCTGGAGAGGTTCTCCCCGGTTGGAACGCCGTGCTCGGATACACCTACAGCCACCCTGAATATATTGGCGGAACCCGTAAAGGTACCGACTACGCCACCGAAACCTCCCCGCGCCGGTTGGTTAAACTTGCGACCAATTATCGTTTGCCCGGCGAGCTGGGCGATTGGCGTGTAGGTGGTAGCCTCTATCATCAGAGCAAGGTCTATCTAGGTAATGTGGAGCAGGGAGCGTACAACCTCGTCGATCTGAACGCTAATTACCAGTTCAACAAAAACCTGAGCGCGCAGCTGAACCTGAACAACGTGTTCGACAAGCATTACTACTCCGCCATCTATAACTCGAACCTGGGCAATTACTACGGCGAGCCACGCAACTTCGCCGTGACGCTGCGGTACGAAAACTGAAAAGACCTGGTCTCGCCGCAGCAATGTGGTTTGCGGTGAGATTACAAACATGCACTGAACATGGACCTACCACTCTATGCGAGTGGCTGCTATGGGTCGATAGCAGCCTTTGCCGGACTTTCGCAATGAGTCGTTGGCGGTCATTCGCAAATGGCCGCTAACGAATCCTAGCTGTCCATCGTAGAGATCAGCTCACCGCCAGAAGCGGCCATACGATGCGGACAAGGATGGAGACGACCTCTGGCTCTCGATTTCAGTACAGCAACACCGCATGCATTCCCGTGAGCAAATCAACGGATCGTTTACTCAGGAATTCCGGTCAACGTATGCACTACACGCATTGCGCAAGGCGGTCGGGCCCCTTCCGGGTCGAGCTGTTCGCATTTCTTCAGCAACGGATAGGCATCGGCAAACTTCATAGCCGCCACCTGTTCGGCGTGCTGCTGCGAGACAAAGCAGTGCTCGAACCGGAAGGCGGCATACACCTCGGGCTTGAGTGCCGGATAATCGTAAACCTCGTCGACGATACTCTTTAGCATCTTGGACATCTGCCCATTGGCCGCGGGGGAAATCCTGCTGAGCAGATCATCCTTGGCGACGCCCGCTTGCCTGGCCGCAATAGCTTGTTTCGATGCACCGATGGATGCCTGCATTCCCTGCGGAAACGGACAATCAGACGCTGCCAATGCTGAGGCCGAAGCCATGCAACTCAGTAAAGTAAGAACAGCGGCCATCCTTGTCATGGAACTTCCTTGTTTATAAAAGCATTGTCGAAATAAGCTGCGAATTCTAACCGATGCCCGTTGATGATGCACTCCATTGACCGGGTCCACGCGGTCTCTAGCCCTGTATGGCACTCGTACCTTGAGACGTACCAAGGCATCACTGATCTATCGCAGGATGAAGAACTGCGGGCGGTTCAACTGCTGCTCGGCCATGCGAAGCTTGAAAGATGCCAGGGCTCCCCGCTCATTGAACTTCAGCGCACTATGAATTCGTCTGGAAAATAAGCACCCATTGAACGGTTGCTACGTATCCCCAGCACCTCCCCTTGCATGCTCTGCACCACCGTCTGCCCGCCCTCTATGGGCGTTCCAGTACGTCGATCCTGGGCGTGTGCGTCCGGTGGCAGGCTGAACAGCATTTGGCCTTCATAACGGCTGACCTGGATGTCGGCAGGATAGTGAACAGGACCGAACTCGAAGGGTTGGTTCGAGTAGCCTTCCCATGAGCGACCTTCCCCATAAGGCCGGTCGAGGATCATGATCAGTGAACGCAGTTCGATCCCCAATACCCTGACCGGGCGTTCCTCGGACCTGGCCTGCCAGCTAGTGGTGTTGGAGAACACCCTTACCGGACCTGGCCAGACAATGCCGCCCAGCTCGGTACCTGGCGCCAGCGTGCATCGGCGCATTTTCCATTCGGAAAACGTGAAATGAGCACCGAACGGGAAGCCGAACTCGACCTCCCCAGGCTCACATTTCCATCCTGCCAGGTCATGGGCCGACAGGGTCTGGACCGTCGCGAAACCGTGGCCCTGCGCCAGTTCCAGACGACGCACGGGCATGCCTAAGATGTGCCCTGGCGCGCGCTCGAAATCAGCCTGCTCCAGGCTCTGCATGCCATAGGGCACGGGATCGCCGGACAGGTCGTTGAAAGGCTCCAGGTTTTGCAAATGGACCCGCGTACCGGCCGGAAGCACCAGGTCACCGAGCACTTGCTCGTGCTCGAGGCGGGGATTGTGCGCACGCCAGTCCTGCCAATGCTCGTAGATGAACTGGACATACAGTCCGCTGCCTGCAGCCAGCAGCACCATGAGAATGCCGAAGCGCCAACGCCTGGCCAGCATATAGCGCCGGCAACGGGGGATCAGCAGTGCCAGCAGGCAGGCGATCAGCAACCAGAGAAAGACTTCGGAAAAGAGGTAGATCATGTAGCCGAGCAGCATGGCCGGCATGGAGACAGGAATCATGGGACCGTCCTTGTGCACCCTGATGGAGACGGCGCAGAATAAATCAAGCTCGGGGCTGTCCCAAGCCCTGATCCTTCAAGGAAACCACTCGGCATGATGCCCCATGAGTCAAAAGCCCACGCCGCAAATGATCGCTACTGATAGCTTTGGGCATCACCGAACATAAGGCCCTGCTACCTCATCGAAGATTGCATGACTGCATGACTGATTGCTTTCAGTTGATTAAGTAACCCTTAACGAATCGCACGGTGTTTTCCAAGGTTCGTGTCATGTCGGGATGCGTTAGCTGATACCTTTGTTCCAGTTGCTTGCTATGGCGCATATCGAAGCGCTGCGTCTGAATGAAGTTCAATGACTCGGCGCTGATCGCGAATCGGGCCGCCAGTCCAGGAATCGACAACAGCCAGCGAAGCAAACCTATCGCTACATGGCGGCGGGGTGCCTTGACCTCCAGCATTTTTGCCAGCTGGCCAAGCATTTCCTGCAAATTTGGCGTGCGCTCATAGAGTGCCAGCACCTGCTGGTTGGCCATCAAGGGGTCGAACGCCACGCAGGTTATCATCGCCACCAGATAGTCGACGCTGACCACTGGCAACCAGTGCTCGGGGGAACCGGGGACAGCTTTGAACCTGCCTTGTGCCAGATTTCGAATGAGTTCGGCCAGGGGTTGTCCTTCCAGAATGTGCCCACTCTCACTGTGGCCACACACCGTAGCAGGATGAACGATGGTGTAATCGGCGCCCGCTTCCTGCATGTAGCGCATCACTGCGAAATGGGACTCAAGCTTGCTGCCTTCGTAGCCACCCACACGGTCGTAGACTGCGGGCCAGTTTGTGTTTTCAGGGCGCTCATGATCAACCCCGATACTGGCAAGGTGGGTGAGGTTTTGCAGCATGTAGCCGCCCACCATCAGTAATCGGATGCGCTGGTTTGCCGCAAGCCTGGCGACCCTCAGCGCCCCCTGCACATTGACTGCGCGGGCGTGCTCCATGCTTAGCCCCCAGGTAAATTGCGCCGCGAGGTGAAAGGCCACAGCGGCCGAAGACACGCGCTGCTTGTCTGCCTCGCTGAGCCCAAGCGCCTCCCTGCTCATGTCGCCCTCAACGGCATGAATATATCTAGGGTTACCGCCCAGTTGCTCCACTTGTTGTCTGAGCCGCCCAATGTTTTCAGGGCTGCGCATAAGTACCCAGGTCTTGTGCCCTGTCGCAGTAAGACGGGCCAGCAAATGTTGACCCACAAACCCAGTGCCGCCGGTAACGAAGCATTCCACACTCATGCCTGACTCCTTGTTTGGATGATGGGTGCAGGCTAAGGTGTAGAGTCTGCTCTACAGTCAAGGGAATTTACTGTGAACGTTGGAGAGTTGGAACGCCGAAGTGGAATTGGCCGCCATGCATTGCGCTATTACGAAAAACTCGGGCTTATCGTGGCCCAGCGGCAGGCCAACAACTACCGCAGCTACAGCGATCAGACCGTTGTCGATCTGGGGTTTATTCAGAATGCCCAAAGCATGGGTTTTTCCCTTTCGGCAATCGGGGAAATTCTCGCGGCCAAACGGGGTAATACCATCGATTGCGCACAAGGCGCTGCCTTGGTCGCCAGCAAGATGGCTGAAATTCAAGCGAAGATCAGCACTCTGCAAGCCACGTATGGTTTTCTCGATGCAGAGCGTGTGAAGCTTGAAGCCAGCGCCATTGCCCAGGGACTGACTATTTCTTACCCTCCCCTCACTGGACATGCATCGAAGCCGTAGCACTGTCCATCCTTTGCTCTCGACGCGTTTTACTCCCTCTTTTGGGAGGTAAGCACTGAGGGTCGTTACTCGGCACGGCCAAGCCAATCAGCCGCGGACTCAGGTGCAAGCGCATTTGCCAGAGGTGAACGAGCTACGGCCAAGGTATGCGGGCGAGGTGAGATGGCGGGCAAAAGAAAGCCCGCTGCTAGGCGGGCAAGGTCTATCACACGTAGGGATGGTGATAATGTCTCCCAAGCGATGTGAAAAATTAGTCAAGGAAACGTCCAAGCAATCTCATCGCCGCAACATTGAGCCAAGACCAGCTTTGCAGCGACGGGCTGCTACCGCGTCAGTGACTATTCACCCAGTACAGATCGCACACCACCTGGGTTACAAAATCCTGAGGCCATGCGGCGTAGCGATGTAGGCCTTCAATGCGTACCGCTCGCTGCGTAAGACACTGACCGGCCCGGTAAAGCCGATTGATTCCAGCTGGCGTTCTACTAGGCTGGGATCGGGATGAGCAATTTCCAAACGATGCAATTCACAGCCTTTATCATCGAGTCTCTTGGCGGGATGCTCCGATTCGCCCCAATCGATCAGGCTAGGGACAGCCCCTTGCAGAGGCAGATGCCCGTCAGGCTGAATCGAAATTTTCCACGACAGACCTCCCCTGCTCATCGGTTCGATGTCTCCAAAAACCTGCCTGAGGCTCTCGTCTGCGCTATCCAGACGCTCCGTACGCGCCACCCAGTGCGCTAAATAGGGCGATGATTGCGCACTTAGCTCATCCAGACCGAACCACCTAGGTCGCGTAGGCAAGGGGGCCTCACTGTCAGGAGCAATGACTTCAAGATAAAACGACTCTCCTAATCGCAGGAGCAGATTGTGAGTGCTCATGCGCGGGTGCTTACCACCTGGCTGCAACTGCACTGCGAGTTGACGCTCGACGAATTGGGCCCCCAACGGCAGGGTCGGTGACACAATGACCAAATGATCCAAGGTGGAACGCATCATAGCCTGCTATCTCCCTAATCAAAGAACTCCAAGCGTTGCCGCCTTTTCACCCGGCATGCTCGATTGCAGTACGGCTCACTTACACTGATCGCCTGGCCCCGCTCGACGTGTACACCCCGCAGGATATGCGCGCGTCGCTTTCGGGATGATTGCCCTAGAATGTGCCCCGGTAGTGAGCGGCCAGCAGCGCAAAGCGCGCACCGGCCCTTTAACCATGGGCGCAGGCCTCACCTGTTTCGCCTCTGGCGTTTCGATTGCGGCGTTGAACCAGAGAAAGTGGAAAAAGCGGCGGGGCTGGGCATGAGCACCACGCTCTCCTCAAGATGCTGAAGGCTGGTTGGTCAACTTCGCATGGGTGGTCAGTTCTTCAGCGATGAAGGCCGAGATCATCGCCCGGTAGACCTGTTCCACGACTTCAGCCGAGGCACCGGCTTCGTCGGCCATATAACGAACCTTCCTTATCACTTGCTCGACCCGAGCAGGCGCCCGCACTTCATCGGTGGTTTCCTTGAAGCCCGCAGCTTGCGTCACGAGCCTGCCCCGTTTGGCGAGAAGCGAAACGAGGCTACGATCGATTTCATCGATCTCTTGGCGGACTTCGTCCAGAGACGTGCAACGTACATCCATTTGCTTGAATTCCTTTTCATAAGCCTGCGATTGATTGGGACAGGCAGTTGCTGGTAGTGCGGCGCTGTATTGTAGCCTCAGGCGGAACGTCCGCTATGGGTCGTTAGCGGCCGGTCGCGACTGAGAGCTTTCGACCCATAGCGGTCCTTCAGGAAATTGTCTTGGAGAGCCGTAGTACCTTAGTACCCCACCTATGCCGGAAAGGAGAGCTAGCGAGCGAAATCTACGAAGGCAGTACACGCCGAATTTAGCGGCACACAGTTCCGGCTAAGCCACCTGTTGCTGCCATGCCTGAGGCGTTAGGCCTTCGGATTTCATAAACGCTCGGCAGAAATGTGGCTGATCGTAGAAGCCGCACTCTAGGGCGATCTCGGCGAGCATCATCGTCGATGTCTCTAGCAGTTCTTTACTCTTCCTCAGCCGCTGCTCACGCAACCACTGCTGAGGAGAGACCTGTGTGGATTCCTTGAACCTGCGCGAGAAATAGCTGCGCGACAGTCCGCATGCTTCCGCAAGTGCGGTGACCGAAATGCCGATATCCAGATGATCCAACATCAGCTGCTTGGCCGTTTTGACTTGCCATGGTTTAAGCCGCCCCGTCGACTTAATCGCGACGTAGGCTATAACGATGCCTTTAGCACTGTTCATGGAGATCAATTCGTCCTGAAAAAATCTGAAGATGAATTGATCCGGGCGGCACTATTCGGTGAAGCATCTTCTGAAGCTTCAAGCACTCCGTCATGACTGATCGCCCGGATCGGTTCGTTCCGGCCCCGCTTGTTGAGCATAAAATCAACTTTGGGGCTGATCAGGTCTCAGATCGATGCGGCCTCGGGCGCCAAGGTAGGGCCGTGCTGAACACGCTCTGGCGCTTTGTGCACCATGGTGTAGGCGTAGTCGACGCCCATGCCGTAGGCACCCGAATGCTCTTTGACCAGTTCCATGACCGCATCGTAGGTGTCGCGGTTTTTCCAGTCGCGCTGCCACTCCAGCAGCACCTGTTGCCAGGTTACTGGCACTACGCCCGCCTGGATCATGCGCTGCATGGCGTAGTCGTGTGCTTCCTTGGTCGTGCCGCCGGAAGCGTCGGCAACCATGTAGATCTCGTAGCCCGCATCGTGCATGGCGGACAGTGCGAAGGTGGTGTTGCAGACCTCAGTCCACAGGCCCGAAACAATGATCTTGTTCCGACCGTTCTTTTTCAGCGCGTCGCGAACCTTCTGGTCGTCCCAGGAGTTCATGGAGGTGCGCTCCAGCAACGGCGCATCAGGGAATACCGCGAGCAGTTCGGGGTAGGTATGGCCGGAGAAACTCTCGGTTTCGACCGTGGTGAAGATGGTGGGGACATTGAAGATCTTGGCTGCTTTGGCCAGGCCCACGGTATTGTTCTTCAACGTCTGCCGGTCAATGCTTTGTACGCCAAAAGCCATCTGCGGTTGCTGATCGATGAAGATCAGTTGGCTGTTGAGCGGGGTGAGGACTTCAGTGTGTGGATTGCTCATTGTTCTTCCCTTTTGTTGAACGGTGGCGAGAGTTTCCCCGGCGGGTTGTCGCCGAGTGCCAGCACAAGATAGCGAAACACTCAGCGAAACGGTGGCGCATTTTTGCGCTCTTGAGGGAGCATAACTGCACCACAGGTAGCGTCCAATCCGGTGCTAGGATCTCGGCCAGTCGGATCACGTCGATCCATTTTTCGCCAAGGAGAATCCAATGGCCGCTTCACGACCTTTCAACGACGACACCGCCTACTGGGGCGTTCCATGGGAAGAGGGCTACGGCTATCCGCAGGCGCGGCGAGTCGGGAACGAGATTTTCATCTCGGGGCAGTTCAACCATGACGAAGAAGGCAACCTGGTAGCGCCGGCGCCACTGGATGCTGACGGTCGTCCGAGCGATTTTTCGTCAATGGGCGAACAGATGCGGGTTTCCTACGACAACATTGCCAAGTTGCTCGCCCTGTATGGCGCCACGATGCAGGATGTCGTTGAGGAAACGCTGTATGTGCTGGACATGGACGCTGCTTTTGCGGTCGTCGGCAAGGTGCGTAAGGCAGCTTACGGCACAGAACGCCCGCAGGCGGCCAGCAATATCATTGGTGTATCGCGGCTCGCCCAGCGTCCCCAGCTGATTGAGATCGTGTGTCGAGCTGTCATCGGCGCCCACGCCAAATGAACGGTGCTCCCGGTTTCCGCTATGAAACCGGGATGGCCTGCTGACCTTCGACCAGCGGTTTGAGGTCGGCCACGGCAGCGGCGCAGAACGTCATGAATGCTTTCACCCGCCAGGATTTCCTGATGTCCTGGTGGGTAAGCAACCATAGCTCATCCTGAAGCTCCTGAACTACTTGGCCTGCCCGAACCAATCCTGGGGTAATGTCGCCCAGCATGCAGGGGAGGAAGCCAAAACCGAGACCTGCTGCAATAGCCGCGCTCGCAGCCGCCACGGAATCGGTGCGGTAGGAGATGAACTCAGAGGGCACCCGACATTCGACGTAGCTCGTTGCCTTCAATCCGCACAGGCCTCCCGAGTAGGATACCCACGACTGCCCCTCAGCGAAGGGGTCGGCAATCGCTGCCTGCTTGACGCTGCGATACGGCGCCCAGGCGATGTTGGCGAGCTTGCGACCCACTAGGGTATCTGCCGGTTTTTTGGTCGCACGTATCGCAATGTCCGACTCGTCCCTCGCCAAACTCAACGTCTGGTTGCCGACTAATACCTCAACGGTGATCCCCTCATTGAGGGCTTTGAAGTCCGCGATGATAGGCGTTAGAAAGTACAGCAGCAGCGAGTCGCTGGTGGTGATTCGCAGTTTCCCCAGCGGGCCTTGGCCGGCGCGAGAAACCCTGCGGGTGACACTGACGATGTCCAGTTCAACGCGCTCGGCCAGTGCACGCAGTTCGGCGCCCTCGGCAGTCAGAAGATACCCCGCCTTACGATGATCGAACAGCGCGACCCCAAGGGTCTTCTCAACCTGCGCGACCCGGCGCGAGACGGTGGACACATTGATGCCGAGCTTCTTGGCCGTGGCCGCGCGGTTGCTACAGTCACTCAGCGTTTTGATGATACGCAAGTCGTCCCAGGAAAGCTGGCTTACAGCTTCTCCGGCATCCCATTTCGGTCCATTAGAATTCGATTGGATCGGCGAGACACTTCCAGGTGAAGGATTCACGAAAATCATTCCAGATGAGGAGGAGCAATGATACGAGAAGGGGATTAGTCTGCCCACCATTCTGGGAGTAAGTCACACTCATTCAATCCGAGACATATGCCAGCTTATTTTGAACGCAGTCAATCGCGAGCGTCCGCCTTCGACCCATTGCGGACGTCCGTCAGAGACTGCTTTCGGCTCATACCCGTCGTTCAGAAGGGGCCGCAAAGGCCTGAAACAGACTGTAGGCAATACTAGGGCGGTCTCTGAAGTACTGCGTTTGCATGTTGAGTCATAGGTCATCACGTTTTAGCGGCAGGTTTGAGTCGGAAGCTGACGCCCATACGGTTAAAAGCGTTCATTGCGGCAATGGCCGCTGTCAGGTCGACAAGGTCCTTTTCGGCAAACATTGCCGATGCTGCTGCGTAAGCTTCGTCGGATACATGTGTCTCGCTTACCCGCGTGACTTCTTCTGCCCAGGCCAATGCTGAGCGCTCCTGATCCGAGAACAAATAGTGCGCTTCATGCCATACTGGTACTAACAGCACTTTGTCCACTGAAATACCTGCTTTGATCAGATCGCGTGAGTGCAGATCGATGCAATGGGCGCAGCCGTTGATTTGAGACACCCTGAGAAACACGAGGTGAATCAACGGGGCTGGCAAATTTGTCGCGGTGGTCACGAAATGATGCAGCCCGCCAAGGGCCTTGGCTGCACCAGGCGAAGCTTCAAACCAATTGAGTCGACTCATGATTTCTTTTCCTGTCTTTGAGCAATGAAGAGGGTGACATGCGGATTGCCGCTTGACGGCACACCGCCCAGCTAATGTGCAAACCTATACGCTTGAATTCGATGATGTTCTTAAAGCGGGCTGCAGACTTGATCCACACCATGGCTATCCCTACCAAAGAACGTCTGCACCTCACCGTACCCTGTTTCCCTCCCAGTATTCAGTGACTCCACACCCTTGGCGGTACCTTCAACGGTGAAGTAGTACACGTGATTGAGACCGATGGTGGCGAGGACGGCGGACAGGTAGGGTCGCAGAAAGTCGGGTTGACGGGCATGCTGGCCGCTGATGTAGCCCCCGCAAGCTATTGCGACGTAAACCGGACGATCCGTCAGCGATCCGACTTTGCCTTTGGCGGTGCCCAGAAACGTTTTGCCCACGCGTACCACCTGGTCGATCCACATCTTGAGTGGGGCGGGCACGCTGTAGTTGTGCATCGGCGTGGCAATCAGCAGTACGTCGCATGCCTGCAGTTGGTCGATCAACTCGTCGGAACGGCTCAACGTACCCTCCTGACCGCTTGCTATGACTACGCGCTGATTGGCTAACGCCTGGGCGTAAGGCGCATCGACTGGGGCCAAGGAGTTGAGGTCTAAATCGGTCAACTGGATACCCCTTCTGCCGGCCTGACTGGCCAAGGCAAACAGGATCTGCTGGGACAGTTTCAGACTTTCCGAATCCTCTGCATTGGGGCTGGCGACCAGGCGAAGAATGCGCAAAGGAGCAAGTGGCTGTTGTGACGATGTCATGAGGTTCGCCTCCTTGGATGTGCGTGCGGGTTATGGCGTATCGAACTGTTTCTGAAAGCGCAGTGCACCCGTCAACAGGCCTTCACGGAAGTAGAAGCGTTGCGCGCGGGCGTTGGCCAAACCCGTGTCGAGCACCAGGCGTGCACAACCGCTGGCGCGGGCCAGTCGCTCCAAGGCTTGCAATAAGCGCGAGCCCCACTGACCTCCCCGCTGAGCCTCGGCGGTTACAAGGTCATCGACATACAGGAATGCGCCGTAGACCAGGTTTTCCTGTAAGCGGTAACCAGCCAGTGCCACAAGAACGCCTAAGTCATAAGCACCAATCAGGCGATAGCCTTCAACGCGCATACGCTCGATGCGGCTGACGAAGTCAGCTTCGCTCGTCAGATGAGGGCGCAATTGCTGCATTACCGGGAATGCGCTGCAGAGGTCATGGGTGCTGTCCAGGGGGCGCAGGGACGTGTCGGCCAGGTCGAGCACGCTGGGTATGAAGTTGTGCAAAGGGGATGTCATGGGAGTTGCCCTCATGAGTAGGTGATGGCGCTATATTGGACTACCATTGACCCACTTGATTGAGCCAAGAAATGGGATATGAACTAGGCCATGATGACCTCCCCTAAGCCGCCTTTTGCTCCCTTGGAAGAGCAGTCTGCCTTGCCTCTGTATCGTCAACTGTACGACCGCGTACTGGCCGCCGTTGCCGCAGGCACGTTGTCCCCCGGTGACCGCTTGCCGTCGGCGCGCGCCATGGCCAAGGAGCTGGGGGTGGCCCGTGGCACCGTCGAATTGGCCTATTCGCTGCTGGCCAGCGAGGGTTACCTCCTGGCGCTCGGGCAGAAAGGCACCGTAATCAATCCTGAACTGCAGAAGCCCGTGTCGGAGGCCACCGCATTACCAGTCAGCAGCCAAGTGATCGAAGACGCACCTGATTCGCTCTGGCGTCCACCGCAGCTGTTGCCGTTCCAGATGGGGGTACCGGCGCTGGATGCATTTCCGCGCAAGATATGGGCGCGTCTCGGTGCTCGGTATCTCCGTGGGATGCGTCTTGGAGATCTGGACTATCCGGCACCCCACGGCCTGGCAGCGTTGCGCAGCGCCATTGCTTCGTATCTGCAGGTGTCCCGAGGTATCGATTGCGGTGCCCATCAGGTGTTTATCACCAGCGGTTGGCGCAATAGCCTGTCCTTAGTCGCACATACCCTGTTGCAGCCAGGCGAGTGCGCCTGGGTGGAAGACCCGGGCTATCCCACTACGCGCCAGGTGCTTCGCCAGTTCGGCCTGGACCTGGAAGCGGTGCCGGTTGATGCCGAAGGCATGAACGTAGAACACGCCATCGCGGGTTCTCGGACTGCTCAGGTCGTCATGGTGACACCAGGGCATCAGAGCCCGCTGTCGATGGCACTGTCGCTGCCACGCCGGCAACTGCTACTCGATTGGGCTGCCCGCACCGGTGGCTGGATTGTCGAGGACGATTACGACGGCGAGTACCGCTACGTCAGCCGTCCACTTCCAGCGCTGGCCAGCTTGGATCGCCATGGGCGCGTGCTGTATGCCGGCACCTTCAGCAAGGTGCTGTTTCCCGGTATTCGCCTGGCTTATCTGGTGGTGCCGCAGGCGCAGGTGGCAGCGTTCGAGCGCGTCGGCCGGGCCTTGTTTGCTGCCGGGTCACCGTCAATTACCCAGGCTTTGGTGGCGGAGTTCGTTGCCGAGGGACACTTCGCTCGGCATATCCAACGCATGCGCCGCCTCTACAACGAGCGACGGGCATTGACCATCGAAGCACTGGACCGGAGTTTGCCGAAGGGTCTGCAGGTGGAACGCTCGCCAGGCGGCATGCACTTAGTACTGCGTTTGCCGGAGGACGTAAGCGACACCGCCCTGGCCGAGCAGGTGCTGGCCAGGGGTATGTCGGTACAAGCGTTGTCGCGCTGGGCTGCGTCATCGCAGCGTCAGTCAGGTCTGCTCCTGAGTTTTACCAACTGCGCCACGACGGCTCCAGGCGAGCAGCTTGGCGCGTTGATCAGCAAGTTACTCAGTTGAGGTTGGCCTTGTTCAGGCCGAACAGCTCATCGGACGAGCCGGGGATCGCCTGGAAGGCCGCATTGAGGCGATTCCAGCCATTGATGGCGACGATTAGGAACGACAAATCCGACAGCTCCTGCTCGGAAAACTGCTCAAGCGCACTCGCATACAGGCTGTTGGAGATACCATGAGGCGGCAGTTGGGTTAGGGCTTCAGTCCACTCCAGCGCCGCCCGCTCTACTGGCGAAAACAGCCCTGACTCACGCCATACGGCCACGTGGTGAAGACGCAGCTCGCGCTCGCCATGGATCTTGGCCTCTTTCACATGCATATCCACGCAGAACGCACAGCCGTTGAGCTGCGAAGCGCGCAACATGATCAGGTGGGCAAGATCGGCCAGTGGCGGTTTCTTGCTCAGTTGTAGGGTGAGTTCCACCAGTTTGTTGGACGCTTGGGGAGACAGCTTGAAGTAATCAAGGCGGTTGTTCATGGGTAGTTGCTCGCAGTGGGTGGAGTTTGTTGGAGCCCACTGTAGCAACGCTTGGAATAGCCCCACAGGGCCAAGATGGTAGCTTCGAACTAGGCCATGTCTGTATCGAAGTACGCCATGAACACCCATCGAGCGGTATGGTCGAAGGGGCGCTATAGGCCGTTCATTGCCCTCCGCGAATGGCCGCAATGGGTCGAAAGCGGCCGGTCACGACGGACTGCTATCGACCCCATGTCGACAGTCCGGGCCGATACCCAGGCTAGAGCCTTTGAGGGATTAGTTTCGATAGTTGATAACAGCCCTACATTTGATAGGGAAGTTGACCGAGTTTGCAATGAAACACTCATGGTGAGCATCGTCATGCAAGCGCATTGCAAGATCCCTATCTGATTGACTACTAATGATGATGTGAGGTCTTAGCTCTGCTTCCTTGAAGTGGCCCTTGCGCTGGCCATCGCCTTCGATCATACGGCCCACCGGGTGGTCAACGTATTCCAGCACGCACACATTGTTAACGGCGCACAGATGAAGATACCAGAGCTTGTGGCAGGACGAGATCGATGCCAGCAGCATGTCTTCAGGGTTCCAGCATTCGGGATTACCACGAAAAGCAGGGTCGGCGGAACCAGGGATAGGCGCTTTCCCTGGCGCCTCGACAGTGAACGCTCTCTAGTAAGCCGTATAACTGGCAGTACCCTCACCGGTGTTACCTATCCAATTGATGGTGACAGCATAATTGTGTTCTTTCATCGTCACTCCTGTGTTGAAAGATGCCCAGAAGATAATCCGCTCTTCTCGCGTTAGCACTGTAATCTTGCACGCTCAGTGTGGTTCCCAACCAGCTGCTCTTGTTTGCATTGACGCATCCGCTGGTGGTACGAAAGCAATGAGCCGACCAGCGAGGTAGCCTTATGGCTGGCATGACAGTGCTTGCTGTCGGTTTTTGATATGGAAAAGCCAACGAACTCCCGACTCAGCCTGTGCATTCAATGTCAGCTATGGGTCGAAAACAGCCGATCGGCCCGAAGCAGCTGTCCGGCAAAAGCAGACATCAACCTGCCGCAATGCTACGCTCGCCAGCCCCACTCAAGGCAACCTGATGGACATACCGTCTCGGCTCATCATCCATGAATCCAGGCACTGGATTGTCAACCACCGCATGGACAGCGCGTTGCCGGGCTACCTGATGCTCAGTGCAAAACAAATGACCAACTCGCTGGCGGCGCTACCGCTCGAAGCGCAATCGGAGTTGGGGGTATTGCAGGCGCGCATCCAGAAAACCATTGAAACGCATCTCGCGCCCAAGCGCTTGTATATCGGGCGGTTTGGGCATGACGCCGGCCACTCCATTCACTTTCACTTCATTCCGGTGTATGACTGGGTTGAAGCGGGTTTCTGGCAGGACGAAAGGTACAGGCTGCTGCAAACCTTCGGCTCGCTCGACAGTGCCCTTGCGCAAACCGATGGCGCCGAATTGATGTTGTTTGTCTGGCGAGAGTTTTGTGAACGCCCCCTGCCGCCACCGGTACAAGGCCCTGGCGTAGATGAAGTCATTGCCACCCTGCGCAGCGCGTTCGACTCAAAGCTGCCCGGCTAGGCCGCGGTCGGAATGATAAACGGGTCGCAATTTCACACTATTGTGCAATGCGAGTGAACCTATTGATCCCATAGCGTTCTAGGATACCGGCCCGGGCTGGTGGCAATGTGGCAGTAACTGTCCCAGCACGCCTCGCCACGTCGCGAAATCAGCCTGGATGGCATCGTTCCACTCAACTCTACAGGGATGTAAAACCCTCATGCAGCAGACTTCTACTGAAGTGCCAGTGACCGGTCAATTGGTCGGCACTTACCGCTACGGCAAGGGCCTGAAAATCTTCACGATAGTTTTCAGCCTGGCGCTACTGATCCTGGCCGGCCTCATCGTTTACTTCGCCACCACCTTGCCGGTGAACAGCAGCGGGCCTGTCACGTTCACCACCCCGTCAGGCTCGACGATGCGCTTCAATGGCAACGTCTCGATGCTCTATTACACCGGCGCGTTGCTGGCGTTCATCGCGGTGGGCATCGCGGCGCTGTATGCGTGGCACAGTCGCTATCGGCACAGCAGCTACGAGCTGTATGAACAGGGCATCGCCTACACCACCAAGGGCGTGCGCACCTACGTGCCGTTCACTGAAATCGAGCATTTGTACCTGTTCGCCTCGGGGCAGACGATGTTCAGCGGCATGATCACCAACCTGGCGTTCCGTCGCAATGCCAGCGAGCCGTTCCACCGGGTGATCGAACCGCTCAAGCGCTTCTTCGAATTCCAGCAACTGTTTCGCGAGCTCTACCTCGACGCCAGGCAACCTGCGGTCCTGCAGACCTTGCACAGCGGTGGCACGGTGACGTTCGAGTACGCCGACACCAGCCAAGTCTGGCGCAAGCGTGTGAGCGGCAACTTCCTCGATATCAAGACCCTGCCGATCGTGGTTTCACGAGATTACCTGCAGGTCCAGGGCAGCCAGGTATCGATGGCTTCGCTACGCAGCGTGGACACTAGCGCCTGGAGCGAGAAGGTGGTGATCAAGGATGCGTCTGGCAAGCCAGTACTGTCGACCGTCGCCACCGGCATCCTCAACATGGACCTGTTCCTCAACACGTTAGCCCTGTTGATGGAAACGTCTGTCGAGCAGACCGCTGAACACACTGCCTGAACACACGGGGCGCAGGGCTCAACGCCCTGCCCCCCCGTGGTTATAAGTGCCCTACCCCGGATCGTCCCCTCTGACAGCAATTCCCCGCCAGCCCCTGAACATACCCCGCACCTCCCGAATACGCCGAAAACTCTCGTTTGAGTGCGCAAAAGCGCGCGCCAGCTACACATCATCATTCGCTTGAGCCTGAACCGTTCGGGTTTTGCACATGAACTTTGCCCGGTGCTGATGGGCCTCCTACTTCAGGTCTACTGATAAAGGAGCTAACCCCATGAGTGCACAATTGAACGGCAAGCGCGTGGCGTTTCTGGTCACCGACGGGTTCGAACAGGTGGAACTGACCGGCCCGCGCGAAGCCCTGGAACAAAACGGCGCGGTCGTCGACATTCTGAGTGACAAGCCAGGTACGGTCCGCGGCTGGAATCATGACAAGCCCGCTGACCCATTCACGGTAGATGCCACATTCGACAACGCCCAACTCGACCTGTACGACGCGCTGGTGCTGCCAGGCGGGGTGCAGAACTCCGACACGATCCGGCTGGTCCCCGGCGCGCAAAAACTGGTGAAAAGCCATGACTCAGCCGGCAGACCGCTGGCGGTGATCTGTCACGGCGCATGGCTGCTGGTGTCCAGTGGCCTGGCCAAGGGCAAGCGCATGACCAGCTACAAAACCTTGCAAGACGATATTCGCAATGCCGGTGGCATCTGGGTCGACGAGCAGGTGGTGGTCGATGGCAACCTGATCAGCAGCCGCCAACCTGATGATATTCCGGCCTTCAATGAGCAGTTGATCAAGGCCTTGGCAGGCTGATTTTTACTCTTCCAACGAATACCACTGCAGGAGCCTTGTTCCATGAGCGACTACCCTACTCCGCCATTCCCCTCCCAAGCGCAAAGCGTTCCAGGTTCACAACGCAAGATGGAGCCGTATCCGGACTGCGGTGAACAGACCTACACCGGGCACAATCGGCTCGACGGCAAGATCGCCCTGATCACCGGTGCCGACAGCGGCATCGGCCGAGCGGTTGCGATTGCCTATGCCCGCGAAGGCGCAGACGTTGCCATCGCCTATCTCGATGAACACGACGATGCCCAGGAAACCGCGCGCTGGGTCGAGGCGGCGGGTCGCCAATGCCTGCTGCTACCCGGTGACCTGGCGCACAAACAGCACTGCTACGAGATCGTCGACAAAACCGTGGCGCAGTTCGGTCGCATCGACATCCTGGTCAATAACGCCGCGTTCCAGATGGCCCATGAAACCCTGGACGAGATTGACGATGATGAGTGGGTGAAGACCTTCGACACCAACATCACGGCGATCTTTCGCATCTGCCAGCGGGCATTGCCGTCGATGGGCAAAGGTGCTTCGATCATCAATACCAGTTCGGTCAACTCCGATGATCCGTCACCTAGCCTGTTGGCGTATGCCGCTACCAAGGGTGCCATCGCCAATTTCAGCGCAGGCCTTGCCCAATTGCTGGCCAAGCAAGGCATTCGGGTCAACAGTGTCGCGCCTGGGCCGATCTGGACACCGCTGATCCCCGCCACCATGCCGGATGAGGCAGTAAGGAACTTCGGCTCGGGCTACCCGATGGGACGCCCAGGGCAACCGGTTGAGGTTGCACCGATCTACGTCCTGCTGGCTTCTGATGAAGCGAGCTACATCTCCGGCTCGCGCTACGCGGTCACCGGCGGCAAACCGATTCTTTGAGCACGACGCTGAGGCCCGCGGGTGCGGGCCTCAGTGCTTTTTCGACGGTTCTTGGCGAGCCGTTTTCTGCGCGGTCGAATCATGCTCGGTACCTGACGAACCATCCGGTCGATGGGCATCGTTGTCCCGCTCCTGTTCACCCTGCGGCTTGGCCGGTGGCGGTGTTTCAACGCGGTCTTGGCTATGCTTTTTCATCGCTTGCCCTGCTCCCTCTCGGTGTCCCGTTGAACAAGTGATGCCCTGACGGTCAATAAAGTTCAGGCCACAGCGCAAGCCGGCATTGCCAGGTTTTTCCTGATTCAGGCAGACGTCAGTGGCGCTCGCGTGTAGCCACTGTCGACGAGCCGCATGATGCCCAGCGGATTGGCATCCTTGAGCGCATCCGGCAACAACGCATCCGGGTAGTTCTGGTAGCACACCGGACGCAGGAAACGGTCGATCGCCAGGCTGCCAACCGAGGTGCCACGGGCGTCCGAGGTGGCCGGGTAAGGCCCGCCGTGAACCATCGCATCGCACACCTCAACGCCAGTTGGGTAGCCGTTGAGCAGCAGGCGCCCGGCTTTGCGCTCGAGCTCCGGCACCAGCATGGCGAACTGCTGCAGGTCCTCGGGTTCGGCGATCAAGGTCGCAGTGAGCTGGCCATGCAGCGCCCGCACTACCGCTAGCAGCTGTTGCTCATCGGCCACTTCGACGACAAGGGTGCAAGGGCCGAAGACCTCTTCCTGCAACCTGGCATCGCCATCGAGCAGCAGCTGCGCATCCGCCTGGAACAGTTGCGGCTGCGCCTGCTGGCCTTGTTGCGCGCGGCCGGCCAGATGGCGCACGCCAGGATGGCCGTGCAAGGCGGCGACGCCATTGCAATAGCTGTCCAGGGTACCGGCATTGAGCATGGTCTGCGCAGGCTGGTCGGCCATGCGCGCGGCGAACTGTTCGAGAAACTGGGTGAAGGCCGGAGCGCGGATGCCGATGATCAACCCTGGGTTGGTGCAGAACTGCCCGCAACCTTGCACCACCGAGGCAGTCAGTTGCGTTGCCACCGCCTCGCCGCGCTGGGCGATGGCAGCGGGCAGCAGCAACACCGGGTTGATGCTGCTCATCTCGGCAAACACCGGGATCGGTTGTGGCCGCGCCGCCGCCATGTCACACAAGGCGCGCCCGCCTTTGAGCGAGCCAGTGAAGCCCACGGCCTGAATCGCGGGGTGCTTGACCAACTGCTCGCCCACGCCAGCGCCGTAGATCATGTTGAAGGTGCCGTCGGGCATGGCGCAACGCTGCACCGCCCGCATGATCGCATCGGCGACCAGCTCGGCTGTGGCCATGTGCCCGGAATGGGCCTTGAATACCACTGGGCAGCCGGCGGCCAAGGCTGCAGCGGTGTCGCCCCCGGCGGTGGAGAACGCCAGGGGAAAGTTGCTGGCACCGAAGACCGCGACTGGCCCGACGCCGGTTCGGCATTGTCGAAGGTCGACGCGCGGCAGCGGTTGGCGATCCGGCTGGGCACGGTCGATGCGTGCGCCGAACCAGTCACCGCGGCGCAGCACCTCGGCGAACAGGCGCATCTGGCCGCTGGTACGCGCCCGTTCGCCTTTGATACGTGCCTCAGGCAGCGCCGTTTCGCGGCAGACCACACTGACGAAGTTGTCGTCGAGCAGCTCGATTTCCTCAGCGATGGCCTCAAGAAATGCTGCACGTCGATCGGGTGATGTATTGCGGTAGGCGGCAAATGCGGCGGCTGCCGCCTGTGCAGCGGCATCCACCTCTTCAGCGGTGGCCTGGGTGAAACGGTACGGCAGCGCCTGCGCGGTATGCGCGTCGAAGCTTTGCAACACCACAGCACCGGCGGCGCAGCGCGCGCCGCCAATGTAGTTGTAACCGAGCAAGTTGAGCATAACGACCTCATAAGCGTGAGCCGGCCGAGCCCGAGCCGGGCCGGCTTTCTGGCAAGCAAGATAACCCTAGAGACGGGCGACAGCCCCCGGCAGGATCGGCACTTCGCACGCGACGATGCCGTTGCGCAAAGGCGCGCCAAATTCATCCATGGCGATTTCGAAGGTGTCGCCAGGCGCCGCCTTGATGCCGTCGGCGAAAGACAACGTGGCAGTGCCGAAGTAATGCACGTGGACATCCCCGGGGCGCAGGAATTGGGCGTACTTGAAGTGATGGAACTCAAGGTTGGCCAGGCTGTGGCACATGTTGCCCTCGCCCGAGAGGAATTCACCCTCCCACAGCACTTGCCCGCCGCGCAGGATGCGGCTATGACCTTGCAGGTGCCCTGGCAGCTCGCCGACCCGCAGCTCCGGACCAAAGGCACAGGCACGTAGCTTGGAATGGGCCAGGTAGAGGTAGTTGCGCCGCTCCATCACATGGTCGGAAAACTCGTTGCCCAGGGCATAGCCCAGCCGATGCGGCAGGCCGTCATCGCCGATCACATACAGCCCGACCAACTCCGGCTCCTCGCCAGCGTCCTCGGCGAACGCCGGCAGCGGCAGGTCACCCCCGGGTCGGACGACGATGCTGCCGTCGCCCTTGTAGAACCATTCTGGCTGCGCCCCGACTTGTCCCTGCGCAGGCTTGCCGCCATCGAGCCCCCATTTGAAGATGCGCATGGTGTCGGTCAGGGTCGCTTCGTCTGGCTCGCCCTGCTGGTGCATCTTGTCGCGTGTCGCGGCGCTGCCCAGGTGGGTCAGGCCAGTGCCGCTGACCAGGCAATGGGCCGGGTCTTCATGGTCCAGCGGTGGCAATACCCTGCCCGCCTGCAGCAGGCCGGCATAGTCCGGGCCGGCGTCACTGCCACGGGCCAGCACTTCTTCGACCAGGCCATGGCCGCTGCGGATCGCCGCCAAGGCCAGTTCGCGGGTGCTGCTGGTTGCTCGCAGCGTGCGCACCTGAGCACCTTCGATTACCCCCACGCGGCGCTGGCCGGCCTGGTCTTCGAATTGAATCAACCGCATGTGTCATTCCCCTTGCGCAAGGCCGGGCGCCAGCGCGTGGCGGCGCCCGACGCGATCATTCGATGATGTTGAAGTCGTTGAGGTATTGCTCGGAAATCTCCAGCCCCAGGCCCGGCTTGTCATCGTCCAGCTGGATGTAGCCGTTGACCGGTTGCGGCTCGCCCTTGAACACGTAGTAGAACAACTCGTTGCCGACCTCGACGTCGAACACCGGGAAGAACTCGGCCATCGGCGAGGCGGTGCTGGCCATGGTCAGGTGATAGTTGTGCATCTGCCCGGCATGGGGAATGACCGGCACCGACCAGGCTTCCGCCATGGCGTTGATCTTGCGCGCAGCGGTGATGCCGCCAACGCGGTTGGTGTCGTACTGGATGACGTCCACCGCCCGACGCTCGAGCAGGTCCTTGAAACCATGGCCGGTGAACTCGTGCTCGCCGCCCGAGATCGGCATGATGCCCATCTTCTTCAACTCGATATAACCTTCGATGTCATCGGCGATCACCGGCTCTTCCAGCCAGCGCGGCTCGAATTCGGCCAGCTTGGGCAGCATCCGCCGGGCGTACTCCAGGGTCCAGCCCATGTAGCATTCGAGCATGATGTCGACATCCGGGCCGGCCAGTTCACGCAGCGCGCGCACCTGCTCGATGTTGCGGCGCATGCCGGCCGGGCCATCCTTGGGGCCGTAGCCAAAGCGCATCTTCAGCGCGGTGAAACCTTGGTTCAGATAGCCTTGGGCTTCTTCCAGGAACAGGTCGAGGTTGTCATTGGCGTAGAGCTTGGAGGCGTAGGTCCAGATCTTTTCCTTGGTGCGCCCGCCGAGCAGCTTGAACACCGGTTTGTTGACGGCCTTGCCCATGATGTCCCAGATCGCCAGGTCGATCGCCGAAATGGCGGCCATGCCGATGCCCTTGCGTCCCCAGGCATGGGTGCGGCGGTACATCTTCTGCCAGATGTACTCGCTGTCGAAGGGGTCTTCGCCGATGCAGATCGGTGCCAGGTACAGGTCGATGATTTCCTTGGCCACTCGCGGCGCCAGGGCGCAGTTACCGATGCCGACGATGCCGGTGTCGGTTTCGATCTCTACCACCAGCCAACCATGGAAGCGGAACGAGCCCATGGCATCGCCACGCTCGAAAAGGATGTCGCTGGCGTTGGTGCAAAAGTGCGCCTGGGGCGGCACGACCTTGCCCTTCCATTCAAAGACACGGGTGCGGACAGATTTGATTTTCATGGGTGAAGGTCCTCTCACTACAAGGGATGATCAGCCGGCCCGGGCAACTTCGAGCGGGGCTGGGGTGGGTCGGGAAGCTTTCAGTCGAGACAGCAGGCAGGCCCCCAGCACGCCGACCACGGCCAAGGCGAACATGCCAGCGCGGGGGTCGGCGAACAGGGTTTCGGTCAGGGTCTTGAGGTTCGGCGCAACGAAACCGCCGAGATTGCCCAACGAGTTGATCAAGGCAATGCCACTGGCGGCGGCGGCGCCGCTGAGGTAGCCGGTGGGCAGGGTCCAAAACAGCGGTTGCACGGCAACGAAGCCGGCGGCGGCGAAACAGAAGGCGACAATCACCAGTGCCAGGCTGCCGGCCAGCGCCGAGGCGGCAATACCCGCCGCAGCCATGGCCAGCATGACCACCGCCAGTTGCCGATGCAGTCCGCTACGGTCGGCGTAACGGGTGACCAGGCGGGTCACCACCAAGGCGCACGCCCAAGGGATGGCGGTGTAGAGGCCGACATTCAGGCTGACCTGGCCGTCGAGGAAGCTGGCGATGCGGGTCGGCAGGTAGAACACCACGCCGTACACGCTCATCTGCACGGTGAAATACACCAGGCAGAACTTCAGTACCTGGCGATTGCGCAACGCACCGAAAAATCCATGTGGTCCGTGGCCCTGTTTCTGCGCATCTTCTTCGGCCAGCTGCTGCTCCAGCGCCTGTTTTTGCGCGTCATTCAACCAGCGGGCCTGGGCTGGACGATCAACCAGGTAGAAATAGGCCGCAATCCCGACCAGCGACGCCAGCAGCCCCTCGACGACGAACAGCCACTGCCAGTTAGCCATGCCGAACACCCCCTTGAACTCCAGCAGCCAGCCCGACAGCGGCCCGCCCAGCACCAGCGCCAAAGGCAGACCGAAGTAGAACAAGCCCAGGGCCTGAGCACGGCTGCGGGCCGGGAACCAGTAGGTGAGGTACAGGATGATCCCGGGGAAGAAGCCCGCCTCGGCAACGCCCAGCAGGAAGCGCAGCACATAGAAGGTGGTGGCGTTGTCGGCGAACATCATCGCCGCGCTGACCAGGCCCCAGGTGACCATGATCCGGCACAGCCAGACGCGGGCGCCGAGACGGTGCAGCATCAGGTTGCTGGGCACTTCGAAACAGGCATAGCCGATGAAGAAGATGCTTGCACCGAAGGCGAACGCGGCGTCACTCAAGCCGGTGTCGGCTTGCAGGTAGGCGCGGGCATAACCGACGTTGGCGCGGTCGATGAAGGCCAGTACGTACATCAGGATCAAAAAAGGCAGCAGCCGCGCACGACTGGTGGAAATGGCCGAGGCCAGAGAGCTGGCAGGGTCGTTCATGGAGGGATCTCCGCGTTTGCCTGGAGCGCTGGGTGAAGCGGCCAGGCAGGTTTTTATTGTTGGTGTTGGGGGCGACTTTAGAGGGGCCTTGCCGGCCTGGATAATCACTTATGCGTATCCATCGATAGCCTGAGGTAATACCTTTCGCTTGGTTGGTCGCGTTGGGGTTATCACCTGGACGTGCGGGTAGCAGGCTGTGCAGCCAGCTGGCTGGAGAAGTTAGAAGCACTATTAGAAGAAGCAGCAGGCGGCCCTGGACCGGGCCGCCAGATGATTAGCTGTAATGAGGTTGCGCAGGGCTGGGAGGGGGTGATGCGGCCTTCGCGGGCAAGCCCGCTCCCACAGGGCCCCGTACAAACCGTGGGGATTGAGTTGTGTCAGGCAAAGCCGCCGGGCACTCAGCGGGCGTTGCGGCCCATGCGACAGGCAATTTCGAAGGCCTGGCGGGTGGCACCGACATTGGCCTTGCCCTGCCCTGCGATGTCGAAGGCAGTACCGTGGGCTGGGGTGGTGATGGCGATCGGCAGGCCGCCCTGTACGGTGACGCCGCGCGAGAAGCCCATCAGCTTGATGGCGATCTGACCTTGGTCGTGATACATGGTCACCACCGCATCGAAGGCCTTGGCGTCGCCCTGCACCTTGAGGAAGATGGTGTCGCCAGGATACGGGCCATCGGCATCGATGCCCTGCTCACGTGCCCGCTGCACTGCCGGGCCGATGATGTCCAGCTCTTCGCGGCCAAAGCTGCCGTTGTCACCATTGTGCGGGTTCAGGCCGCATACCCCGATGCGCGGCTGGGCGAGGCCGCTGCGCTTGAGCGCAGTGTCGATCAAGCCAATCGCTTCGAGCACCCGCTGCTGGCTGAGCAGGCCCGGCACCTCGGCCAGGGCCACGTGGGAGGTAACCCGCGAGGTCCACAACGCATCGAGCACGTTGAACTCGCAGAACGGCCCGTTGAAGTCCAGGCGCTCGGCAAACCAGTGCAACTCGTCACTATGGCCCATGCCTGCCAAGTGCAGCGAGGTCTTGTTCAGTGGCCCGAACAGTATCGCGTCGGTCTTGCCCGACTGGGTCAGTTCGAGCGCCACGGCCAAGGTATCCAGGCTGTAGCGCCCGCCAATCACACTGGCTTCGCTGCGCGCAAAGGCGCCCTGGGCCTGGCCGCGATACGGGTAGAGCAACGGCGTGTCATCGGCGAAGTCCAGGGTCTGCAACGAGTCGACCCGCCGATAGGGAAACTCGCAACCGGCGATCTGCATACCGCGGCGCACTTCGTCCTCATCGGCGATCAACACCACGTGCGCCTGGCTGCGTACCTGCGCTTCGGCCAGCAGCCGGGCGATCAGCTCGGGGCCGATACCGGCCGGATCGCCGAGCACCATGGCCAGGCGTGGAAGGGTGTGCTTGCTCATACGGGAGTCCTCATGTCGGGCGATAGCTGGGCATGGCGCAGGGTGTCGGGCACGGTGCGGTAGATCCGCCGTGCATTGCGCAGAAAAAGTTGTTCCTGGGTGGTAGGCGGCAAGTCGGCAACGATGCGCTTGAAGCCGCGGTAGATCTCATCGAAGCTGCCGCACAGGCCATCGACCGGGAAGTTGCTGGCGAACATCGCCCGTTCGCTGCCGAACAGGGCGATGACCTGGCGCACGATCCAGGCGTTGGCCTCGGCGCGCCACGGTTTGCCGGCCTGGCCAATGCCGGAGATCTTTACCGCGACGTTGTCGCAACGGGCGAAGCGCGCCATGGCCGCCTGCCAGTCGGCCAGGCCCTGGGCGCTGCGATCGGACGGCAGCCCGGCATGATTGAGAATCAGCAAGGTATTGGGGAAATCCCGCGCCAGGCGTGCCGCCTCGTCGAGGTTCCACCACGGCGTCTGCAGGTCGAAGTGCAGACCATGGCGGCCCAGTTCGGCGTAGCCACGGCGCCACTGCTCATCGCTCATCAAGCTGTGCGAACGGCCGACCTGGTCGGGATGGCTGGGCCCACCCGGTTTGTGCCGAACGCTGCGTACCCGCGCGAAGCCCGCTTGGGCTGCCAGCACCTGGGGGGCATCGTCGGCATCCAGCCAGGCCTGGGCAACCACCGCATTCGGCGTGCCGTAGCGGGCGGCCAGCGCATGGATGAAGCGGGTCTCGCCGATTGGGTCGTTTGGGGCCCACTCCGTTTCCACGTACACCGTCTCGACCACCTGGTGCTCGCCCGCATCGGCAAAATAATCCTGCGGGAAGTAACGGCGCTTGAGCGCGCTGTAGTCACCGTAGCGAAACGGGATATTGGCACTCGCCGCCAACCACGGATGCGGGTTGTTCACAGGGTCCCAGAAATGATGATGGGCATCGACGATTGGCCCGTCGTACAACTCAGCCATGGTTAACCTCGGTTTTGTCCAGAGCGATCAACAACGTGCCGACGATGAACAGCGCCGAACACAGGGCAAAGAATCCGAGCACCGCCGGGTAGCCCCCAAGGTGCTGCAACAGAACGCCGACCAGAATCGGCACGACGATGCCGCCCAGGCTGCCGGCGAGGTTCATCACGCCGCCGATCAGGCCTACCCGCGAGGGCGCGGCGAGCAATGCTGGGAAGCTCCAGTAGAGGCTGCCCCACATGAGGAAGAACGCCGTCAGCGACAGCAGCGCTACAGCGGCATAGGCATTGCTCAGGCCAGGCAGCAGGAGAAACGCGCACAGCGCCACCAGGCCGGAAAAGCTCAGTAGCCCCTTGGCCGCCAAGCCTCGGCGCACGCCCTTGCGGATCAGCATGTCGCACAGGAAGCCACCGACCAGCGAACCCAGCGCCCCGCACAGGAAGATGATGAAGGTGGCAGCGCCGATGCCTTTGATATCGAAACCGCGGGCATGGGCCAGATAGCTCGGCCCCCAGGTCAACAAGCCAAAGAACACCATGGCCCAACTGGCGCGCCCGAGCAGAATGCCGGTCAGCGAGCGTGGCGCGATGCCCAGGCCTTTAGCCTGTTGCTGCGCCGCTTCAGCGGCCGGTACGGCGCGCCCACCATTGATTTGCTCAAGCTCGGCGGCATTGACCGAGGCATGTTCGGCGGGGTTGTCGCGCAAGTAGTGCCAAGCCAGCCAGGCCATGGCCAGGGTGGCGATGCCGGCGACGAAAAAGGCGATGCGCCAGGAGCCGAGCACAGCAATCAGGTAGGCAATGATCAGCCCGCCAAGCGCAGCCCCCAGCGGGCCGCCGCAGTCCATCAGCACGGCGCCGCGGCTGCGCTCGCTGGGGCCGAGCCAGAGCGAATTGAGTTTGCCGCCGGAGGGAAACAACGGCGCCTCCGCAGCGCCCAGCGCCACCCGCGCGAACATCAGTGACAACCCGCCCGTGGCGAATGCCGCGAGGGTTTGGAAAGCCCCCCACAAACCCGTTGACCAGCCGATCACCCGGCGCGGACCAAAGCGGTCGATCAACCAGCCGCCAGGGATCTGCAACAACGCATAGGCCCAGAAGAAACTGCTCAGAATCAGCCCTTGCATGCTCGGCGAAAGATCGAATTCGGCGGCAATGGTGGGCATGGCGATCGACAGCGAAACACGGTCGATCAAGTTGATCACCGTCAGTGCAAAGATGATGGCGAAGATGCGCCAGCGCACGTTGCTGGCCTTCAGCGCGACAGCTTTATCGGCTGAACGCGCAGCTTGCAGCACAGCCGTTTGTGCCTGAGCCATAGGAGCTACCTCTGCTTGTTATTGTTGTGATCCGGTCGTTGCCGGCACAGCGACTATGGCCGGCGCAACGATAACCGTCTAATCAAAGCTGCTCATACAGCCATTGCCTGAGGTTATCGCTCAGCTATAACCCAGGGCTATCGATGTATGCCTAACTTTGAATAGACGCTTATCGGTTCCCTTCGCACACTGCGGCTACCCATAACAAAGACAACAAGAGGTCACCCATGCGATACGCCTACGCGCGTCACCTGTCGTCGTTCCTGGCCACCTGCGCCCTGCTCAGCGCCCCCGCCCTGCCCGCCCTCGCCGAGGCCTGGAAACCCCAGAAGAACGTGGAGATCGTGGTCGCCGGAGGCCCTGGCGGCGGCACCGATCAACTGGCCCGGCTGATCCAGTCGGCGATCAGCCAGCATCAGCTGCTGGACGTCAATACCGTGGTGCTCAACAAAGGTGGCGGCAACGGCGCCGAAGCCTTCCTCGACATGAAGCTGGCCCAGGGCGATGCGCACAAACTGGTGATCGGCACCAACAATGTGTACCTGTTGCCGCTGGTGGCCAAGCTCGGCTACCAGTGGACCGACCTGACGCCAGTGGCAGCGGTGGCTGAGGACGACTTCATTCTCTGGACCTACCAGGATGCACCCTGGGCCGATGCCGCAGCGTTCAAAGGCGCGCTGGCGGATGGCGGCAAGCTGCGCTTTGGTGGCAGCCAGTCGAAAGATGTCGACCAGACCCTGGCGCTGCTAATCGGCAAGCAGGTCGGCAGCAAGCTCACCTACATCCCGTTCAAGAGCGGCAGCGAGGCTTCGATCCAGCTGGCCGGCAAGCACATCGCGGCCAACCTCAACAACCCCGCCGAAAGCCTCAGCCAATGGCGTGGCGGCCAGGTCAGGCCGCTGTGCGTGTTCAGCCACGAACGCATGATCTACCAGGAAAAGGTCACCGCCGAGCAGTCCTGGGCCGACATCCCCACCTGCCATGAGCAGGGCCTGGGCATCGATCAGTACCGTTTCCCGCGCACGGTGTTCCTGCCGGGAGCGATCAGCGAGGCGCAACGCAGTTTCTATGTCGAACTGCTGCGCAAGGTCAGCCAGACCCCGGAGTTCAAGGCCTATATCGAGCGTTCGGCCCTGGCCCCGACCTTCCTTGAGGGGCAGGCGTTGGTCAGCTACATCGAACAGGACCGTGAGCGGGTCATCCCGCTGTTCCAGGATGCCGGCTGGCTGCGCCAGTGAACCTTGCAAGGGAGAGCACCATGTCCACCTCCTCAGACACACCGCTGGTTGCCACCCGCTGGGTGGAAACCGGCCTTGCCCTGTTCACCGGCGCATTGGGCGCCATCCTCATGCACGGCAGCCTGGCGATCGGCATCGGCTGGGGCGATGCCGGCCCCGAGGCCGGCTACTTCCCCTTCTACATCGGCCTGCTGCTGAGCTGCGCCAGCCTCGGCAATCTGCTGCTGGCATTGCTGCGCCGCCCAGCGGTTGCCGAATCCTTCGTCGGCCGCCAGGCGTTTCGCCAGGTGCTGGCGGTGTTCCTGCCGATCGTGGGCTTTGTAGCCGCCATACCGTTCACCGGTATCTACCTGGCCTCGATCCTGTTCATCGCTTGGTTCATGTGGCGCGCACGGCGCGCAGGTCAGGGCCATCGCTGGCTGACCATGGTGCTGGTGTCCTGCGGCGCCGCACTGGCCAGCTACCTGATCTTCGCGTTGTGGTTCAAGGTGCCGCTGCCAGCAGGCCTGCTGGGTGACGTGGCCAATGTGCTGGGAGGGCTGCGGCCATGAGTGAAATCGACTCGTTGATGCAAGGCATGAGCCTGATCCTCAGCGCACATCACCTAGGCCTGATGGTGGTCGGCGTGCTGCTGGGGATTCTGGTCGGCGTGCTGCCTGGGCTGGGCGCACCGAATGGCGTGGCCCTGCTGCTGCCGCTGACCTTCACCATGGAGCCGGTGTCGGCGATCATCCTGCTGTCGTGCATGTACTGGGGTGCGTTGTTCGGCGGTTCGATCACCTCGATCCTGTTCAACATACCCGGCGAGCCGTCGTCGGTGGCCACCACCTTCGACGGCTACCCGATGGCGCGCAACGGCCAGGCCGGCGAAGCGCTGACCGCCGCGTTCACCTCGTCGCTGCTCGGCGCGCTGGTCGGGGTGTTGCTGCTGACCTTCCTGTCGACCCATATCGCCCGCTTCGCCTTGCAGTTCAGCTCACCGGAGTTCTTTGCCGTCTATCTGCTGGCGTTCTGCACCTTCATCGGCCTGAGCAAGAACCCACCGCTCAAGACCCTGGTAGCGATGATGATCGGCTTCGGCATGGCCGCCGTCGGCATGGACACCGTGTCCGGCGAACTGCGCCTGACCTTCGAGCAACCCTGGCTGCTCTCGGGGCTCAGCTTCGAGGTGGCGGTGATCGGCCTGTTCGGCATCGGCGAAATCCTCTGCACGGTGGAGGAAGGCCTGGTGTTTCGCGGTGAACGGGCGCGCATCACGCCGATGGTGATCCTGCGCACCTGGGCCAAGCTGCCGCGCTACTGGCTGACCTGGCTGCGCAGTGCGCTGGTCGGTTGCTGGATGGGCGTCACCCCAGGCGGTCCGACCGCCGCCTCGTTCATGAGCTACAGCCTGGCGCGGCGCTTCTCGAAAAACCGCGAGCGCTTTGGCAGTGGCGAGGTGGAAGGGGTGATCGCCCCGGAAACCGCCGACCACAGCGCCGGCACCAGCGCCCTGCTACCAATGTTGACGCTGGGCATCCCCGGCTCGGCAACCGCCGCGGTGATGCTCGGTGGCCTGATGATCTGGGGGCTGCATCCAGGGCCGACGCTGTTCGTCGAACAGCACGACTTCGTCTGGGGGCTGATCGCCAGCATGTACCTGGGCAACGTCGTCAGCCTGATCGTGGTGCTGGCCACGGTGCCATTGTTCGCCTCGATCCTGCGCATCCCGTTCTCGATCATCGCGCCGATCATCATCATGGTCTGCGCCATCGGTGCCTACTCGGTGCACAACTCGATGACCGACGTCGGCCTGATGCTGATCTTCGGTGCGCTGGGCTACCTGTTCAAGAAGCTCGGCTATCCGATCGCCCCGCTGGTGCTGGCAGCGGTGCTGGGTGACAAGGCCGAGGACGCCTTCCGCCAGTCGATGCTGTTCTCCGACGGGCAGTTGGCGATCTTCTGGTCCAACCCGCTGGTGGCCAGCCTGACCAGCGCGGCGCTGGTGATGCTGTTCTGGCCGCTGTTGGCCAAGGCCATCGCCAGTCTGCGTAGCGTGCTCGGGCGCAAGCTGGCCCGGCGCCCGGCATAACCTTGCAGTCGCCACCGCCTTGAGGGCGCGCCTGCCCCGCGGCGGTGGCGCCCTCCTCCATTTCTTGTCAATCTTGGCCTCCCCTATGCCCACGAGCCAGACCATGTCCCGCATCCCCGACGCCAACATCATCCACAGCCGGCTGCGCCTGCGGCAACTGCGCCTGATGCTGGCCCTGGACGAACTCGGCTCGCTGCGCCGCGCCGCCGAAGAGATCGGCATGACCCAACCGGCCGCCACCAAGATGCTCCACGAAGCCGAGGACCTGCTCGGCGTCGAGTTGTTCGAACGCCTGGCCCGCGGCATGCGCGCAACGCCGTTCGGCGAAACACTGATCTACTACGCGCGGATGATCTTCGCCGAGCTGTCGGGCATGCGCGAGGAAATGGTCGCGCTGGAATCGGGCAACCTCGGCCGGGTCACCATCGGCGCCATTCCAGCGCTGGCCTCAGGCTTGCTGACGCGCACCATCGCCACCCTCAAGCAGAGCCACCCACGGCTGTCGATGAGCCTGCAGGTGGACACCAGCGATGTCTTGGTCCAGGCCCTGCAACAGGACCAGCTGGATGTGGTGCTGGGGCGCATCCCGAGCAATGCGCGTACCGACGACTTGCAGTTCGACAGCCTCGGCGAAGAGGAGCTGTGCGTGATCACCGGCGCCCAGCACCCGCTGGCCAAGGTGAAAAAGATCGCCTGGACCGAGCTGCAGGAAATGACCTGGGTGCTGCAACAGCATCCAAGCCCGATGCGCACCATCGTCAACCAGGCGTTCCACAACGCCCGGATCGACTTGCCCAGCAGCATCGTCGAGACCACCTCGATCATGACCTTGCTGTCGTTGCTGCAGCAGACCGACATGATCGGCATCACCCCGCGCTCGGTGGTCGACGACTACCCAGGGCGGCACTTGCTGGCGGTGCTGCCGATCCAGCTTGAGCCGCGCCTGCCGCCTTATGGGTTGATTACCCGGCGCAATCGCGTGCAGTCGTCAGCGATGCAGACGTTCATGGCGGCGGTGCGGGCTGAGCAAGGGCGGTCTGCTTAGGCACTGCAAGAAAGAGATGTTGCAGTCACCACATGGAGCAAGGCAACGAAACCATCGCGGTAGGGCTTTTCACGACCTTTTAAACGTCTCATGAATCGGCGGTCCAGCCAACGTCGGAAGTAGCACAGATCGGTCAGCGTTGCATCTACATCGCCAAATGACCGCGCCTCGCCTCCAGAGGCTAGGCGCGGTTAGCAGCGCCTTGGCCTACGTGCGCCTCACGTTAGTGGCGTGAGGTTGTTCACTCTCCACATCAATAATGATATCGAAGATCACAACGTCGCCATTTTTCAGGTATTTTCCGTCAGCCTCCTCGGGCGGTAGGTACACCCATTCTCCGTTGTGTCTGTATTTGATGCGGCCGAAGTGCCGACTTTCATCGTACTCGAACACTGGACCTGTCTTTCCCGTTGCTACGATCATGGTTTCATCCTCGATATCATTGTCTGTGAGACTGTTCCCGCTCCCGAACCTGGGAACAGGAAAAGCCTACTGCGCCGACCATGTCCCCGATACTGGCATTTATGTCAGGTCACCATGGCCAAGTCTGCGGCGTGCTCACCACCAGAATTGCACGCGGTCCGTCGCCGGTGGCAGCCCGAATTGCACCTTGTCTATATACGGCAGCTTGGGTACCACCGAGACTGAAGTAGTGCTCGCGCCCCACACACTGGTCGCAGCGCTCGCAATTGGTGTTTTCCCCTCTGCCTCCAATCGCCGCGCCTCTTGTCGCTTGCGCTCCAGCTCTATGCTGGACTCGACCGTCCCTCGCACCGTATTGCCGTCAAGTGACGCGCCGAAACCGGTTGCTAGATAGTCAACTAACTGCGACCTGGGAACATGCCCATATTTCGAGAGCAATCCTTTGTCCTGCACGAAGTTGCCAATTTTCCCAAAAGCACCCGAACGCGAAAAGTCAAACTTGGATATCTCCGGAGGGGCAATGCGTCCGCGCAGGTGGGCCTTGACCCACCGGTAAGCGCCGGGCACGCTGCGCCACTCGCACACTTTTGTAGCCCTACCGGCCTCCCACCAGGCAACCCTGTCTGCCCAACGCCCCCCGGTTCCGGCTCGTGACGCATGGCCTGCGGACCCAACCCGCGACGTCCGTTTGAACACCATGCCCCACATGCTTTTGGCACCTCTCGCTACCTGTTTTAAGCCTTGCCCGACATGTTTAGCAGTCGTCCACAGGTGCTTCAGCACTGTCCATCCAGTCTTGGCTATGCCCACGACAGCACTCAATATTCCAGTGGCGGTTGAGACGATACCCAGTTTCCGGGACAATTCAGGGTCGGTGTTCGCGGTGGCCACCGACGCCACTTCAAAGGCGAACGCCACTACCATCAGCCCTATGACAGCGACCATCAGGGGCAGCGCCAAGCCTCCGGTGGCAACGGTGAGCCCAATGCTCACCGCAAGCACCAGCGCCGAGAACCCCAAGTTTCGCCAGCGATCACCGACTGTCGTTTTCTGAGTGTCTTGCAGCGCCTGGGCGTATCTGGTCGATAGCCGATGTTGATCCCAGCGGCTGAGCATAATCGCCCCGCTGGGGTCGTGCAGATTGACTGGGTCTGGGCAGTGGGCGTAGTCATTGAGCCCGCCTTCACCAAACGGGCTGAGCCAGTCCGGCTGAGCGTAACGGCGTTGCGTCGGGTCATAGCAGCGGTAGCCATTGCCGGCGTGGTAGTGGCCGGTGACTGAATCCCGACGCATGCCGTTGTAACCATTGACCAGCCCGTCCAACGCCTTGCCTTCACCGAATGGCAGCAGCGGTGCCAGCTCAAGAGCGCCGTCCTTGAATTGCCCGGCAACGCCCACCTGCGGGTCGTCGATCAACCAGCGCACCTCGCCCCCATCGTACTGGGCCAGCCCGCTGGACAGGCTGGTGGTGTGGCTGACCTTACCGGACTTGTCATAGCGGATCTCACCGATCAGTTCATCGCCGTCGTAGCGCAGCTCACGGGTGCTTTCGTCGCCCTTGAGGTACTGCGCCGCCAGACGCTGGCGGCCGTCATACTCGTAGCGAGCCAGTACATTGCCATCATCATCGCTGACCTTAGCGATCTGGCCAGCGGCGTTATAGCTGAAGCGGTGTCGCCGGCCGTCGTTGGTCAGGTAGCCATTGGCGCTCCAGGTCAACGGACGGTTGCTGATTGCCGTTAGCTGGGTAGGATCGGTCGTGCTATAGGTCATTTCCTCGGTCTGCCTACTGCCATCAACATCAGTGGTGACACAGTGGGTCAGGTTACTCAGGGCGTCCCAGCGGAACTCCTGGGCCACGACCGGCCTACCCTGGGCGTCTTGAGGACAATGCTCGGCCATGCTTGCGTTGCATTCATAAAGCTGTAGGCGGTCGAGCACATCATAGGTAAAGCGCTCGACACGCAGCTCCTGACCTTTGTGGTAGCTGGTCTTGCTGGCCAGCCGGCCGTCGCCGCGCCAGGTCAGGCACTGCTTGAAGCACTCGTTGCCGTTGTGCAGGAAACGTCGGGTGACTTCCCGGCTAAAGCCGTCATGCTCGCTGAGCACCTGCCATAGGCCTCCGGCCTTGAGCGCCTGGGCCTGGCGTGACTGGTGACGGCCGAGGGCATCGTAGCGATACAGCACCTCCTCATGGTCCTGGCAGGTGCGCAGCACGCGGTCATTCTCATTGGTGAACACACGCTGCCAGTGGCCGTCAGCACGTAGTTCTGCCAACAACTGGCCACGCAGGCTCAGCCAGCGGCAGGCCTGGCGCTTGGCGCGCAGCGAGGTTTGTGCAACCCACTGCCGGCCGGGTAGGCTCGCGTCCCAGTAGGTCTGCTCCCAGCCGTTCTTCATCGCCCCGTCGCTGGCGGCTGAGGCCAGGGTCAGGGTGCCGCCTTTCTGGCTAATGGTAGAGAGAGACTGGCCGTTGGCCTTAAAGCTCGAGCCCTCGGCGCTTCGCAGGGTGCTGAGCGTGCTTTTCTTGTCGGGCAAGGTCACGCTATCGTCGGTGAAGCTGTAGGTACGCCCCCCTACCGTACGTGAGGCCAATTTGCTGGGGTTGTTCACCTGCTGCGTTGCCACCACCTTGCCGTCTACTTTGAGCTCGGTGGCGTGGATACTCAGGCCATGGTAGCGGTACTCGACGGTGGTTTTGTCGGGGCGGGTGAGCTTGGTTACCCTGCCCAGAGCGTCGCGCTCCAGGCTATACGTGCAGGTTTGCTCGTCCACCGTGCGTTGATAACCGACGACCTCGCCTGAGCTGTCGAAGCGTTTGTGCACCTGCAGCTGTACTTGGCCGGCGCCATCGCTCAAATGTTCCAGCTGCTCAAAAGTGCCGTCTTTGCAGTAGGTATAATCGGTGCTGCGTTGGAACAAGCATTGTTCGTCGAGGCCCTCTTCGAAGAAGTGATGGCTCGGCATGTCTTGCATTGCGAACGGCTCGAACCCGAACGCACTGGGCGCAGCGGCTTGATTGAGCTGGAATTGCAGCATTTTGCGTGTAGCAGGCCCATCCAAGCCTCCTTGCTCCCTGACCCACGCTTGCGGCCCCACACCCGACACCCCGGGGGTCATTCGCAGCACCGCCTGCCCACCCGGCCAGTAGTCCCACTCGCAGCTGGCCAACGGCTGCGAGGTATCCAGCCCTTGCCAACTGTGTTGTTCCAGCGGCGTATAGTACTCGCTGCCATGCTTGCGCACCTCGCGGCGCCAGACCCGCCCCAGGCCGTCCAGGTAGCTGCGGCTGATGTCCTTGTTCGCATGGATGTGGGTCGCGACCTTGCCGTCAAACGAATAGGTGGTGACGGTCTGCTCGTCGGGTTTCTGTTGCTTGCATCTATAGGTGCTCCCCGTCTTGAGCAGGAAGCGTGTCTGGTGAATCAGCCGCTCCAGCGCATCGTACTGCCAGTGCACCTCCTCGGCGTGCTTGACCTGCATCAACAGGCGCCGGCCATGCCGCGAGCGCAGTTCCTTGCTGAACTGCACGCTACCGGCCTCGGTGCTGGAGGTGACGCGCACCACAATGCCATACTTGTTGCTCGGGTTGTCCTCGAACTCCTGGATGCTCTCCATTTCGAATAGTGTGTCGCCCAGATGGGTGAGCTGGGTGCTCTTGACCGACCACTGCTTGACCAAGCTTTCTCCGCTCGGTGTTTTCTTTCTGCTGACCGGCGTAGTCTCGATAAGCTGTTGGCGCCACAGCAACTTAGCGGGCGAGTCAGCCAGCAACCAGGTGGCTTGAGCGTCGAGCCGGTTATCCTTGAACAGACCCTTGACACCCTGGATCGTCACCACCTCGGACAGTTCCAGCATGTCGCGACCGCCACGACTCACTTGGCGATAACCGAACAAAGATAAGCTCTGAGGATTACCGAAGGGGTCACACTGGTATTGAGCCATGAGCGGTGCCGAGGCATGCTCCGGGAGGAACGGGCAGCTCAAGGTCGGCAGCCGTGCAAGCCCCTGCAGTCCGTTCAGCCCCTTTAGCTGGTTGGGCGTAAACCAGTTGTTCCCGGCCTGGCTGTAGTAACAGTGGTACAGCGTCTTTTCGTCGCTCGTATGCAGCCGATGCACATTGCCAGCCATATCCTCTTCCTGCGTCGCCACCTCCACCGTGCGTGCTTGTGCATCGCGCTCTGGACGAGGGGCACTGGCCAGCAGCCGAGTGATACACGCGGCCAGTTTAGGTCGGTCGGCAAAGCTAGATTTGAAGAAGAACCATTCGAGCAACTCGCGCTGGCGTTCGACCAGCACCGCCCCGTCCTTCACTTTGATTTCGTCGTCTGCGCCCCCCGCCTCGAGGGCGTGGAGCAGCTCAGCGAACTCATCGCCCGCCCCCGTGTAGCGGTAGCCCTTGGTTACCTTATGTTTAGCGGTTTTCCCTACGTCCTCGCGCGTCGTAAAGGCCAGCAAGTGGCGTTGCTCAGAAGCTACTCCACGCAACAGTTCGAAACGCTCATTCCTACCCCTGTGACTGACCATGCCGTGCACCAGCACGTGCTGTTCCCTGGCCCCATGCGGACCACTCTCATACTCGACGCTAACGATGCCCTGGTCGGTCCGCAGAAAGTCTCCATCGTAGCGATAGGTCGTCACCTGGTTCTGTTGCCCGTCGCCTGGTAGCAGGGTATGCAGCGCTACCCGAGGCAGGCCCGGGCGCGCCTTGTTCTGCTGGTCATTCTTGGCCTTCCACGGCTGGTACTTCACGCTCTCTACCGAGCCGTCTAGCTCGCGCAAGCCACACAGCACCCGGTCCAGGGTCTTGTCGTCGTCGTAATCACAGTGGACATGCTGCAGCACGCTGCCTTGCTCGATGCGCATGAGCGAGCGCATCAAGTAGTCTTTGAGCTCCAGCCTGACCTCGTAGCTTTCGATCGTGCTCTTCGGCCAGATCTGCATATTGACTTGCGCACTCTTCTCTTGCGGGGTGAGGTACTCGGCCTTGAACAAGGCTTCTTCCCCGCTGTTGACCGTCAACAGCAGGAACTGACCGTTCTGACGCTTCCATTCGAACGTCAACTTTTCGCCATCGGGAGACTCGATAGTCGAAGGCAGCAACAACACGAACGGCACCTCAAGTTCGGCAATGCGTTTTTTCAGTTCATTGATATCCTTATGGCTCTCCCACGCATTGAGCGCTTCCTGGTAATCGAAATACGCCGGGATGTGATAATAGGGTGGAAAGAACCACGCTATCCATTTCGCCCAGTTTTTCCATCCGCTTTCAGGTATCGCCGGATAGTCCGGCTTGGACTTGTCCCTGATGGCTTTCAACGCTTTCAAAATCAGATCGTAAAACGTCTTGTTTGGCTCTTCTTCGTCACTGCCCGGGGCTGAAGGTTTTCTCAGAACTTCCTGGCGTCCGCTAGGCAGGTCGAGGGTGAACTCACTGTAATCCTCGTTGCTGCGCACCACGCATGAGGCCAGCTTGATCGGCTCTTTCTCGCCCAGTTGCTTCCATTGCTCCTCGGTGAACTTAACCTGGGCACCATCGGCCAGGATCAACAGCCTGTCGCGTACCTGCACGCTAGAAAAGCGCCAGGCCCAGCCATCGCCCACCCCGGCCTCGTTGGCGCGCAGCGCCGAATAATGCAGGGTCAGGTCGACCACCGGCCCCTGGCCTTGTAAACCCTGCAAACTGGCCACCGGGTAATGGGCGTGGAACAGCCCCGTGCGCGGGTCTACCCCTGCTTCGCTGTGGCCGTCGGTATCGAAAAGTTCGGAGCGGCTGGTGTTGCCATAGTCTTCGCAGAGGAAGCCAATTTCAGTGTGTTCCTCGAGCGCTTTGGCCGGGGTGAAATTGACAGGCTTGGCGTCGTGCCAGAACTGGCTGGTTTGCAGGGCGCCGATATGGCCCACGGTCAGGGTGTCATTGCCGCGTTCGGACTCGGGGTAATCCAGGTAGAGGTCATAGGCCTGGTTGCTCAGCGGGCCTTGCCAGGTAATGGTGTCACTGGTGACCGATACTGGCCATACTGCAGTAGCTTCCTTACTAGCGACGACAATCGCGTAGGCAAGTTTGGCGGCGGTGAGTTTAGCGCCGAGGAAAGCAACGGTTTCAGCGTAGACGGCGTCATAGCGTGCTTGATTGGAAGTAAAGGGTTCTATGCTGGCTTGGGCTTCAGTGCTTGCTTCCTCCAGGGATGCCTCATAGGCCAACTTGTAGACGGCATTGAAAGCGTCGGCGTCTAAGTCACCTTCTAAGGCGCTCCATAAAGTGGAAAACTCTTTAATGTGTTCAGTGTTGACCTTAGCGGCGGACGTGACTTTCGTGGAGGCGGATAGCGTTCCCGTTTCGGCGAATGTTACGACGACAGGGTTACCAACCCTGACAGCAGTCTCTACATAGCTGATATAGGCCTCTCTAAGTTGCTTCGCCGCAGACTGCCTCGGCACGCAAGCCATCACCCGGTAGCCTCTGTCGCGTGCTGCCGTGTCCAGACGGAACTCCAGCTCTACATCCAGCGAACTGATAGTTACCCCCGTCACTCCCTCGGCTGGTTCGACGGTGAAATGCTCCTGCTCGGCGGCCGCGTCGCGTGGCGATTGATCAGTGTTCAGCAGGTCTCGCTCGTAGTCCTCTATGTTCCAGTCCTTGCCGTCGCCGAGGTTATCCAGTGTGACCTGCAGTTCGGCGTTGCGCGCCAGCCACAGCTGCTTGCCCTCCTTGACGCACAGCTCCGGCCATTGCTGCGTTTCGATGAAACGGGCCAGCGCCCTTAGCCAAGTCGGTTGGTCGCTGGGCACTTGATCGCAGGCTTTGGGCCTGAACAACGCGTGGTGCAACAAGGCCTGATCACCGGGGTGACGCACGGTCACCAGCACGATATCGTCCGGCGCCTTGAACGGTGCCGCCAGCAGCGGGCCTTCGACCGGAAAGTCGTCACCCGGCAGCGTGGCGAAAATACGCAGTGCGTCGCCGCGTTGTTCGAGCATCGCCGTCATGGTGTTGACGCGCAGGTAGGGAGCCACCTGCGAATTATCCAGCGCCTCGGCCCAGGCTTTGACCCATTCATCCTTGGCGCGCTGTACCGAGCTCGGCGTCCATTCATGGTGGCCGAGCAGGCGCTGGGAGAACGCATCGTAAACCCAGGCACGCAGCGCACCATCGCTGGGCAGCGCAGTGCCATCGAGCGCGCGGCTGGCCCACCAGCTCAGCTCGACCAGGGTCACGCACAGCTCGCCGCACTGCGGCCCCCAGAACGCATTGTTGGCCTCGCCCGGCGTCACCGTGCAATCGCCCTCAAGCACACCGGCCCGCAGCAGGTGGCTGTCCCGGTTGACCTGCTCGCACAGCGCCTTGCTCCAACCACTGTCCGCCTCGGCGGTAAACAGGTGCTGCTCATGCAGCGCCTGGGTCTTGACGTCGCGCACCTGCAGGCTCAAGGTCTGCCCTTGGGCAAGCGGGAAGTCATCGTTACAGGCCAGCAACTGAACCAGGTTGTTGCTGAACGGCGCAGTGCTGAAGGCCCGGTAGTCGGCTTGGCACCAGAGACGCGGCGCCGGATGGCGGCTGGAGAATTCATTGTCATCGCTCCAACCGCCGGCGGTGATCGGTTTGCCGGCTGCGGCGACCTGCTGGGCGAAATCCGCGAGCCACTGCTCGGCGTCGAGCTTGTCGGCCTGCGCGGTGTAGTCGATACGGGTCAGTTCGCCAGTGCGGCGGTGCACCAGACAGGCGCTGACCGTTTCACCCTTGGCCAAGCGGCGATCGGCCTTGAGCGGACATAGGCTGTACCAGCCCCCGTCGGCACTCCCCACCCGCTCCAACGAGAATTCGTTCATATCGGGGAGATAACCGTCAGGGCGGGTGCTAATTAAGTAAGGCACAACGAAGTGCTCTGAGGTCGTGACAGGCAAAACAAGAGGGTCGCCGGCGGCCTTGTCCAGCAGCGGCTTCATAACAATTGAGACTGACTCAAGCGCTGATATATCGTAGACTTTGCAGACATCCTCATACGTTATACGAATGGGGCCAATGGACTTTAGAGTATTGAAGTTACGCATGAAGCCGTAGTGCTGGGATAAATTTTCATGTAGCAGATCGAACGAATCAGGGTTGAAGGACGTGAGGTAAGACGCTTCATCCTCGTTCAACGCCCAGTCTTCCAAGCAACAGAGCAAACCATAGGATGTAAGCGCTAACCCGTATCGCTCGAGTGTTTCCGGCTTCAATAGGATCAGCACCGGCAAGGGCAGGTTTTGCCGAGGAAGAAGAAGGCTATTCAGTTCTATCGCCACCGCTAACGAACTGTCGAGTTTATCGACTGCTTCTAAGTACTCACTTTCAAGCAGCGTATACTTTGACTCATTCTGACTGTAAACGCTAACGTCTTCGGGCTCGATGCCGTCGATAGACTTGAGCACGTGAAAACCACCGCTACTTGTGTCATAGGTGTGCCCAACTGGATATTTGCCTTCCGCATTTATATATGAAACCACCAAAGTTATATCATTGACCCCAACAAACCAACACGCTTTCCCATTGACACGAATTTCCTCGCCTACCTTAATCCCGGCCCTCTCAACAATATTTCTGTTGTAACCCCGCACCTTGCATGTTGAGAACCTATTCATACTAAACCTCTTGTGACTTGGATTGGGCACCGCCCAAGTGGCAGCTATTCATGATTTGCTATCTAAAGCAAAACTTAGGACTGTGAGTCTCGGATAGCTTTAAGCCCCTGTCACCTGGCAATAATGCTAGGTCCAATATGAACAGAGATACCACAAACACCACATGGAACACGCCAGCGCCCCTGGCGGCCTCGGTCTTCGTAAGCGACTCAGCATTCGGATGCTGACAAAGTTCTTCAAAGTGCGCTTCCGGCCCGCCCTATTTTGATGCAATTAGAATTTCTCCAACCATCGGCTAACGCGACCACTGCAAACCACCCACCGATAATTCACTCAAGATCAGCGCTTTTTTGATAGCAAACAGCGCACATCGGCTGTTTGTTGCACGTTCTGCACTTATCACCCCTGCCCCAGGCGTTTCGGCATCGTCATTGCAGTGCTGACTTGCAGCGCCCTGCAATAGCGCCGCCGACGATAAGAATGCCGACTAGACGTGGCAAGGAGTGGGTATGTCCCGAGCGTTTTTCAATGAAATGTATGAGGCTAACGGAAGTTGCCGCCCACATTATCAAGCCTTCGCCCGCTGGCTGGCGAACACCCCACTGGAGCTGCTGGAGCAACGTCGGCGCGAGGCCGACTTGCTGTTTCATCGTGCCGGTATCACTTTCACGCTGTACGGCGACAAGCAAGACACCGAACGCCTGATCCCGTTCGACATCATCCCGCGCAGCATCCGCGCCAGCGAGTGGCGCACCGTCGAGCGCGGCTGCATCCAGCGGGTGCAGGCGCTGAACCTGTTCCTGCAGGACATCTACCACGACCAGCGCATCCTCAAGGCCGGCATCATCCCGCCTGAGCAGGTGCTGGCCAACGAGGGCTACCAGGTCGCCATGCAGGGCCTGCATCTGCATCGCGGCCTCTATGCGCATATCACCGGGGTCGACCTGGTTCGCGACAGCGATGGCACCTACTACGTGCTGGAGGACAACCTGCGCACCCCCAGCGGGGTCAGCTACATGCTCGAAGACCGCAAGATGATGATGCGCCTGTTCCCCGAGCTGTTCGCCGCCCAGCGCATCGCGCCCATCGACCACTACCCCAACCTGCTGCTCGACACACTCAAGAGCGCCAGCCCGCTGGACAACCCTACCGCAGTGGTGCTCACCCCGGGGCGCTTCAACAGCGCCTACTTCGAGCATGCGTTCCTGGCCCGCGAGATGGGCATCGAGCTGGTCGAAGGCGCCGACCTGTTCGTGCGCGACGACCATGTCTACATGCGCACCACGGCCGGGCCCCAGCAGGTGGACGTGATCTATCGGCGACTGGACGATGAGTACCTCGACCCCTTGTCGTTCAACCCCGACTCGATGCTCGGCGTGCCCGGGCTGATCGCCGTGTACCGGGCGGGCAACGTGATCCTGGCCAATGCTGCCGGCACTGGGGTCGCCGACGACAAGTCGATCTACCCCTATGTCGACGAAATGATCCGCTTCTACCTCAGTGAGGAGCCGATTCTGCGCAACGTGCCCACCTGGCAATGCCGCAAGCCGCAGGACCTGTCCCACGTACTGGCGCACCTGCCGCAGTTGGTGGTCAAGGAGACGCAGGGCTCCGGTGGCTATGGCATGTTGGTCGGGCCGGCGGCGAGCGCTGCGCAGATCGAGGATTTTCGGGCCCGCATCAAGGCCCGCCCGCACGCCTACATCGCCCAGCCCACGCTGTGCTTGTCGACCTGTCCGACCTTCGTCGAAAACGGCATCGCGCCGCGCCACATCGACCTGCGTCCGTTCGTCCTGTCGGGCAGCGAAACCCGCCTGGTGCCTGGCGGCCTGACCCGGGTCGCCTTGCAAGAAGGCTCGCTGGTGGTCAACTCGTCGCAGGGCGGCGGCACCAAGGACACCTGGGTGGTGGAGGACTGACCGATGCTCTCAAGAACCGCTTCCGATCTGTACTGGATGTCCCGTTACCTGGAACGCGCCGAGAACCTTGCGCGCATGCTCGAGGTCAGCTATTCGCTGTCGCTGATGCCCCAGGCCGGGCGTAGCGATGGCCACGCCGAGCTGGCCATGTCGCTACTGGCCTCCGGCACCCTGGACGACTACATCCGGCGCCATACCGAGCTCGACACCGAGCGCATGCTGCACTTCTTCGCGCTCGATGCGACCAACCCCAGCAGCATCTACTGCTGCCTGCAGGCCGCCCGAACCAACGCCCATGCCGTGCGTGGCCGGATCACCGCCGATATGTGGGAAAACATCAACGCCACCTGGATCGAGATGCGCAACATTGCCAGCAATGGCCTGGGGCGCTACGGCATCAGCCAGTTCTGCGATTGGGTCAAGGAACGCTCGCACCTGTTCCGTGGCGCGACCTCCGGCACCATCATGCGCAACGACGCCTATAGCTTCATCCGCCTGGGCACCTTCCTCGAACGGGCGGACAACACCCTGCGCCTGCTCGATGCGCGCTACGAGATGTTCGGGGAAGCCTCCGAGGAAGTCAGCGACGACTCCGCCCGCGGCTACTACCAATGGAGCGCCTTGTTGCGCGCGCTGACCTCGTATGAAGCCTTCAATGAAATCTACCGCGCCCCACCCAGCGCCCGCCCGGTATCCGAACTGCTGTTGCTGCGGGTGGACGTGCCACGTTCGCTGCACGCCTGTATCGAAGAGCTCGACCTGATCCTCGCAGGGTTGCCCGGCAGCACTGGGCGCGCCGCCCAGCGCATGGCCGCCGAACTCAATGCCCGCCTGCGCTACACCGCAATCGATGAAATTCTCGAAGCCGGCCTGCACCTGTGGCTGAGCGATTTCATCGAGCGCATCAACCGGCTCGGCCAAAGCGTGCATAACTCCTATCTGGAGGTCGTATGAAACTGTCCATTCGCCACGACACCACCTACAGCTACGCCAGCGACGTGCGCAACAGCATCCAGTTCCTGCGCCTGACCCCGCGCAGCAGTGAGCGCCAGCGCATTCTCGAATGGCAGCTGGACCTGCCCTGCAAGGTCAACAGCCAGATCGACCCCTATGGCAACATCCTGCATGTGCTGACCCTGGACAAACCCCATGGCCACCTCGCCCTCACGGCCAGTGGCCGGGTGGAGATCGACCCGGATTGCGAATGGGAGGCTGGCAGTCAGTCGCCCCTGCCGTTCCTGCGCAGCAGCCATCTGACCCAAGCCTGCGATGCCCTAAAAGCGTTCGCGGTGCAGCACTGCGGCGCTCAGCGCGACCGGGCCGCACTGACCGCGCTGATGCAGGCCTTGGCCGAGCACATGCCGTATAGCCCGGGGGCGACTTCGGTGGGCACCACGGCCATCGAGGCCTTTGCTGGCGCTGCTGGGGTCTGCCAGGACCATACCCATGCGTTTCTGGCCTGCGCACGCAGCCTGGGTATCCCGGCACGCTATGTCTCCGGTTATCTGTGCACCGAGGACCAAGACCACCTGGCCAGCCACGCCTGGGCCGAAGCCTGGGTCGATGAGGCCTGGTACAGCTTCGACATCACTAATCGCCTGACCCGACCGGAACGGCACCTGAAGCTGGCGATTGGCTTGGACTATCTCGATGCCTGCCCGGTCAGGGGCGTACGCCGTGGTGGCGGGGTCGAATCGATGATGGCCAACGTCCAGGTGCAGCGCCAATAACCCTCTGTCGCTGCACAAGCAGATCCCGTCGCATCGAGTACGGCGGGATCATCCAATCTCGATAACAAAGGAAACAGCATGACGTACTGCGTCGCTATGCACTTGGCGGACGGGCTGGTCTTCATCAGCGACTCACGCACCAATGCAGGCATCGACCAGATCTCCACCTTCGGCAAACTGTTCGTGTTCAGCGTGCCGGGCGATCGGCTGATCGTGCTACAAACCGCTGGCAATCTGGCCACCTCGCAATCGGTGATCAACCTGCTCGAACAACGCACCCGCGGCACTGGCAGTCACCTGCTGAATGTCGCCACGCTCTACGACGCCACGGTGCTGGTCGCCGAAACCCTGCGCGAAGTGGTGATGCGCGATCGCAGCGTACTGACCGAGGAGATCGAGCTGAGCAGCTCGTTCATCGTCGGTGGGCAGATCGCAGGCGCGCCGATGGGCATCTACAACGTCTACGCGCAGGGCAATTTTTTCCAGGCCACGCCGGACACGCCGTTCCTGCAACTGGGCGAGAGCAAGTACGGCAGGCCGATTCTCGATCGAAACCTCAGCTATTGCACCCCTCTGGATGAGGCGCTTCGCTGCGGCCTGATCTCGTTCGACTCCACTATTCGCAGCAACCTCTCGGTGGGCATGCCACTGGATCTGCTGGTGTATCGCAAAGACCGCTTGCAGGCCATGGAGCGCTTGCGCATTACCAGCGATGACCCTTATTACCGGCAAATTCGCCAGCAATGGAGCGATGGCTTGAAACAGCTGCTAGCCGAGCTGCCCCCTCCGCCACGCAACTACCTGGCAGAGTGATGCGTTCAAGGCTGCGCCTTGAACGCGGTCATGTCCTGCAAAAGCATGCTCAATAAACGACTGGCGCCGACGCTCAATTGCCGGCCCAGGCGGCTGATCAAGTGGGTTTCCGGGGAGCTGAACACTTCGCTTTGCAGCGCCAGGGCGACCAGGTGGCCGCTGCGAATCTCTTCTTCCATGACGAATGTTGGCATCAAGGTCACCCCGCCGTACATCGAAAAGCGCTTGAGCATGGCGAAGGTGCCGCAGGTCAGCGTTGGCTTGAGGGTGATGCCCAGGCGATGCTCGGCCAGGGTGACGATCTGGCGAATGCCGTAGGACACCTCGGGTAGCGCCAAGCGGTAGTTGTCCAGCCCCTTGAGCGGCAGCGGCGCGGTTTCCTTGGCCAGCGGGTGATCGGGGCTGACGGCCACGCACACCGGTTGCTGGGTGTGGGCATGGGAGCGGATCTTCGGATCGCCTGGCGGGTTGAACACCAGGCCCAGATGCGCTTCGTCCTCGACCACCTGGCGAATCACTTCATTGGTGCCGCACACGTTCACCTGCAGGTCGATGCGCGGATACAGCTCGGAAAACCGGCTAAGCGGCGCCGCCAAGCCATCGATGAAGCCCTCGCCCGCCGCCAGCACCACAGAACCGCTCTGCAAGCCGCGCAGCGCCTGCAGCGAATCGAGCAACACTTCCTGCTGCGAGAGGCGCTGACGGTAGTAATGCAGCACCCGATCGCCAGCCTCGGTGGGCTTGACCCCACGCCGATGCCGTTCCAGCAGCGGGCTACCGAGCTCCTGTTCGAGCTGGGCGATCTGCCGGCTGACCGCCGACGGCGCCACGTCCAGGTAATCGGCGGCGGCGCGCACGCTGCCCAGCTTGACGGCCTCGAAGAAGTAAAGAATGCGGCGATCCTGGACGACGCTCATAAGGCTCCTGTGTGTTGCGCTAAAGGCAACAGAATTTCATTTCAGTGATTATTGCTGCGATCACAGAGGGCTGTCCATACTCGACCCATCAGCCCAGGGCGACGTCGGCAGCGCTTGCACACCGGCCCGACGGGGTTGCTTCACCCAATGCGGGCACATATTCGAGGATGAGTATCTCCATGACGTTGAAAGTAGGTGTGATCGGGCTTGGCAACATGGGCCGTGGCATGGCCGCGACCCTGGCGGGGAAAGGCTTTGACGTGAGTGGTTTCGACCTGTCGGGCGCAGCCCTGGCCCAGGCGGAAAACCTCGGGGTGAAATCGGTCGGCGTATGCGCCGAGCTGATCCCGGCGGTCGATGTGCTGATCCTGTCGCTGCCTAAAGCGGAACACGTCGAAGCCGTGTGCCTGGGTTATGACGGCATCCTCGAGCTGGGCCGTGCCGGCCTGGTGGTGATCGACACCACCACTTCTACCCCCGAGACCAGCCGCAAGGTGGCCGCGGCCCTGCGCGAGCAGCGCATCGGTTTTATCGACGCACCGGTCTCCGGCGGCCCCAAAGGCGCTGCCACTGGCACCATGTCGATGGTGATCGGCGCCGAACCTGGCGACCTCGCCAAGGCCACGCCGGTGCTTGAAGCCATGAGCGGCACCCGCGTGCATATCGGCAGTGTCGGCGCCGGCAACGTTGCCAAGATCGCCAACAACATGCTCGCCGCCGCGCACCTGATCAGCACCGCCGAAGCCGTCAGCATGGCGGCCAAGGCCGGCGTCGATCCAGAGAAACTGCTGCAAGGCCTGAACGCCGGCTCCGGCCGTAGCGGCGCCAGCCAGGTGATGTTCCCGACCTGGGTACTGAACAAGGCCTATGACTCAGGCTTCACCATGGGCCTGATGCGCAAGGACGTCGGCTTGGCCTGCGACCTGACCGCCAGCCTGGACCTTGACCTGCCACTGTCGCGCCTGGTCGCGCAACTGTGGCAACAGAGCAGCCAGACCCTGCCTGATTCCGACGATTTCTGCTGCATCGTGCAGCGCACCGACAACGCTTTGTTTGGCCGTGGGGAATAACCGATGAGCACTGAAACAATCAGCCAACTGATGCGCCCGTTCTGGGGCGATCGGCAAGTGATCGCCAGCTACGTAGGCGGTGAGTTCATCGAAGGTCATGGCCAAGCGGTAGAAGTGCGCAACGCCCACGACGATAGCCTCATGCTGAGCTTCCCTGACGCTGACGAGGCCTTGGTAGCGCAGGCAGACAGCGCCGCCAAGGCCGCCCAGCAACAATGGTGGGGCATGACCGGCCAGGCGCGCGGGCGCGCCATGTACCAGATCGGCGCACTGATTCGCCAACACGCCGACAACCTGGCACAAATCGAATCGCTGACCGCCAACAAGCCGATACGCGACGCCAAGGTCGAAGTGGCCAAAGTCGCCGAGATGTTCGAATACTACGCCGGCTGGGCCGACAAGCTGCATGGCGAAGTGATCCCGGTGCCAACCTCGCACCTCAACTACGTGACCTACGAACCACTGGGCACCGTGTTGCAGATCACCCCGTGGAACGCACCGATCTTCACCTGCGGGTGGCAGATTGCCCCAGCCATTGCCGCCGGTAACGCAGTCATCCTCAAGCCATCGGAGCTGACCCCGCTGTCCTCGCTGGTGGTCGCAGTGCTGATCGAACGTGCTGGCGTGCCCAAGGGCCTGGTCAACGTGGTGGCCGGCTACGGCCACAGCATCGGCCAGCAATTGATCGCCAAGGCCGATATTCGCAAGGTGGTGTTCGTCGGCTCGCCGGCTACCGGCCGCCACATCGCCGTCGCGGCGGCGCAGCGCTGCATCCCTGCGGTACTGGAGTTGGGCGGCAAGTCGGCCAATATCGTCTTCGCCGACGCTGACCTTGAGGTCGCCCTGCGCGGCGCCCAGGCGGCGATCTTCTCCGGTGCCGGGCAAAGCTGCGTATCCGGGTCGCGGCTGCTGGTACAAGCGTCGATCTTCGACAAGTTCACCCAGGCCCTGGCCAAGGCGGCCCAGCAGTTCACGGTCGGCGACCCGAGCGACCCACACACCCAGATCGGCCCGATCAACAACGCCAAGCAGTACAGCCATGTAAAAAACATGGTCGAGCGTGCCTTGGCAGATGGCGCCCGCCTGGTTGGCGAAGGCGCCGAGCCGATCCCGGCCAAGCCTGGCTACTACATCAACCCGACCGTACTGGCGGGCAACAACGCGCTGTATTGCGCCCAGGAAGAAATCTTCGGCCCGGTGGTGGTTGCCATCCCGTTCGAAGACGAAGCCGATGCCATTCGCATCGCCAACGACAGCCGCTTCGGCCTGGCCGGTGGCGTCTGGACCCGCGACGTAGGCCGTGCCCACCGCGTGGCCAAACAGGTGCGCGCCGGTACCTTCTGGATCAACGGCTACAAGACCATCCATGTCAGCTCGCCCTTTGGCGGCTACGGTGAAAGCGGTTATGGCCGCTCTTCGGGCCTGGACGCGCTGCGCGAGTACAGCGAGGTGAAAAGCGTCTGGGTCGAAACCGCTGCGGTTCCCGCCGCAAGCTTTGGCTACGGCGCGAGCCTGGAGTAACTAACATGAGCATTTCAGCCAACTTGATCAAAGACGCCACCGGCTGGCGGCGTCAGTTCCACTCGGCGCCGGAGCTGGGCTTTCAGGAAGTGCAGACCAGCGACAAGGTCGCCGAGCTGTTGACCAGCTTCGGCATCGAAGTGCATCGCGGCCTGGGCGGTACCGGCGTGGTCGGTGCCCTGCGCAACGGCGAAGGCCCCAGCATCGGCATCCGCGCCGACATGGACGCGCTGCCGATCCAGGAGCTCGGCCAGTACGGCCACAGCTCCAAGCACAAAGGGTGTATGCATGCCTGTGGCCACGATGGGCACACGGCGATCCTGCTGGCCACGGCACGCCACCTGAGCGAAACGCGCAACTTCAGCGGCACCGTGTATTTCGTGTTCCAGCCGGCTGAAGAAAACCTCGGTGGCGCGCAGAAGATGATCGAGGACGGCTTGTTCGAGCTGTTCCCGATGCAGTCAATCTACGGCCTGCACAACTGGCCAGGCGTCCCGGCCGGCAAGGTGCTGGTCAATCCGGGGCCGATGATGGCTTCGCTGGATACCTTCGAGATCACTCTGACCGGCAAAGGCTCCCACGCCGCCATGCCCGACCGCGGCTTTGACCCGATCGTCGCTGCTGCAGAGCTGATCCTGGGCTTGCAGACCATCACCTCGCGGCGCCTGTCGCCGCTGGACAGCGCGGTAATCAGCGTGACCCAGGTCAATGCTGGCGAAGCGATCAACGTCATCCCCGAGACTGCCACCCTGCGCGGCACCGTGCGCTGCCTGCAAACGCCGGTACGCGAGAAGGTACAGCAGCTGATTGGCGAGTTCGTCGCACAGATGCCGAGCGCCTTCGGCGTCCACGGCGCGCTGACCTACAATGTCGGCTACCCGGTGACTGAAAACCACGTGCAGCAGGCGCAGGTCATCAGCCAGGCCGCGCAGTTGGCGCTGGGTGAAGACAAGGTGCAGTTCGGCTGCCAACCGTCGATGGCCTCGGAAGACTTCGCCTTCATGCTCCAAGCGTGCCCGGGTGCCTATATCTGGATGGGCGTGGACGGCGAGCAGCCATCGGCGGCCCTGCATAACCCGTACTACGATTTCAACGACCAGGTCATCGAGCCAGGCGTTGCCGTGTGGACCGCTTTGGTCGAACAGAACCTGCCGGCTCGCTGAGCCTTCTGCATCAGGGCATGCGGCGCATGCCCTGATGACATCTTCACTATCCCTCCTTGAAGCAACCGAAATTGCTGCGTAGATGCCTGTGCTTTTCGCAGCATCGGCTGGACCTGCGCGTACTCAGATCAAGAGCCAGCAAATCACCGAGATCTGGCGCAAGCTAAAGCCAACTTTTGATTGTCTATTTAGTGTTGCTTGACCCGGCCTCTTCGCGGGCAAGCCCGCTCCCACAGGTAGCGCGCTGGCTTCGAGGTCAACGGGGTGCCTGTGGGAGCGGGCTTGCCCGCGAAGAGGCCGGTTAAGACACCACAAAACCTAGCGCTGAGCATCGTGTGGAGAACGCTTCAGTGCAGGCAGGATTCAATGATTGGCTTGCCCATAATCATAGATCTCACACAGGTACCGCTGCGCCCCTGAAAACGGCGCTATCCCTGTGGGAGCGGGCTTGCCCGCGAAGAGGCCAGAACATCCACCCTCACACTTTCAACAGATAACACCAGCCCAGGCGCCGCCACCCACTGCGCGACTTCAGCAGGGAAAGCGTGGCAACCTTCAAACCATTACCACGCAACACTTCTGGCCGCAGACCTGGGCATTGGGCATCGCCAGCAATTGGCAAATGGCAGATAGCAAAACGGCCGACAGAAGTCGGCCGTTAAGGTAGCCCGCGCAAGTGGGCTAGCGGTTAATGCACTGTCAGTGGAAGAACTCAGCGATCAGCACCGCGCCAATGAAGGTGCCGAAGTTGGCCAGGAACGATACCAGCACGATGCGCCAGCCCAGCCGGCGGAACGCTGGCAGGTCCTTGGCAATCGACAGACCGGCGAACGTCAGCATCGGCGTGATCACCGCCAGCATGTTGATCGAGTTGGTCAGGCGGGTCACTTCAGCAGCCCATGGGCACAGCGGCGACGTCAGGAACATGGCAACCACCGATACCGTGCACACTGCAGGAATTTTCCGCCCCAGCAGGCTGCACAGCATTTCACCGGCAAACACAGCGCCGATCATGATCGCCATGCCGGCGAACGCTTCTGGTGACAACACCTGATAGCCGACGTAGTTGGCCATCAGCGCCAGGGCACCTGCGGCAAACCAGGCGCTGACGCGACCGACCCAGCCCAGTTCGTGGCTTTCCAGCGACACGTCGCTGCTGCTTGGACCTTGGTCGATCACCGAGGCCTTGGTGGTGCGGCCGATCAGCGGCTCCAGCACACGGTAGCCCCACACCGCCAGTGGCAGCGAGATGAACAGGGTGAAGTAGGTGCCCAGGGTGGTGGTGATCAGGTTGGCAGCGGCGGCCAGGGCCATGACTTCCTTGGCCACTTCCGGCGTTTGCTGGGCGGCGATGGCACCTGCCGCGGCAGCCATCATGCTGCCCGAACCGATGCCCGAGCCCATGGCCAGCGAATTGGGGTGGAAGATCCCCAGGCTGGTGATGAAGCCGGCAACGATAGCGATGAACAGCGCGCCGAACAGGGTACCGGTGAGGTACTCGGCCAGCACGCCACGGCCCTCTGGGGAGTCCATGCCGTAGCGCTCGCCGATGATGGCCAAGCTTGGCTCGCGGCCGACCGAGAAGGTCGCGCCCACTGCTTCACGCTTGATCCCCAGCAGCAACGCTACCGGCAACCCGAGAATCACCGTGCCGACGAAGTGGCCGAATTCCTGAAACACCAGCGCCCAGCCCGAGGCGAATACCACCGGCAGCGAACCGCCGACGACCAGGCCAAGTTTGGCGATGAACACCAGCAGTGCAGGTTGCAAAATGGAGGCAGCGCGCACTTGCGCACCGGTGTCGACGCCGATGGTGCCTGGCATGCGGCGGCTCATTATGCCGATACCGGCGCCGATCAGCAGCGCCCAGACCATCGGCAGCAACACCACTTTGCCGGGCCCCAGGGGAATACTGATAGCGCCGATCAGTTCGGCCGCGATCAAGATGATCGCTGCCCAGATGTACAGCTTGACCGTGGCGGAAGTCGCGCTGTTTTCGCGCATGGCGAGTGTGTCGGTGTGTTGCATGTGAGTCCCCTTGCCTGCTGAGCCCCCGGCGACGGCGGCCCAATAGTTGTGTTGTTGTCAGGGAGCACCTTTCGGTACCCAGGGCAGATCGCAAATCCATGGCAGGCATGGAGGTTGGTTGCTGACGAGCACTTTGTTTTTATCCGACTGTCCGCAGCGATCCCCAGTAAACCCGGGGGCCGCACCGCTGCGAGCGGTACGCAGCCAGTATGGCCAGCAGGTGAACCCACTCCAATATTCTGAAATGCATTTGTTGTTGCCTAAATCAGAACACACAACACTCGTTTATCGCAGGGCAGCTTCCTTCACACCGGCAACTCGGTAGTCAGCTTGATCTTCTCCATGGGCACCTCGGTCTTGACGTTCTGCACCACGCTCAAGCTGGTCAGGTGGGCGATCTGGAACCTGCGATAGGCCTCCAGATCCGCCGCCACGACCCGCAGCAGCAGATCGCAGTCACCGGCCATTACATGGCACTCGACCACTTCCGGCAGTTGCCGCACGGCTTCGACGAACTCATCAGTCGTCTCCTGATCCTGGCGCTTGAGCCAGACGCGGACGAACAAGGTCAGGCCCAGCGCTACCTTGGCCGGATCCACCAGCGCCACATAGCGCTCGATTACCCCCGCTTCTTCCAGCAAACGCACCCGCCGCAGGCATGGCGAAGCGGAGAGGCCGACTTGTTTGGCCAGTTCCTGGTTTTGCAACCTGCCGTCGCGTTGCAGCGCGCGCAGGATGCGTCGATCGATGGCGTCGAGCTTGATTGGCATACAAAACCCATGAATACGATTTAGTGGTAGCAGCTGCCAAATACTCACGCCCATAGCGCTACTACGCAACCCGATTTCAGCGATTCATTGGAATAATTTTCCTCCCTTGGAGGTGACCATGAATACCCTTGAATCCGTACTGAACGATCCCCCCGCAAGCACGCCGCTCAGCGAACTGCGCCGTGGTGCGCTGGCTGCCCTGCCCGTCCTGATGGGTTTCATACCCCTGGCGCTGGTGCTCGGCGCGCAAGCTTCGCAGCATCAGCTCAAGGCCGGCGAATTGGCGCTGATGACCGGGCTCAATTTCGGTGGTGGCTCGGAGTTCGCCGCCATCGAGCTGTGGACGTCGCCGCCAGCGCTGCTGGTGATTGTCGCCATGACCCTGCTGGTCAACAGCCGCCACCTGCTGATGGGCGCGACCTTGGCGCCACACCTGCGTCACCTGCCCCTGAAGAAGGCGCTCGGCGCGCTGTTCTTCATGTGCGACGAGAGCTGGGCAATGGGCTTGGCCGACGCCCGCCAGCGCGGCGGCTTCAGCCTGCCTTACTTCATGGGCGTGTCGCTGTGCCTGTGGACCACCTGGGTCAGTTTCAGCACCCTCGGCGTACTGCTCGGGCCGCTGCTGGGTGACCTGCACAGCTACGGTTTGGACATGGCCTTCGCGGCGATCTTCCTGGTGCTGCTCAAGGGCATGTGGAAAGGCGTACACGCCGCCCTGCCCTGGTTGTTCAGCCTGATCACTGCGGGGCTGTTCTACTTGATGATTCCCGGCGGCTGGTACGTGCTCGCGGGCACCCTGGCGGGTTTGCTCAGCGCCTACTTGTGGGCCAAGCCATGATCGACATGACCACCTTGGTGACCATCCTGGGCATGGCCGTGGTGACCTACCTGACCCGCGCACTGGGCTTTGTGCTATTGCGCAAGCGCAGCTTGGGGCCGCAACTGAGCCAGGTGATCAACGCCGCACCCGGCTGCGTGCTGATCGCCGTGATCGCGCCCAAATTCGTCTCTGGCCACCCGGCGGATCTGATTGCCCTGGCCCTCACCGGCTATGCCGCTTCACGGTATTCGATCCTGCCGGTGGTGCTGTTCGCCATCGTCGTGACCGCTGCGTTGCGGGCGGCGCTGCCTACCTGAGCAGGTGAGTTGGCTCGCGTGCCAAAACAACCAGGGGATACTCCTCTGCTCAGCGCAACCGGGGCGGCTGCAGCGCCCCGAGCCGTTGCGCACAGTTTGCTCTGCGGCAGCTAGATGTGAAACCTCATGACGGGAAGCCCAAGCCTGAGGAAAGGTCGCTATCCCCTGTTCTGGGCGTTGCATTGGGTACGTCCTTGGCAGTGGCTTCTCTGACGGTCTCCTGGACAGCCTCCTTGGCTTGAGCGCCCTTGGCTTTCAAGGTCTCGGTCAAGCGGTCACTGCTGGCGCCAAATAACTGATCCTCTTTTCGCGTGCCGGGTAGCGCCGCTCCCAAGGCTGCCCCCAGCGCGATCCCTAGCGCGGCCAGGACCAAAGGCTGTTCCTTGAGCAGATGATCGAATTGCCCCTTCAAGGCCGTGGCCTGGTCGCCGAGCTGATGTGCGCTACCGCGCAGACGGTCTGCCGAATCCTGCATCGAGTCGCGCGCATCTTGGCCCAGTTCGCCGACCCGGTCGCGCAGATCATGAGCCTTGCTGCGCATGTTGTGGTTGGCATCGTGCAAGGCCTCGCCTGCGTGAGCAAAGGCACCTTTTACACTGTCGACCGCCTCGCCGAGCTTTTCACCCAATCCCGCTCCACTCTGCGCAGGGCCGGGGTTGAACGGGCGATTCTGATTGAGGCCTAGCCAGGCCAGCCCTAAGACCGTAAGGGCGGTGGGCACCGGGTTGTTCTTCAGCGTGGTGCCCAGGTTATGGAAAAATTCCCCGCCATTGCCCTTGCTGTAGGCAAGCAGCTGATCCATCAGTTGCCCGGGGCTCAGACGCTGCTCCAAGGCATCGACCAGATCGCTGATGTGCTCGCGCTTGGCATTGATTTCCTGCTCGAGCACGTCAGGGTCTTTTTGCGTGTCCTGTTCGAATGAGCTATTCATGGCAGTTTCCTCTTCAACGCATCCTTGTCCTGCTGCATGGCATGCAGCGTGCGATCAGGTGTCAGCTGCGAGGGCTCGAACTGTTTCTTGCCCGATTGCAGCATGATGAAGCCGATAATCACGGTCACGGCGCCGACGATAAGCGCCGCCAGCCAAGGCTCTACCACCATGGCCAGGGCATACACTGCCGCCAGTAGCAGGATGATCAGCCCTGCCAATAACACCATTGCACCTGCAGCGACCGCCGCAGTGCCGGCCTTCAAGGTACTGAGGTTGTGCTGCAACTCCGCCTTGGCCAGGGCCAGCTCCTTGCTGAACAGCTCGGGGACTTCGCGCATCAGCTGGCGCAGCAGGCCACCTACGCCGACCGGATCGTCAGCGGGTGTGTGCAACCCGGGGGTCGCCTGTAGAGGGTCCTTGTTCATCATTCACCTCCTTTGAGCGGATCACGCTCCAGTGGCCCGCCGCTCACCGGCGTACCGGCGCCCATGCCGACCGGGTCGACCGGCGTATAGGGTTTGTGGGTAGACACATCGCTGGCGCGGTCCGGGTGCGCAGCCGTGCTTTGATAGGGCTCGCTGGCACCATAGGCGGGAGTCGGCGCAGCGTTGGTTGTGCCAGGGTTGGCGCTGGCCCGGAGAAACCGCGACAAGGCAAAGCCGATCGCCACACTGCCGGCGAGAAACAGCGCCGGATTATCCCGCGCCAACCGAGACCCTCGGTGGAGCAGGTCTTCGGCGCTCTCATGACGGATTTGTTCGGCGAAACTGCCAATGCACTCGGCGGCCTGACCCAAGTACTGGGACAGCCCCAGGCTATCGCCGCCTTGCAACGCCGACGCTGCCGAGCGTGCACCTTGCTTGAGCGAGTCGAGCTGGTCAGCGGCGGTGTCGCGGTAATGCTCGAACTGCTCATTGCCTTGAGTCTTCGCCTCATTGAGCAGGGCCCCTGCTTCATCGGTAATGGCGTGCAGGTGATCCTGGGTGCTGCTCGGCGGTGACGCCGAGCCTTGATCGCGTTCCATGGTCATGTCCCTCGCAAATGATCAGCCGGCGGCTGCCGGATGAAGTGCCTTCAATCGGGGGACGCAGCGCTGGTTCATAGAGTTCAGTCAGAGTGATCGGTAACCCTTAGCCTCAGCGCTAAGGGCTTGCGCGGGGTTTACTGGGGAGCAATGCACTAGCTAGATACGCGGTTACCGTCAATTGGCGTGAACCAAAGCAGGGCGGCTAACGTCCACCGCTAAACAACCTGGCGAGCACCTCAGATGCCTAAAGACACCGTCGTGGCCGCACTCGACTACCTCAGGCATAACGCACTGCTATTGACCACGGCCGAATCCTGTACGGCCGGTTTCATGGTGGCCCTGCTGGCCGAGATTCCTGGGACTGGCGAAGTGCTCGAGAGTGGCTATGTGGTGTATTCGCCCAGCGCCAAGCAACGCCTGCTCGGGGTCAACCCACAAACCATCGAGCGCTACGGACTGACCAGCGAAGCCGTTGCTTGGGAGATGGCAATCGGTGCCTTGAAAGACAGCACTGCCAATGTCGCTATCGCCACCACAGGGGTAGCCGGCCCCGAGCCTGAAGCCGGCGTAGCGCCGGGTACGCTGTGTTTCGCTTGGGCATTTGCCGGTGAACCGTTCGCGGTGTTCACCCGCACCCAGCGTTTTTTCGGTGAACGTGCCGAGGTGATGCACCAGGGGGCGGTGTTTGGCCTTACCCGCCTGGCTCACTATCACCAACGCTGGCTGCGCGGCGAGCGCGCGTGAGGGCGTGGCAATGGACAACGATGAGCTGAGTTCCAGGCACCATCCGGTCGAAGAAAACATGCGCATGCAGCAGCGCGTCTGGCGTTTCGAACGGCTCGGCTGGTACGCGCTGGTGGTGATCGTTTCGCTGGGTTTGGCGGGTCTGTTCGGTAACGGCCCGCTCAGCGATGGGCAATCGATCAGTGCTGACGGTCGGGTCCAGGTCGACTACCAGCGCATCAGCCGCAGCGGCACGCAAGACAACCTTCGCATCAGCGTACGCGGCACGCCGGGAACACCGGTGACGGTCGAGCTCGACGGGGGATTTTTCAGGCACGTCAGCATCCAGACGCTGCAACCTGAGCCCCAGGTCTCGCGCTCACGCGGGCAAGCGTTGTTGTTCGAGCTGGGTACCAGCGAAGATGGCGTGGCCACCTTGTACCTGACACTGCATTGCGAGTCTGTGGGGAGACTGAAGGGTGTTGTCAGATCGGGCCCCGCCAGCGCGACTGCTTTTTCCACGTTTTTCTTTCCTTAGGAGCGCTGCATGGACTCGATCCTTCGAGCCGCGGGCATGTACGTGGCCTTGATGTTGCTGTTTCGGGTAGCGGGCAGACGTTCTTTGTCGGACCTGACGACCTTCGACTTCGTCCTGCTGCTGATCATCGGCGAGGCAACGCAACAGGCGCTGCTGGGCGATGACTTCTCGTTCATCAACGCAATGCTGGTGATCGCCACCTTGATCGTGCTGGATGTGGGTCTGTCATTGGCCAAGCTCAACTCCCGTCCACTGGCAAGACTACTGGACGGGCATGCGACCTTGGTGGTCGAGCACGGACGTTTTCTTCACCAGCGAATGCGGCGGGCGCGACTGACCGAGGACGATATTCTTGAATCGGCGCGTGATAGCCAGGGCCTGGAGAGGGTCGAGCAGATCAAATTTGCCGTTGTCGAGCGCAACGGCAAGATTTCGATTATCCCGCAGGAGTAGGTTGGCTGTGGTTGGCCGCCGACAATGCCAACCGTCAATGCTATTGAACGCTGTTGCTCAGCGCGTACTCCATCGCAGGTAATGCCTATTATCCCGCCTGCAATGAGGTCTTCCAATGAACGCTATCGAATTGCTGACGCAAGATCACAAGCTCGTGAAAAAGCTCCTGGAGGAGCTATCCACCACCACCGAACGCGCGGTCAAAAAGCGCGGCGAACTGCTCCAACGCATCGAGCAGGAGCTGCAGATCCATACCGCGCTTGAAGAGCAGATTCTTTATCCGGCCATCAAGCAAGCCGGCGGCAGAGAAGAAGAGAAGCTGTACTACGAGGCCAAGGAAGAACACCGCACCGTCGATTCACTGGTACTCCCCGACCTGCTTCACACCGCCACCGACACCGTCGAATTTGCTGGCCGGGTGAAGGTCATGAAGGAGCTGCTGGAGCACCACATCGAGGAAGAAGAGAGCGAGCTGTTCCCAACGGCGAAAAAGCTATTGGGCAAAGATGCATTGGAGAGCATGGGCCAGGCGATGCTGGCGCAGAAAAAATTGCTCAAGAACGAGCAACGCGCCGCTTGAGCGACGGCTTTAAGGTTGTGCGTGCGACTGATGCATAGGCGCACGCACACCCTGCGCTTGACCCACGCAATCTCGGCAGTTCGCGGTTCACAAGCGCTGCAGCAGCGGGTTTGCGCTAAGCGTGCTGCCTGTCAGCCATGCCGTCCTGCGTTTGGCCCATAATCCGCTCCGGCGATGGCAAGCAGGTAGTGTTGATCGGCCTCGATGCGCAAGTCGCGCCACTCTTGCCAACTCACCAGCCCGCATCGATCCATTTCGTCCGCGTGCCTGAGCAGTTGGTCGTGGTAGTCGTTCGGACACTCCATGCGCAGCTGCAAGTCCTCGAGCATTTGATACCAGGCAGCCAGCGCACGCAGTCGTGACTCGTCGTGTGCTGTGAATGATGCGCAGAAGACCTTCATTTGGACAGACCCTCAGAGTCAGTACATGCACTGTAGGCTGCGGGGCAGGTGAGCCGCACTCGCCTGCATCCCCTTCTCAAGGCCGGTTTTTCTTCTCTGCTTCAGCCAGGCGCCGCTCGATTTCAAGCGTCTGCTGCTGTTGCTGCTTGATCGAAGTCGGCGTGATCACCTTGTCTACCGCTTCGGTATCTGGATCTGGCTGTTCCAGCACCGGATCGGGCGAAGGCTCGCCCTTTTGCGCCTGGTCTGAAGATATCGGCCGAGGCACTTTGTCCGCCAATTCACGATCAGCCAGATTGGGATCAGTGTGCTTCATGGCGGTTGTCCTTCAATGGGGTGTGTTATTCAGCAGAGCCCGACAGCGTGGAAAAGTTTGATTCAATTGCATCAGGTCCAGTAGCGTTCTGAGGTTTAAGCCCTTCACCGCGATCTGTCAGTGCCCGCTCCCGTGCTCGATAGTCGGCGCCAGGAGCGGTGCGCTGGCATTGAACTGGGCCAGCGCATCGCCGCAGCACCTTGACGCCCCAACAAGCACTTAGTAAATTCACCACCCCCTTCTTTTTCGGCCACCTCTTCAGTGCACCGCCCAGGCGTTAATTCGCGAAGCGGGCATACACGATGCCGAGTCCCCCACGGTCGCCAGGCACTGGCGCACCACGCTTCCGACATCCAGTGAATGAGGATGATTGCATGATCATTCGTCAAGCTAATGCTGCGGACCATCCGCTGCTGCTTAGCATTTGGCTGCGCGCCGTTCGCGCAACCCACCCTTTTTTGCAAGCGTCCGACATAGACGCCCTGCTCCCACAGCTACGCGATATCTACCTACCGGCAGTCGAACTGTGGGTTGCGGTTGATAGCGAAGATTCGCCACAAGGCTTCATTGGGCTCAACCAAGACCACGTGGAAATGCTCTTCATCGATCCGCATCTGCACGGTCAAGGCACTGGCCGTGCCCTGCTCGATTTTGTGCGCGAGTCGCGCAAAACACTGAGCGTCGATGTCAACGAGCAAAATCCGCAGGCAGTGGGTTTTTATCTGCATTACGGCTTCGTTCAGACCGGTCGCTCACCCCTCGATGGTGAAGGCCGGCCATTCCCGTTGCTGCACATGAAGCTGCCCGGTTGACGCCGTGACAGCCAATCGCCCCTAGCGTCACCCCTGCAAGCGACTGCTTGACGCACGCCTGCGGGCGCTCTGCGCGGGGCGGTTCATCGATTGCGCTGATTATTACTATCGAGCCGCCGGCCTAATGGGCTGAGAAGCCGGCTCCTATAATCGCCGTCAATTTTCTGCGTTTTCTCGCCTGTTGCAGGCGACCTTGCACCTTGGAACTCTACACAATGCCAAGCGTCAACCAGGCCTCTGAAGGCCTTCTGGAACATAATCAACAGAGCGTCAGCCAGCAGTGGCTGGCGATTCTCTCGGTCGCGGTGGGCGCCTTTGCCCTGGTCACCAGCGAGTTTCTCCCGGTGGGGGTGCTCAACGATGTCGCCAGCGACCTGGGCATCAGCGCCGGCCAAGCCGGCCTGATGGTTACCCTGCCCGGCATCATGGCCGCCCTCGCCGCGCCCTTGCTGTCGGTGGGCATTGGCGCGTTGGATCGGCGCTACCTGCTGATCGGCCTGACGCTGATCATGATCATCGCCAACGCGGTCGTGGCCTACGCCAGCGACTTCAGCCTGCTGCTGTTTGGCCGGGTACTACTGGGCATCAGCATCGGCGGTTTCTGGGCAACGGCAATTGCCCTTAGCGGCCGTTTGGCGCCCAAGGGGGTCGGCGTAGCCCAGGCCACTTCGATCATCATGGTCGGGGTGACCTTGGCCACCGTGCTGGGTGTGCCGGTGGGCACCTGGCTCAGTGGCTTGATGGGCTGGCGCATGACCTTCCTGGTCACCGCGTTGGTCGGCATACCGGTGCTGTTGGCGCAGATCTTCCTGCTGCCGCGGCTCAATCCCGACAAAGCGATTCGCATCAGTGACCTGCCAGCATTGTTCATCAACCCACAAGCGCGGGTTGGCTTGATCGCGGTGCTGCTGATTGGCCTGGCGCACTTTGCCGCGTACACCTATGTCGCGCCGTTCTTCAAACAAAGTGCCGGCTTCGATGGGCCGACCATTGGCTCGCTGTTGTTGCTGTATGGCGTGGCCGGGGTGTTGGGCAATATCTTCGCCGGTTTTGCCGCTAACCGTAGCGTGCGCCACACCTTGTTGCTGGTCGCGTTGCTGATCGGCGTGAGCACCGCGCTGTTCCCGTATTTCGCGACCGGCATGACTGGCGCTGCGATGCTCATCGCTTTGTGGGGCTTCGCCTTCGGCGCGTTCCCGGCCTGCGCCAGCATCTGGATGTTCGTCGTAGCGCCCAAGGACGTCGAACGCGGCATGCCGCTGTTTGTGGCCATGTTCCAGGTGATTATCGCGCTGGGCTCGTTCTTCGGCGGACAGATCGTCGACCAGCTGGGCAGCTCGGTGCTGTTGAGTCTGGCCACGGCGCTGGTCGGCTGCGGTTTTGTCACGGTGCTGGTGCTGGGGCGCAAGGTCAGTAACAGTCTGGCGGCCCAGCCCTGCTAGCAGCTACACCTCCCTAGGCTGCTGCGGCCCAATTCGCGGGACAGGTCGCAGCGGCTCCTCGGCCGTTGGCTTGCGCGTGGCGCTGACCACTCAGCCAACCCATGACCTGAAGCAGCTTTACCGCGCGCAACCCGCGCTATGCTGGCTAGCACCTTTATTGCAGCCAGTGAGCGAACCATGACGGACCATGCCTCACAGCAGCCCTCGCCTGCTGCTGTGCGCTTTCCACCCGGGCTGATCATCGCCTGCCTGGCGTTGGCTGGGGTCTTATTCCTGCCGTTTCCCGACACCTTGCCTGTAGCAGGCCAGCGCATGCTGGCGATCCTGGTATTTGCCGTGATCGTGTGGATCACCGAGGCGGTTTCCTACGAAGCCAGCGCGATCATGATCACCTCGCTGATGGCCGTGCTGCTGGGCACCGCGCCGACCCTGGCCGACCCTTCGGTCAGCTACGGCTCTTCAGCAGGCGTGTCGATGGCGTTGTCAGGCTTTGCCAACCCGGCGTTGGCGCTGGTGGTCGGCGCATTGTTCATCGCCGCGGCGATGACCCATACCGGGCTGGACAAGCGCATCGCCCTGGTCACCCTGACCAAGGTCGGAGCCAGCACCCGACGGGTATTGCTCGGGGCGATGATCGTTATCGTCCTGCTCAGCCTGGTGGTGCCCAGCGCAACGGCGCGCAGTGCCTGCGTGGTGCCGATCATGATGGGAGTGATCGCCGCATTCGGAGTGCCGGCGCGCTCCAACATCGCTGCAGGAATCATGATCATCGTCGCCCAGGGCACCAGCATCTGGAACGTCGGTATCCAGACCGCAGCGGCGCAGAACCTGCTGACCATCGGCTTCATGGACAAGATGCTGGGCGCGCGGGTGTCGTGGCTCGACTGGCTGATCGCCGGCGCGCCTTGGGCGCTGATCATGTCGGTGGTGCTGATCGTGCTGGTGTTGAAGCTGCTGCCGCCGGAAAGCGACAGCGTGCCCGGCGGCATGGCCGGGGTCAGCCGGAGCCTGGCCCAACTGGGGCCGATGAGCGCCGCGCAAAAGCGCCTGGGTGTGGTCTCGCTGCTATTGCTGTTGGCCTGGGCCACTGAAGGCCGCCTGCACCCGTTCGATACCACGACCACCACCTACGCCGGCCTGGTGGTGCTGTTGCTGCCACGCTTTGGCGTGATGACCTGGAAGGATGTGCAAGCGCGCATCCCGTGGGGCACGGTGATCGTGTTCGGCGTCGGCATCAGCCTGGGTACCACCTTGCTCACCACCCAGGCCGGGCAGTGGCTGGGCGCGCAAGTGGTGCAGCACACAGGCCTGGATCAGCTCAGCTCGCTGGGCGTGCTGGCGGTGCTCGGCGCGTTTTTGATCGTCATCCACCTGGGGTTCGCCAGCGCCACCGCGCTGACCTCGGCGCTGCTGCCGATTTTGATCGCCGTGCTGCAAACCCTGCCGGGCGACTTCAGCCGGATCGGCATGACCATGTTGCTCGGCTTTGTGGTCAGCTTTGGCTTCATCTTGCCGATCAACGCCCCGCAGAACATGGTCTGCCTGGGCACCGACACGTTCACCCCGCGCCAGTTTGCCCGGGTCGGCCTGTGGGTCACGGCGATCGGCTATGCGCTGCTGCTGGTGTTCGCCAGCACCTACTGGTCTTGGCTTGGCTGGATGTAAACCCGAGCAGGGTCATGCGCGCAGCCGACGCTTCACGCGTATTGGCTATGCTGACCCTGCAATAACTCAAGCTCACTCAGCATTACACGGAGGCATGTATGAAAGCTGCTGTTGTTGCCCAAGGGCGTCGCGTCGAGGTCGTGGACAAAACCCTGCGCCCGCTCAAACACGGTGAAGCGCTGCTGAAAATGCAGTGCTGCGGCGTTTGCCACACCGACCTGCACGTCAAGAACGGCGATTTCGGTGACAAGACCGGGGTGATCCTCGGCCATGAAGGCATCGGTATCGTTCAGGAAGTGGGCCCCGGCGTGACCTCGCTCAAGCCAGGCGACCGCGCCAGCGTGGCCTGGTTCTTCCAAGGCTGCGGCCACTGCGAGTACTGCAATAGCGGTAACGAGACGCTGTGCCGCGAGGTGAAGAACTCCGGCTATACCGTCGACGGGGGGATGGCCGAGTCGTGCATCGTGGTCGCCGATTACTCGGTCAAAGTCCCGGATGGGCTCGACTCTGCCGCCGCCAGCAGCATCACTTGCGCAGGTGTCACCACCTACAAGGCGGTGAAGATCTCCAACATCCGCCCCGGTCAATGGATCGCCATCTACGGCCTCGGCGGGCTGGGTAACCTGGCCCTGCAGTACGCCAAGAACGTGTTCAACGCCAAGGTCATTGCCATCGATGTCAACGATGAGCAACTGCGCTTTGCCAGCGAGATGGGCGCGGATCTGGTGATCAACCCACGTAGCGAGGATGCCGCGAAAATCATCCAGGAGAAGACCGGCGGCGCCCACGCTGCGGTGGTCACGGCGGTGGCCAAAGCGGCGTTCAACTCGGCGGTCGATGCCCTGCGTGCCGGTGGCCGCCTGGTCGCGGTAGGCTTGCCGCCAGAAGCCATGAGCCTGGACATTCCACGGCTGGTGCTCGATGGCATCGAAGTGGTCGGCTCGTTGGTTGGCACCCGGCAAGACTTGCACGAGGCGTTCGAGTTCGCCGCGCAAGGCAAGGTCGTGCCCAAGGTGACCCTGCGCCCGGTCGAAGACATCAATCAGATTTTCGACGAGATGCAAGAAGGCAAGATCAAAGGCCGCATGGTGATCGACTTCAGTCGCTGAGCATGCCCTCACCTCGGCATGAGTCAGCCAGCCTATGCCGAGGTATCGCTCGCTGCCTTACATGAACGAATCTTCATGTGTCCGGTAAAGCTACTGATAGCGGGCCGGACAGGCCAAACCTGCGCCCCGCCAGGCTGCGTGCGCCTTGAGCCTGGCGTATCGGTTGCGTAGCATCGCCGCCCCGGTCAACGTACCTGCCCTTGTTGTGGCGGTACTCAACCTCAAGAGCGCGCATGCCCCAACCCATCCCCCTCAAAGACCACGACAAAGAAAAACACCTGGTCAACCGGCGGTTGCTGGTCTGTGCCGGGCTGACCCTGGGCCTGGTGGCAGTGCTGGTCGGGCGGCTGTACGTGCTGCAAGTCCTGCAACACGACCAGCAGAGCGCGGTATCGGAAAACAACCGCGTGCACGTGCTGCCCATCGCGCCTGAACGCGGGCTGATCTACGACCGCAATGGCGTGGTGCTGGCCGACAACAAACCCAGCTTCAACCTGACCATGACCCGCGAACGCGCCGGTGATTCGGCCAAGGTGCTCGATGCCCTGGCGCAGATACTCGGGTTGGGCGAGGATGATCGTGTCCAGTTCGACAAGGACCTGCGCCGTGGCCGCAAGCCGTTCGAGCCGGTGACGTTGATGGTCGGGCTGTCCGAGGAGCAGATCGCGCTGATCGCCGTCAATCAGTTCCGCTTGCCGGGGCTGGAGGTCCAAGCGCAGTTCATTCGCGAGTACCCGCTAAATGAGCACTTTGCCCACTCGGTCGGCTATGTCGGGCGGATCAACGAGAAGGAAGCCAAGAGCCTCGACGCCACCGAGTATCGCGGCACCCAGTCGATCGGCAAGACCGGTATCGAGCGCTTCTACGAGCGCGAACTGCACGGCCAGGTCGGCTACGAGGAAGTCGAGACCAACGCCCAGGGCCGGGTCATGCGCGTACTGCGTCACCAGGACCCGACCCCCGGCAAGGACATCATCCTGACCCTCGACGCGCACTTGCAGCAGGCCGCTGAAAAGGCCCTGGGCGACCGACGCGGGTCAGTGGTAGCGCTCGACCCTGCCAGCGGCGATGTGCTGGCGATGGTCAGCAAGCCAAGCTTTGATCCCAACCTGTTCGTCAAAGGCATCAGCTTCAAGCAGTACGCCGCCCTGCGCGACTCGATCGACCGCCCGCTGTTCAACCGGGTGCTGCGCGGGCTGTATGCGCCAGGCTCGACGGTCAAGCCAGAGGTGGCCATCGCAGGCCTGGACAGCGGCGTCATCACCCCGGCCAGCCGGGTGTTCGACCCCGGCTACTACGAGCTGCCCAACTACGCGCACAAATACCGCAACTGGAACCGCAGCGGCGATGGCTGGGTGGATATGTACAGCGCGATCATGCGCTCCAACGACACCTACTTCTACGACCTGGCGCACAAACTGGGCATCGATCGCCTGCACGACTACATGGCCGAATTTGGCCTGGGCCAGAAGGTCTCGCTGGACATGTTCGAAGAGGCCGCAGGCTTGATGCCTTCAGCCCAGTGGAAACGTGCCACCCGCCGTCAGGCCTGGTTCCCGGGCGAAACGCTGATCCTTGGCATTGGCCAGGGCTACATGCAGGTCACTCCGTTGCAGTTGGCCCAGGCCACCAGCCTGCTGGCCAGCAAGGGTGTGTGGCACCGGCCGCACCTGGCCATGACCGTCGCCGGTGAGCAGCCGGTCGATCCGCATCCGATGCCGGATATCGTCTTGCACGACAAGCGCGCCTGGGATCAGGTCAGCCAAGGCATGCAGATGGTCATGCACGACCCACGCGGTATTGCCCGGGCATCTGCCGCCGGCGCGCAGTACCGGATTGCCGGCAAGAGCGGTACTGCACAGGTTGTCGCAATCCGCCAGGGTGAACGCTACAACCGCAACAAGACCCTGGAGCGCCATCGCGATAACGCGCTGTTCGTGGGTTTTGCCCCAGCTGATCATCCCTCGATCGTGGTGGCGGTGATGATCGAGAACGGTGAGGCCGGCGGCCGAGTTGCCGGGCCTGTTGTGCGCGAGGTGATGGATGCCTATCTGCTCGATGAGCAGGGGCATCTGAAGGCGCAGTATGCCGGTGGCGATCATACCTCGCCGCATAGCTGAAGACCTGGGTCGTCTATGCCGGACGGTCACTTGGCGTGGGAGCGGGCTTGCTCCGCGAAGAGGCCGGTACATCTCAGCGCAAAATACCTTACTATCAAAGTGTATAAACGAATAAGAATATGACTTCTTATTCTTTTTTATCCTGACGCAAATCCTCTATAACTCTCTGCACTGCACAGCCGCCAACACCAGGCCAACTGTTCGCAGCGCAACAGTTGATCAACATCCAGGCCCACAAGGCAACACCGGCGGCACAATGAAACGGTGCAACCTGTTGATCTATATGGACATTTAAAATAGGCACGACGATTGCTCAAGCAAAGTCCCGCTCAACCTGACCTGGAGACTTGCCATGAGCACCCCGTTGAACGTCGTCGCTTTGTCCGGTGGCACCAGCCGCCCCTCGCGCACCTTGGCCCTGACCGAGGCCATCCTCGCTGAATTGAGCCAGCACCTGCACATCAAGGCGCAGCTAATCGAACTGGGCGATATCGCCCGCCCACTGGGCGCGGCGTTGTGGCGCAGCGAGCTGCCCGAGAGCGTCGAACAACAACTGCGCCTGGTGGAAAAGGCCGACCTGCTGGTGGTGACCACGCCGGTCTATCGCGGCAGCTTCCCTGGCCACTTCAAGCACCTGTTCGACTTGATCGGCCAGGATGCGCTGGTCGACACGCCGGTGCTGCTGGCAGCCACCGGCGGCAGCGAACGCCATGCGCTGGTACTCGATCATCAGCTGCGGCCACTGTTCAGCTTCCTGCAAGCGCTGACCTTGCCCATCGGCGTATACGCCAGCCAGAACGAGCTGGCCGACTACCGGGTGACCAGCGAAGCTTTGGCTGCGCGCATCCGACTGGCCGCCGAGCGCGCCGTGCCGTTGTTCGCGGCTCACCATGCGCTGCGCAAAAGCGCCTGAGGAGCGGCCATGAATGCACCCGTGAAACCTGCCCAACGCCCTGCCCTGGCCATCGCCCAAGAACTGGCCGGGCAGTTTGCCCAGACCGCCGTCGAGCGTGACGAGCGCGGCGGCACGCCCAAAGCCGAGCGCGATGCCCTGCGCAGCAGCGGCCTGTTGTCGCTGGCCATCCCGAGCGCCTACGGCGGCCAAGGGGCCAACTGGCGCGACACCTTTGAAGTGGTACGCGAGTTTGCCCGCGTCGACAGCTCGATCGCCCACGTGTTTGGCTTTCATCACCTGATGCTGGCCACCGTGCGGCTGTTCTCCCGCCCTGATCAGTGGCAACCGTGGTTCGAACAGACCGCGCGCAAGCACTGGTTCTGGGGCAACGCACTGAACCCGTTGGATACCCGCACCCAGGTCAAGCACTTCGACGGCTGGTGTGAGTTTTCCGGGCAGAAGAGCTTTTGCTCAGGGGCCAGCGACTCGGAAATGCTCATCGCCTCGGCGGTGGACGAGCGTGCGGGCGGCAAGCTGCTGATTGCCGCGATCCCCAGCGGGCGCACTGGCATCACCCTGCACAATGACTGGAACAATATCGGCCAGCGCCAGACCGACAGCGGCAGCGCCACGTTCGAGCGTGTGCGCGTCGAGCATGACGAACTGCTGCTCGACCCCGGCCCGCTGAGCACGCCATTCGCAGCCTTGCGGCCACTGATCGCCCAGTTGCATTTTGCCAACCTGTTCCTCGGCATCGCCGAGGGCGCCTTCGCCGAAGCACGCCAGTACAGCCTCAAGGAGAGCCGGCCGTGGTTCCGCTCCGAGGCCACCAGCAGCAGCGAAGACCCATACATCCTGCGCCACTACGGCGAGTTCTGGGTCGGTCTGGAAAGCGTGCGCCTGTTGATCGAGCGCGCCGCCGAACAGCTCGACCGCGCCTGGGCCAAGGAGCATGCCCTGACTGCCGAGGAGCGCGGTGACCTGGCGCTGGCCATCGGCACCGCCAAGGTCGCCGCCACCCGCCATGGCCTGGATATCTGCAACCGCCTGTTCGAAGTCACCGGAGCCCGCGCGACCCATGCCTCGCTGCGCTTCGACCGCCATTGGCGCAACCTGAGGACGCAAACCTTGCACGACCCTGTGGACTATCGCATCCACGAGCTCGGCGAGTGGGCCCTCAACGGCAAGCGTCCCGTCCCGTCTTTCTATTCATAAGGCACGCTCATGCAATTGCTGACCCTCCCCCCGTCACCGTCATTGGCTACCTCGATCAGGGCGACCGCACAGGTCTTCGAAGACCCCAGGTCGCAGGCGCTGCTCGCCCACTTGCAACAGGTCGCCCCCAGTGAGGCCAGCGTCCTGATCATCGGCGAGACCGGCACGGGTAAGGAGCTGGTCGCACGCCATATCCACAACCTCAGTGGCCGGCGCAACGGGCCGTTCGTCGCGGTCAACTGCGGCGCGTTCTCCGAATCGCTGGTGGAAGCGGAGCTGTTCGGCCACGACAAGGGCGCCTTCACCGGCGCCTTGGCAGCGAAGGCTGGCTGGTTCGAGGAAGCCAACGGCGGCACGCTGTTTCTCGATGAGATCGGCGACCTGCCGCTGCCGATCCAGGTCAAGTTGCTGCGCGTGCTACAGGAGCGGGAAGTCGTGCGCCTGGGCTCGCGCAAAAGTATCCCGATCAACGTGCGAGTGCTGGCAGCGACCAACGTACAACTGGAAAAGGCCATCAACGCCGGGCACTTTCGCGAAGACCTGTATTACCGCCTGAACGTGGTGACCTTGTCGCTGCATCCACTGCGCGAGCGGCCGGGCGACATCCTGCCATTGGCGCGGCACTTCATCCGCAGCTACAGCGAACGCCTGAGCTATGGCCAGGTGGAGCTCAGCCCACGCGCCCAGGCCAAGCTGGTCGAATACAGCTGGCCGGGCAACATTCGCGAGCTGGAAAACGTCATTCACCACAGCCTGCTGACCTGCGGCAATGGCGAGATCCAGGCGCAAGACCTGCGTCTGTCGAACCTGCGCCTGGAACGACAGGACGAGAGCACCGCGCGCGCATCCAGCGGCGATGCGGTCGAAGATCTGTTGCAGCTGGCCTTCAGTCGGCTCTATGAAGAGCAGCCAGGCGAGCTTTACGAGAAAGTCGAGAACGCCCTACTGCGCTCGGCCTATCGCTTCTGCCATTACAACCAGGTGCACACCGCGCAGTTGCTCGGCTTATCGCGCAATGTCACCCGCACCCGGCTGATCGCCATTGGCGAGTTGGTGGTCAATAAACGCCGCAATCAGGAGCAACCGCTGGATAACCGCCTGGTGCGTTTGTCGATCTGACCGCTAGGCCAGCGACTGGACACGTTCCACACTCACCGCGCTAGGCGAAGCGCCTGCTGTTAGCGCTGGTGCAACACGCGATAAGCGCAAGGCCCGACAGCGCGAGCCTGGAGTAACATAGGCACTCACCCTGATACCCGCTCCGGACACCTGAGCATGACCCACGCAGCCAACGTTCCCGACACTGTCGCCACGTCCGTGAGCCAACCACGCCTGGTGCTGTTCCTGGCCTATGCGCACATGGGCCTGCTCGACCTGACCGGCGCGCAAACGGTGTTCTGGGCCGCCAACAAGGCCTGCGCCGAACGTGGCCTGGCCGGTTATCGGGTGTGTACGGCCAGCGTGCCGGGTGGATTGATCGCAACCGCCGAAGGTCTGCGGGTGCACACCGAGACCCTTGAACCACTACTGCTCGAACAGATCGACACCCTGGTGGTGCCCGGTGCGCCGGAGATCGTGCGCACCCTGCCTGAGCACGTCGAACTGGTCAGTTGCTTGCGTCAGGTCGCCGCCAAGGCGCGGCGCACCGCCTCGGTGTGCAGCGGCACCTTCCTGCTGGCGGCCGCCGGCCTGCTCGACGGACGCCGGGCCGCCACCCATTGGGCCATGTGCGATGCCCTGCGCCAGCGCTTTCCTGCCATCGAGGTGGATGCCGAGTCGATCTTCGTGCAGCAAGAGCAGGTCTGGACCTCGGCCGGGGTTAGCGCCGGCATCGACTTGGCGTTGGCCCTGGTCGAGGCTGATTGCGGCCGTGAGGTGGCGATGCAGGTGGCCCGCGAGCTGGTGGTTTTCCTCAAGCGCCCTGGCGGCCAGGCGCAGTTCAGCGAATTGCTCAAGGCCCAGGGCGAGCACAGCGCCGCCTTCGATGAACTGCACCTGTGGCTCAATGAGCATTTGCACGATCCACAGCTGAGTGTCGAGCGCCTGGCTGGGCAAGCGTGCATGAGCCTGCGTAACTTCACGCGGGTGTACAAACAAAAAACCGGTCGTACGCCGGCCAAGGCCATTGAAGTGTTTCGTCTGGAAGCGGCCCGGCGCCTGCTGGAAAACACTGACCTGCAGATCGAGCAAATCGCCCGTCAGTGCGGGTTCGGCAGCGAAGAACGCCTGCGCCTGGCGTTCCAGCGCCACTTGGCAGTGACCCCACGTGACTACCGCGCACGTTTCGCCCGCAGCGTGCCCCTGGCCGAAATCCAGGGTTCTTTGGCCTAGGGCCAAACGCCCTGCGCGCCTAGCATCCAGCGCAACAAACTCAACACCTGCGTGGGCTGCTGCGTTTGTCGGAGCACGGCACGCATCTGCGCCGAAGGCCTATCATTTCCATCGGCCAGCCAACTGGAAAGGCGCCGCCCTCTGCGTTTCGAGCGAGCTTTTATGCGCGCCGTTCACGTGCCGTGCCCGAACTGATAATTCAAATAATCACCTGGAGCACAACGATGAAACAGATTCTTGTCATTGGCGCAGGCTTCGCCGGCCTATGGAGCGCCTTGGGTGCCGCGCGCCTGCTTGACCTGCAGGGCCGCGACGATGTGCAGATCAGCGTACTTGCGCCCAAAGCCGAGCTGCACGTGCGCCCGCGGTTTTATGAGCCCGACGTGCACACCATGGCCGCCCCCCTGCAAGCGTTGTTCGACGCGGTCAACGTACGCTTTATCAAAGGCACCGCCTACCGCATCGATGAGGGCCGCCAGTCGGTGGCCTATCGTGATCCTTCCGGGGCTGAGCTGAGCATTGGCTATGACCGGCTGATCATGGCCTGTGGCAGCCTGCTCAACCGCCCTGCGCTGGAGGGTTTCGATCAACACGCCTTCGACGTCGACAAGATCGACTCGGCGACGCGCCTGGAAGAGCACCTCAAGTCGCTCGCCTCCCAGCCTGACAGCCCAGCGCGCAATACCGTGGTAGTCGCCGGCGGCGGCTTTACCGGCATCGAGACCGCGACCGAATTGCCGACTCGGCTGCGCGCCATTTTCGGTGAGCAGGTGACCCCGCGCATTGTCGTGGTCGATCGCGGCGCGAAAATTGGCGCAGCGCTGGGCGCGGGGATCAGCCCGGCCATCGAGGCGGCTTCAACCGAGCTGGGCATCGAATGGATCTGCGGCGCCACCGTGGCCTCAGTCGATGGCGATGGGGTGCTGCTGGACAATGGCCAGCGCATCCCGGCCAAGACAGTGATCTGGACCGTGGGCTTCAAGGCCAACCCACTCACCGAGCAGATCCGTGGCGAACGCGACCGCCAGGGCCGCCTGCATGTCGACGGCAACCTCAAGGTCAAGGGCAATGGCGCGGTCTATGCCGCCGGCGATGTCGCCTATGCGGCGTGCGACGAGGTCGGCAACTATGCGGTGATGTCCTGCCAGCACGCGATTCCGCTGGGGCGTTATGCCGGCAACAATGCCGCCGCCGAATTGATCGGGGTGGCGCCGATGGCCTACAGCCAGCCCAAGTACGTGACCTGTCTGGACCTGGGCGCCTGGGGCGCGGTGTATACCGAGGGCTGGGATCGCCAAGTGGCGCCGCCTGAGGACCGATTCGAGGCCAAGCAACTCAAGCAGCAGATCAACTCGGTGTGGATCTATCCGCCAGCGGCAGACAAGGTTGCGGCGTTGGCGGCGGCGGATCCGTTGATTCCGGTGGCGTGATCGATCCTGGGACCGCTGCGCTCCATCGCAGGCAAGCCCGCTCCTACAAAAACCTGCGATGGAGCGCGCAGTGGTCCCAGAGGCCTAACTACGCTCACTGACGCCCCACCATCGCCACAATGGTCGCCTGCAACTCCTGCCTGGCCTGCTCCGCCGTCAACTCGCCCGCCGCTGCCGCCAGCGCCAGCGCATCTGCCGCACCCACCAACACCCGCAACCCCGCTACGCCAACATCCCCACCTGGGGCAAACGGCGCCAGGGCCAGGCGACACTTCTCCAGAAACGGCCCTTCATAGACTCGCTTCAACGCTTCCATTTCCGGCGAGCCCGCCAAGGCCGCGCTGACGCCCGGAATCTCTCGTCCTTGGCTCAGCACACAATCGACATAGGCCTGGGCAATCACCGCCGCTCGACTGTGCACGTTCGGCTCGCAGTGCGCCAATGCCGCATCGAGCATGGCCGTCTGGCGCGCGTCGTACTCCTGATACAGCGCCGCCAACAAGCCGGTGCGGGTTTCGAAATGGTCATACACCACCGGCTTGGTGACCCCCGCCTGCTCGGCCAGGCGGCCCAGGCTCAGGGCATCGGTGCCCTCCTCGCGGACCAACTGCCAGGCCACCTCCAGCAACTGGCGGCGACGTTCGTCACGCGACAGGCGTTTACGCGGCAAGGTTTTTTCGGCGCTTGACATCGATTACCTACCAAAAGTAACTTACTAATCGTAACTTACCTTGAGTATATAGCCCTTGTGGCTAGCGCGCACCCCTATCCTGGAGAATCGAGCATGAAAGCCTTGATCGTCATCGGCCACCACGACCCCGCCTCGCTGACCCACGCCCTCGCCGGGCAGATCGCCGAGGGCCTGGCCCGCGCCGGACACAGCAGTGAAATCGCCGACCTGGCCAGGGAAGGTTTCGATCCACGCTTCGGCCTGGCTGACCATGCGGTGCACCGCCGCTTGGCTGGGCCACCGGCCGATGTGCTGCTCGAGCAAGCGCGGATCGAGCGCGCCGATGCCCTGGTGCTGGTGTACCCGATCTACTGGTGGTCGCTACCCGCGCTGCTCAAGGGCTGGGTTGAACGGGTGTTCAGCAATGGCTGGGCGTTCGACTATCACCCCGACGGCAAATTGATCAAGAAACTGGGCGGGCTGCCGGTGCAACTGGTTGGGGTCGCCGGGGCCGATGCGGGGACCTTCGAACGCCATGGTTATGGGCAGGCGATGGTTACCCAGATCGAGCACGGCATTTTCGATTATTGCGGCGCGCGGGTGCTGGGTTCGACGCTGTTGGCGGACAGTGAGAGCGGGGACAATGCGAGCAATCTGCAGCGGGCGCGTCAGTTGGGGCTGCGGTTGTTCGAGGGGGTCGAGGCAGCAGCTTGAACGCAGGATCGCTGGGGCCGCTTTGCGGCCCCTATTGATTCCCATTGCGAGAGCACAACCTACCCAGCTACCATTGAGAACGATTCACACTCACGATCGGATATCACTCGTTGGACAGCTCCTCGACCCGCAAGCTGGGCTTCTTTTTCAGCGACCATCACCGCTGGCTGCTCCAACACATCCACAAGCGCCTGCGCAATCGCGCCGATGCCGAAGACACTGCGGCCGAAGCGTTCTGCCAGATGCTCGGGGCGCGGGTCGATCCGGACAGCATCGAGCAACCACGCGCCTACCTCTCGACCATCGCCCGGCGGCTGATCTTCGACCGCCACCGCCGCCGGCAACTGGAACAGGCCTACCTCGAACGCCTGGCCCTGCTGCCCGAGCAGGTCGCCCCTTCGGCCGAAGAGCAACTGCTCTTGATCGAAGCCTTGCTGACCATCGACCAAGTGCTCGATGGCCTGCCTGCGATCGTCAAGACCGCCTTCCTCTACAGCCAGCTCGATGGCATGAGCTATGTCGAGATCGCCAGCAAGCTGCAGCTGTCAGAGCGCACCGTCAGCCGCTACATGAAACAGGCCCTGCGCCAGTGCTACCTGTGCGAGCTGCAATCATGAGCGCGCGCACGCTGGACAGCATCAGCGAACAAGCCATCGACTGGATGGTCGAGCTCAATGCGCGCAGCCCCGATGCCGCCCTGTTGCAGCGCCTGCAGCAGTGGCTGGAGCAGGACCCACGCCACCAGCAGGCCTGGGATCGCCTGCAACAACGCCTGGCTCGCCCGTGCGCGGCGCTGCGCACGCTCGATCGACGCGCGCCGGGCCAAGCCAGTGCCGCGCGTAACCTGCTGCTGCAACCCACCCAGTCGCGGCGCGAAGTACTGCGCGGTCTGGCCGGCCTTGGCCTGCTGGGTGGGGGCCTGTGGGCAGGCTGGCGCAGTGACACCGCCCAGGACTGGATGGCCGATCTGCATACCGGCGCGGGCGAACGGCGCAGCTTCATCCTGGACGATGGCAGCCGCCTGAGCCTGAACAGCGCCAGTGCCGTCGACCTGCTGTTCGACGCCGAACAACGTCTGCTGGTGCTGCGCCACGGTGAACTGGTGATCCAGGTGGCGCCCGATCCTAAGCGGCCGCTGCGCGTGCGCACTGCGCAAGGCCAGGTGCAGGCCCTTGGCACACGCTTTTTGGTCAGCCAGGAGCTCGACGCCACGCGGGTGGTAGTGCTTGAACACAGCGTGCGCGCCAGCCTTGTCGATGGCCGTCAGCTGGACGTGCAACAGGGCCAGGCTGCGCTGCTGCGCGCCACCGGCATCGAACCCCTGGCCAGTGAGCAACAGCAGCGCGCCGCCTGGCTCGATGGCCGCCTGGAAGTGCTCGACGAGCCGCTGCAGGCGGTGGTCGATGCGCTGCGCCCCTATCAGCGCGGCTACATTCGCGTGGCCCCGGATATCGCCACCTTGCGCGTACAAGGGGTATTCACCCTGGACCAGCCGCAACACGCCTTGGCCGCACTCAGCGAGGCCTTGCCGATCGAGGTCAAGCGCTATGGTCCGTGGCTGACCTTGATCGGGCCAAAACGCCAATAATGAAAATATTTTTGCAAATCATTCGTAATGGTGTCCGGTTTTCAATTCTCGTCCCACCTATCTCCTGACAGCCAACCTCTAAATCGGGAGAACACCGTGCACAACAACTGGCCCCGCGCCCTGCCCCTCGTCGTCGCCATGAGCAGCTTCAGTGCCTTGGTCCAGGCACAGACCCTGTCGTTCAACCTGCCGCCCGCGAGCCTGGCCACCACGCTCAATCGCATCGCCAGCCAGAGCGGCCACATCATTGCCCTGGAACCGGCGCTGGTGCGCGGCAAGCAGGCCCCAGCCGTGGTCGGCCAGATGAGCGCCGAACAGGCCATGCAGACGGCCCTGGCCGGTAGCGGCTTGCAGTTGCGGGTGAGTGGCAGTGGCCACTTCAGCGTGGCCCCGGCCAGCGCTGGCGAGGACGTGATGGAACTGGGCGCGACCAGTGTCACGGACAACTATCTCGACGCCACCAGCGAAGGCAGTGGCTCTTATGCGGCCCGCGCAGTGACCCTCGGCAAAGGCACGCACACCCTTAAAGAAATCCCCCAGTCGGTGACGGTGATCACCCGCAAGCAGCTCGACGATCAGGGCATCACCGACCTCAAGGACGCGCTCAACCACACCACCGGCCTGGTCGGCGCCCAGGGCATCGGCCCGGGCATGGTCATCACCTCGCGCGGCTTCCAGATCGATGACTGGCAGTACGACGGCGTACCCATCCCGCGCAACAACTACTCGCTGGGCAACTGGGCGACCCAGGACCTGGTGTTCTTCGACCGCGTCGAAGTCCTGCGCGGCGCCTCCGGCCTGCTGCAAGGCACCGGCAGCCCCGGTGGCGCGATCAACCTGGTACGCAAGCGCGGCCAGGCCAAACCCTCCGTGGCGATTACCGGCAAGGCCGGTTCCTGGGATCACTATGGCCTACAGCTGGACGCCGGCGGGCCGTTGACCAGCGACGGCAAGGTGCGCGGGCGGATGGTGCTCGATGAAGACCAGAGCGACAGTTTCATCGATTACCAGTGGGGCAAGACCCACTCGCTGTATGGCGCCCTGGACATCGACCTGAACGATGCCACTACCATTGGCGGCGGTATCAGCTACAGCCGCGAGCAATCCCGGCCGATGCTGCGTGGTATTCCCCGCTACGCCGACGGCAAGCCGGCCAACGTGTCGCGTTCGACCTACACCGGCGCCCGCTGGAGCCGCGCCGAGACCGACGTCACCACCTATTACCTGGACCTTGAGCACCGCTTCAACGACGACTGGACCTACAAGGCTGCGGCCATTCGCATGGACGAGACCAACACCTCGACCCATCAGCGCGTACAGACCACCGGCCAGGGCCTGAACCCCGATGGCACCGGCATCACCTATGCCGACTGGATCACCGACTTTCACAACACCAAGATCGGCCTGGACATGAACCTGGTCGGCCACTTTGACACAGGCTCCGTGGCACACGAAGTGACTGTCGGTGGCAACTACTCCAAGCTGACCTCGGACGATGCGTACTGGCGCAATTTTGCTGCCGACCCCGATGACAGCATCTTCGACATCGACCATGGCCGCCCGGAACCCAGCCGTGACAGCTTGCTGGCAGGCAACATGGGCCGCGCCAACAAGGCCAGTTACGACATCCGCCAGAAGGGCCTGTACGGCGCCTGGCGAGTCAAGCCAGTCGAGGACCTGACCTTGGTACTGGGCACCCGCGTGAGCTGGTTCGACTACAGCTGGGACTCGATCGACTTCAATGGCCCGAACGATCCGGGCAATCGTTATCCCACCAGCCGCATGACCGAAACCGGGCAAGTCACCCCGTACGCGGGCTTTGTCTACGACCTGACTCGCGAGTGGGCCTGGTACGCCAGCTACACCGACGTGTTTATCCCGCAAACCGAACGCGCGGTCGGCAATACCCCGCTCAAGCCTGTGATCGGCAGTAACTATGAAACCGGCCTGAAGGCCGAGCTGCTCGACGGACGGGTCAACACATCGATCGCGCTGTTCCGTTACGATCAGGAAAACCGCGCAGTCACCGATACCGCCTCGGGTTTTGCCTGTGACGACTGGTACTGCTCCACGGCCGCCGGCAAGGTCCGCAGCCAGGGCGTAGAAGCCGAGATCAGCGGCGAAGTGCTCAGCGGCCTGCAGTTGTTTGCCGGCTACACCTACAACACCACCAAATTCCTTGACGACCCGGACGAAGAAGGCCGCGTGTTCAGCCAGTGGACGCCCAAGCACATGCTGCGCGCCTGGGCCGACTATCAGCTACCGGTGGATGACCAGCGCTGGAGCACCGGCCTGGGCTTCACCACGCAAAGCCACACCCTCGGTTACGAACGTACCTACAGCGTGCCCGGCTACACCGTGTGGAGCGCACGCGTTGCCTATCAGCTGACCCCGGAAGTGAACCTGGCGGTCAACGCCAACAACCTGTTCGACAAGAAGTACTGGGTAGCGGGCTTCAACCAGCTCAATGGCAGCAACAACTACGGCGAGCCGCGCAACTTCATGCTGACGGTCAAGTACACGCCGCAGTTCTGAGGCCTGGGTCAGTCCAGCAAGGGCCACTGCGCCAGTGGCCAGTAGCGGCCCTTGCGTGACTCGTACAAGGTGAAGTGGCGCGCACTGAGGAAAAACTCCGGCGCGCTGGCGGCCTCTGGCAGCTGGCCGCGGAACTCCCGTGCCAAGGTCAGGTGCGGGCGGTATTCGCGCGACTCGCGGGCAATCCCCAACGCTAGCGCCGCCTGCTCCAGCGCATAGACCAGTTGGCGCAGCGCTGGGGGAGTTTGCTCAGCTTCGAGCACCAACACGCCAGGGCGCGGCCACACCTGCAACCGGTCCAGCACCAGGCGCAGCGGCGCCTGCGGACGGGCAATGCTATCGACTGCCGCACACAACGCCGGCAGCTGCGCCGCGTCGACATCCCCCAGAAACAGCAAGGTCAGGTGGAAGTTTTCTGCCGGCACCGGTTTACCGCTGCGTAAACCCAGCTCACGTCGCCATTGCGCAATTGCACGATGCTGTGCCTCGCTCAGTGACAGGGCGAAAAACAGACGTTTGAAAGGGCTGCCAGTGGGGCGTGCTTCCTTGGCCATGGGCATTCCTGATGGGTGAAGGCGAACCTGAGTGTACCGCTTCCCTAGTCTATAAATCGGCAAAAAACCAGTTGAAACGTTTGCGCAATCGGTAGGCCATTGCACCAAAGTCACCCCGATTGGATGTAACAAGAGGTACAAAGTCCTACGACGATTGTTTATGCTGGCGCGCTTACGCCATGGCGCATGGCCATTTTCGACAAGTATCCGTTCATGAAAATTGCACTCGTACTGATCTTCGTTCTCTCGATCGCCTATGTTCACCTACGCGGTCGGGTACGACACAAGTTGACTCGCCAACTGGGCGATCACTCAAGTTTCCTGGCTCCGGTCAACAGCTTCCTGTACCTGTTCTCCAAGCACCCGGCCAAGCCTTACCTGCCGGTGGAATCGTTCCCCGAGCTGCAACCGCTCAAGGACCATTGGCAGGAAATCCGCGAGGAAGCCCAGCAATTGCTGCACGTGGGCGAGATCAAGAAGTCCGATAACTATGACGATGTCGGTTTCAACTCGTTCTTCAAGACCGGCTGGAAGCGCTTCTACCTGAAGTGGTATGGCGAGAGCCACCCCTCGGCTATGAACCTGTGCCCACGGACCACCGAGCTGCTGCAGGGTATCGGCACGGTTAAAGCGGCGATGTTCGCCACCCTGCCGCCCGGCGCCAAGCTGGTGCGCCACCGCGACCCGTATGCCGGCTCGTACCGCTACCACCTAGGCTTGGACACGCCGAACGACGATGGCTGCTACATCGACGTGGACGGCGAGAAGTATTCCTGGCGCGATGGCGAGGCAGTGGTGTTCGACGAGACCTACATCCACTACGCCGCCAACACCACCGAGCACAACCGAATCATCCTGTTCTGCGACGTCGAGCGGCCGCTCAAGTACCGTTGGGCGACCGCGTTCAATCGCTGGTTCAGCCGCAACGTCATGGCCGCTGCTGCGGCGCCCAACAATGCCAATGACAAGACTGGCGGCATCAACCGCCTGTTCACCCGCATCTACAAGATCCGTGAACGCGGCAAGGCGCTAAAAAAGCGTAATCGCATGCGCTACTACCTGGAGAAATGGGCAGTGGTGGCAGCATTGCTGTTGCTGTTCATCTACATCTGAACCCCTGCTGGGCAACGTGGGAGCCAACTCAGCCGCTCCCACGGTGTCGACAGGTTCGTAAGTCGTAGTTTTTTTCGACCATCTTCCCCCCTCCTCGCCGCGCACATTCGACTAGCCTGAAAGCTCCTGCCGTAAACCCCACAAGGTGAAGACAATGAGCATGATGGACTGGGACGCCTACCGTAAGCAGCTGATGGCCGGCATCGGCGATCTCAAGCAACTGTCGCCCGATACCGTGGCCGGCTACATGACCGCCAGCGGTGCCGGGGCCAAGACCAACCACCTGGACGCCAAGACCCGCGAACTGATCTCCCTTGCCGTGGCCGTGACTACCCGCTGCGACGGCTGTATCGCGGTGCATTCGCAACAGGCCGTCAAGCACGGCGCCAGCCGCGAGGAGATCGCCGAGGCGCTGGGCGTGGCGGTGGCGATGAACGCAGGCGCCGCGTTGGTCTACTCGGCGCGCGCGCTGGATGCGGTGGGTAAGCTCAGCGAGTAAACCCCAGCCAGCGTCGCCGCCCTTGCGCGGCGACGCTGCGCCCACCAGACTTGGCGGCCAAGCCTGCGCAGGAACCGCCATGATTCACATCCGCCCCATGACCCCGGAAGACTTCGAGCGCTTCTGGCCGACTTTCCAGAGCATCGTCCAAGCCCGCGAGACCTATGCCTACGACCCGCAGCTGAATGCCGAACAGGCACGCCAGTTGTGGCTGGAACTGCCCCTGCGCACGTTGGTGGCAGAACAGGACGGTGAGTTGCTCGGGTCGTACTTTCTCAAGGCCAACGCCGCTGGCCCCGGCGCGCACGTGGGCAATTGCGGCTACATGGTCTGCCCGGCAGCACGCGGGCGCGGGGTGGCCAAGCTGATGTGCGAGCACTCGCAGAAGTTGGCGCGCCAAGAAGGTTTTCTCGCCCTGCAGTTCAACTCGGTAGTGGCCACTAACGAGGTGGCCGTGGCGCTCTGGCACACGCTGGGGTTCGAAACGGTCGGGCGCCTGCCCAAGGCCTATCGGCATGCCCGGCTGGGGTTGGTGGATTGTTTGGTGATGTACAAATGGCTAGCCGATGAGCCGGTGGTGGAGAAGCCTGCGCTGTTGATCGGGCGCAAGAATATCGAGGCGCGGGTGTCGCGGCGGCGCGGACGCTAACAGCAGCATTTGCGCTGTCTGCACCGGCCTCTTCGCGGGCAAGCCCGCGAAGAGGCCGGTGCAGGTAACAGCTACCTGACGCCTAACTCAGAACGCCAGACCTACCTTGACACCAAACTCATCGCGCTTGAGCTTGGTGTTATCGGCTACCGGCGAATCCTCATCGAGCTTGTACTCGGTGCGGGTGTAGTAAACCCCGGCATAGATCGGCATGCCGCCTTGCTGGTTCATCAGCAGACTGACCTCGGCATACGGGTTGGTGCGGTCCTTCATGTCGACGGTGTCGCTGCCAAAATCATCCACCCTGAGCTTGGCGCGGCCATCGATCGTGTGCCGTGCGCCCACTTCAACGCGCAGGGTCGCGGCATCGAACTGATGGTTGTAGCCCAGCGCAGCCTTGGCGAACGGCGACTTGTAGGTCAGCTCGGTGTCCAGGTCGTTGAGCTCAGGCTCAAAGCGCGACCAGTCATAGCCACCGCCGACGGTGATGTCGACGAAGTTGCGCGCATCCAGCGCAGCGCGCCAACCCAGGTCGAGGTCGATCTGGGCTTCCTTGAGCTTGTTGTCGTTCTTCTTGCCATATTTGGCCTCGGCGCCAACCTGATAGATCAAGCCGGACTCAGCGGTCATCTTGTTGCCGAAGTTGGCGAACACACCGCCCTGGCCCAGGTGATCGGTCTCGGACTGCGAGCCGCCCTCATACTTGAACTTGTCGTAGCTACCCAGCACACCGAAGGTGAACAGTGGATCGGTGCTTGGCGCGGCAGAGGCCGCCAGGGGAGCGCCCAACAGGGCAAGCAGGCATGAGTGACGCAGCAGATTACGGGTGGACATTCGCGGAAGTCTCCATGACGTGAATGTTGATGGGAATCGCTCGCTTCGAGGCATGCTGAATGTGAAAAGTTCGAAAAAAAAACAGTAAAAACTCATAAGCCTGCGTCCCATCACAGAAATTTCCTACTGCGTTGCGTTGACGCCCCCTGCATTCGGTGGTCAGATGCGCGCCAGTTTCAGGTGTCCTGCGCCGCCGTGCGCAGGGTGAAACGGGAAGCCGGTGCGTCGTGTTCACGACAAGTCCGGCGCTGCCCCCGCAACGGTAAGCGAGCGAAATCTTCGACAGACCACTGTGCGTATGCATGGGAAGGTGAAGGTTTCTTGATCCTCGCAAGCCCGGAGACCGGCCTGAAGCTTCAGTTGGCAAACCCGCGGTGGGCGGGCGCAGGCCGGTTTGCGCGTGCGCGCCTGCGCCCGTGCGTGCTCGTCTTTGCGTTGTTTCCACCGGGAACCATTTCTTCCTGCAGCAGTGGAACGACATGTCCCGTACAAGCAAGCTTCACACCCTGGCGGCCTGCCTGGCCGTTTCCCTTCCGGCCCTGGCCGATGAGCCTCAACGCGCAGTGCTGGCCCTGCCTTCGACAGCGATCACCGAGGTGCGCAACGAACCGCGCGTCGACCTGGCCACGCCGACCCAAGCAGGCTCACGCCTGGGCCTGAGCGCCCTGGAAACCCCGGCCAGCACCAGCAGCATCAGCGCCGAACAGATCCAGCAACGCAGCAACCTCACCGTGCAAGACGCCGTCAGCCGTTCGCCCGGCCTCACCTTCATCGGCAACCCAGGCGATGGCGGCACCGCGCTCTCGGCACGCGGCTTTACCGGCCACGGCTCGGTGATGACCCTGTTCGACGGTGCCCGGCTGTATACCGGCGCAGGCACCCAGACCTTCCCGGTCGATCCGTGGATGGTCGAGCGTATCGACGTGATTCGTGGCCCTGCCTCGGTGCTCTACGGTGAGGGCGCCACCGGTGCGGTGGTCAACGTGATACCGAAAAAACCCTTCGCAGGCGAGATCCGCAATCACCTACGCCTGGGCTATGGCTCCTGGGACCGCACGCAACTCGGCCTGGACAGCGGCGGCAGTCTGAGCCAACGCCTGAGCTATCGGATGACCCTGAACCAACAGCAGGGCAACGGTTACGTCGACCGCGGCGACTCGCGCAACCTGGCCCTGAGCGCCGCGCTGCGCTTCGATGCCACGGACGATTTGAGCTTCACCCTCGCCCACGAGCGCGGCGATGCCGAGCCGATGAACTACTTCGGCACGCCGTTGATCGACGGTCATTACCGCGACAGCCTGCGCAAGAAAAACTACAACGTGCGCAACGACGTGCTGCGCTATCACGATGAGTGGACGCGCCTGAACACCGACTGGACCCTCAGCGACAGCGTCAACGCCAGCAACCAGCTGTACTACATCAAGAGCCGTCGACACTGGCGCAATGCCGAGAACTACAACTGGGACGCAGCCCAAGGCCAGCTGCTGCGCAATGGCTTCCTTGAGATCAAGCACAACCAGGAGCAGATCGGCGATCGCCAGAGCTTCACCTTCGACCACTCGCTGTTCGGCCTGGCCAGTAAGACTGTGGTCGGCGCCGAGTACAACAAGATCCGCTTCAAGCTCACCAACAATGCGCCCTACAATGACATCGGCGGCGACTACATCGACGCGTGGGGCCCAGCGCCCGGCTGGTTCGACAGCCAAAGCCCGCTGCGCCCGCGCACCCAAAGCACCACCCACACCTTCGCCCTGTTCGCCGAGAACCGCACCCAGCTGACCGAGCGCCTGTCGTTGGTCACCGGGATTCGCCGCGACCAGAACCACATCGACCGCGACAACCTGCTCGATGGCAGCCGCAGCGACCGCAGCCTCAATGGCGGCAACTGGCGCGCAGGCTTGGTGTTCGCCGTCACCGACGACCTGTCGCTGTATGGCCAGTACTCCACCAGCGAGGACGGCGTGAACAACCTGGTCAGCCTCAGCCCGACGCAGATGGACTACGACCTGACCGAGTCCAAGCAAACCGAGCTGGGCCTCAAGCAGCGCTTCTGGGACGGCCGCGGTGAGTGGACCTTGGCGGCGTATCACATCGTCAAGAAGAAGCTGTTGGTCGACAACCCGATCACCCACGAGCCACAACAGGCTGGCCAACAAAGTTCGAACGGTCTGGAAGCCAGCGTGGAACTGGCCTTGGCCAACCAATGGCATGTCTCGGCCAACGCCTCGCTGGTGCGCGCCAAGTTCGATGACTTCGATGAAGTGGTCGCAGGGGTGGCGGTGGACCGCAGTGGCAACCGCCCGGACAACGTGCCACGGCGCAGTGCCAATGTGTGGTTGAGCAAAGGCTTTGGGCAGGCGCTGGATGCCGGTGTTGGCCTGCGTTATGTCGATGCGCGGTATGCCGACACGGCCAATAGCAAGCGCATCCCGGGGTATACCGTGGTCGATGCCAACCTGGGCTGGCAGGTGCTGCCGGATGTGCGCCTGGGGCTGCAGCTAAACAACCTGCTCAACCGCGATTATGTGGTGTCGGCGTACAGTGGCGAGCAGTGGTTGCTGGGGGCGCCGCGCTCGTACTTTGCGACGGTGGATTACAGCTTCTGATCGATTGAGGCAGTGCTGACGTCATCGCGGGCAAGCCCGCTCCTACAGAGGGCCCCATTGGTCCTGTGGGAGCAGGCTTGCCCGCGATAGCGCCTGTCGCATCTCACCAACACCAGACCCGCACAAAAATCCCTATCACTCGCAAATCGAATAGTTATAAGATAACGTTTCATTTGATATCCATTCCTGCCTGCGACCCCTCCCATGACAAGCGCCAGCGCCACCCCCACCCTGCTCACCCAGCGCCTGCAAAGCATCGATGCCCTGCGCGGCCTGGTAATCGTGTTCATGCTCCTGGATCACGTGCGTGAAACCTTCTTCCTGCATCGCCAGGTCAGCGACCCCATGGCCATCGACGCCACCGACCCGTCGCTGTTCTTCAGCCGGACCTTGGCTCACCTGTGCGCGCCGGTGTTCGTCCTGCTGACCGGTCTTTCCGCCTGGCTGTATGGCGAAAAATACCAGGGCCGGGGCGATGTCTCGGCGTTCCTGTTCAAGCGTGGGCTGTTCCTGGTGGTGCTGGAGTTCACCCTGGTCAACTTCGCCTGGACCTTCCAGCTGCCACCCAGCGTGATCTACATGCAGGTGATCTGGGCCATTGGCGTGAGCATGATCGCCCTGTCGCTGCTGGTCTGGATGCCACGCCCTGCCCTGATCGCCCTGGGCGCGGCGATCGTCGCCGGGCACAACCTGCTCGACGGGCTGCACTTCGCGCCAGGGTCGTGGATGCATGTGCCGTGGGCGATCCTGCATGACCGCGGCTGGCTGGAGTTCTCTGACAGCCTGCGCCTGCGCACCTCGTACCCGGTTCTGCCGTGGATCGGGGTAATCGCCCTCGGCTATGGCCTGGGCCCATGGTTCGCCCGTGCCAGCGATGCTGGCGAGCGTCAGCACCGGTTGTTGCTGGCCGGCGCGTTGGTCCTGCTGGGCTTTCTCGTGCTGCGCATGCTCAACGGCTATGGCGAAGCGCCGTGGAGCAGTTACCCGACGCTGACGCAAACGCTGATGAGCTTCTTCAACATCACCAAGTACCCGCCGTCGCTGCTGTTCCTGACCCTGACCCTGGGCGCCGGCCTGCTGCTGTTGCGTGGTTTCGAGCGCGCCGGGCAGGCACGCTGGATCAGTATCCTGGCGGTGTTCGGCGCCGCGCCGATGTTCTTCTACCTGCTGCACCTGTACGTGCTCAAGTTGCTGTACCTGGCCAGCGTGGCCCTGTTTGGCCTGAACCACGGCGATTACTTCGGCTTCGACAGCATCGGCGCGGTGTGGCTGGCAGCGCTGCTGCTGGCGGTCTCGCTGTACTTGCCAGTGCGCTGGTTCGCCCGGCTCAAGGCACGCCGACGCGACATCGCCTGGCTCAAGTACCTGTGAAAAGCGTTTCACCCGGCGGCCTGATGGTCTACCATGCCGCCCGCCGGTTTCCACCACGGAAATAATAGGGAATCCCCGGCCTGCCCTCACGCAGGCCAACTGGAACTGCCCCCGCAACTGTAGGTGCCGAGCCCGCTCCATCGATGCCACTGGATCCGCTGATCCGGGAAGGCTGGAGCCGGGCGCAGACGCATCAGTCAGGAGACCTGCCGGCCTACATATTCCAACCGGCGGGGTGTCCGGGATGGTCATCTCCACCCTTGCCAGGGTGTGGCCTGTTGCCTTGCGCAACGGGCTTGGCGATGCCTGTCCGTGCGTTCATTCCGTGAACTGTTCGATAGGAGATCACCCCATCATGCTGCCTCGTTTCGCCGCCCTGCTCGCCGGCCTGAGTCTGACCGGCCTGGCCCAAGCCGCCGCCACCCACTACCCGTTGACGGTCGACAACTGTGGCGCACCGCAGACCTTTGCCCAGGCCCCCGAGCGCGCCGTGACCATCGGCCAGGCGGGCACCGAGATGCTCTACGCATTGGGCTTGGGCGAAAAACTGGCCGGCACTTCGCTGTGGTTCAACAATGTCCTGCCGGAGTACAAAGCGCAGAACGACAAGGTCGAGCGCCTGGCTGACAACGACCCAAGCTTCGAGGCCGTGGTCGGCAAGCGCCCGCAACTGGTGGCGGTACAATTCGAGTGGATGGTCGGCGCCCAGGGCGTGGTCGGCACCCGTGAGCAATTTGCTGAACTGAACATTCCCACCTACCTGCTGCCCTCCGATTGCGAAGGCAAGGACAACCTGGTCGGCGCCGACGGCACCCGCCTGCAACCGTTCCAGATCGACAGCATCTATAAGAGCGTCAGCCAGCTGGCCGAGATCTTCAACGTGCAAGCGCGCGGCAGCGCACTGAATGCCAAACTCAAGGCGCGCCTGGACAACGCCAAGCAGCAGTTGGCCGGCAAGGACCTGTCGCACACCTCGGCGCTGTTCTGGTTCTCCAGTGCCGACCTGGATATCGACCCGTACGTCGCCGGTCGCCAAGGCGTGGCCGACTTCATGCTGCAAACCCTGGGGGTGCGCAATGTGGTCGAGTCCACCGAAGAGTGGCCCACGGTTGGCTGGGAAACCCTGGCCAAGGCCAACCCGACCTGGCTGATCATCGCGCGCATGGACCGTCGCCGCTTCCCAGCCGATGACTACCAGAAAAAGCTGGAGTTCTTGCGCAACGACCCGGTCACGCAGAACATGGATGCGGTCAAGCAAGGGCGTATCGTCGTTCTCGACGCCGACGCCATGCAGGCCGGTATTCGCCTGTTCCGTGGCCTGGAAACCCTGTCCAGCGCCTTCGCCTCCGGTAAAGCCGCGCAACCATGATCCGCCTGCTGCCCTACACCGCCCTGGCCCTGGCCGCGCTGTTCGCGGCCCTGTTGGCGGGCATCGCCATCGGTGAGACGCCACTGTCGCCAAGCGTGGTCTATCAGGTGCTGGCCAACCAGTTGTGGAGCGCGGGCTACCCGGTCGACCCGATCGATGCCGGCATCATCTGGAACTATCGCCTCACCCGCACCCTGGTCGCCGCGGCGTGCGGCGCCGGGCTGGCAACCTGCGGGGTGATCCTCCAGGCATTGCTGCGCAACCCGCTGGCCGAACCCTATTTGCTGGGGCTATCGGCCGGGGCCTCGACCGGCGCGGTGGCAGTCGGCCTGCTCGGTCTGGGCGGTGCGGCGCTGACGATGTCCGGTGGCGCCTTTATCGGCGCCCTCGCCGCCTTTGGCCTGGTCTTGCTGCTGTCGCGTGCCAGTGGCCCCAGTAGCAGCAACGCCCAGGTTATTCTTGCCGGTATCGCAGGCTCGCAGCTGTTCAGCGCGCTGACAGCATTTCTCATTACCAAGTCGGCAACCGCTGAACAGGCGCGGGGCATTCTGTTCTGGCTGTTGGGCAACTTAAGCGGAGTGCGCTGGCCTTCGGTGTGGCTGGCGTTGCCAGTCGCCCTGTTGGGGCTGGCGGTGTGCTTGTGGCATCGGCGCGCCTTGGACGCGTTCACCTTTGGCGCCGACTCGGCTGCCTCGCTGGGCGTCCCGGTCCGGCGCACGCAATTGCTGCTGATCAGCTGCGCAGCGCTGGTGACCGCCGTGATGGTGTCGATCGTCGGCGCCATCGGCTTTGTCGGGCTGGTCATCCCGCATGCCCTGCGCCTGCTGCTTGGCCCCGGGCATAGCCGCCTGCTGCCGGCCAGTGCCCTGGGCGGGGCGCTGTTCCTGATCAGCGCCGATATCCTCTCGCGCACGCTGATCAGCGGCCAGGTGATTCCGGTGGGCGTGGTCACGGCGCTGATTGGCGCGCCGGTGTTCGCGTTGATTCTGGTCAGCCGCAGGGGGCGCCCATGACGGTAATGACAGCCTTGCAGGTGGCGCCGTTGTCCTGCCTGGGCCTCAGTTTGCGCCTGGGCGGGCGCACGGTGCTGCAAGCCATCGACCTGGCAGTGATCCCCGGCGAAACCTTAGGGGTGGTCGGCCCCAACGGTTCGGGCAAGTCGACCCTGCTCAAGCTTCTGGCCGGCTTGCTCAAACCCACTAGCGGCACGGTGCAATTGCTCGGCGAGCCACTGGCGCACATGCCGCGGCGCCGGGTTGCACAGGGCCTGGCCCTGGTCGAGCAACAAGCCGACACCAGCGACGCCATCAGCGTCTACGATGCTGTGGCCCTCGGCCGCACGCCGTGGTTGTCGGCCCTCGCGCCGTTCTCTAAAGACGACCGCAGCATCGTCGAACAGGCTTTGCTCAACCTCGATGCGCTGCACTTGCGCGAGCGCCTCTGGCATAGCCTGTCGGGCGGCGAGCGCCAGCGCGTGCACATCGCCCGCGCCTTGGCGCAACGACCGCAGGTGCTATTGCTCGACGAGCCGACCAACCACCTGGATATCCAACACCAGTTGAGCCTGCTGCAACAGGTGCAGGCGCTGCCGGTGACGACCCTGGTCGCGCTGCACGATCTCAACCAGGCACTGACCTGCGACCGGCTGGCAGTGCTCGACCAGGGCCGTCTGGTCGCGCTTGGCAAGCCACTCGAGGTGCTCACCCCTGAACGTCTGCTGAGCACCTTTGGCGTGCACGCCCACTACCTCACCGACCCTTACGACGGCGCGCGCATCCTGCGCTTTCGCGCCCCCTGAACCTGGAAGTTCTCGCCATGCTGTTGCGCCCGTTTGCCCTGCTGCTGTCCAGCGCCCTGCTCGCCCCGCAGGCCTTGGCTGAAGTCCATGAAGTGAAAATGCTCAACCGTGGCGCCGACGGCGCAATGGTCTACGAGCCAGACCATCTGCACATCGCGCCGGGCGACAGCGTGCGCTTCTTGCCTACCCAGAACGGGCACAACGCAGCCACCATCGCCACCCTGCTGCCCACCGGTGCCGAGCCGTTCAAGAGCAAGCTCAACCAGCCCGTCGAGCAGACCTTCAGGGTACCGGGGCTGTACGGCATCCAGTGCATTCCACACTTGGCCATGGGCATGGTCATGCTGATCCAGGTCGGCGAGCCGACCGGGCATACCCAGCCGCTGCCAGACAACCTCCCCGCCCGCGCCAAAGCCCGCCTGCAGGTGCAACTGGAGAAACTGGAGGCCGGTCAATGAGCCCTTTGCTACGTATGACCCTGGCGCTGCCCTGGCTGGGCATCAGCGCCCTGGCCGCGGCTGAGTCTGCCCAGTCGCAGTCCAACGGCTTTGTCCAAGACAGCACCTGGAGCCTGCTCAACCGCAGCGTGTTCGATCAGCGCGACTACCGTCATGGGGGCAGCAACAGCAGCGCGCGCAACGCCTACAAGCCGCGCAGCGAACGTAACGGTAAAGCCGAGGAATGGGCCTACGGGCTGATGGGCAGCGTGCAGTCCGGCTTCACCCAAGGCCTGATCGGCGTCGGCGTCGATGCCCATGCCTACCTCGGCGTGCAGCTCGACAGCGGCGGCGGCCGCGCCGGCAAAGCGCGCCTGCTGGGCGTGGACAACCAGGGCCACCCGAAGAACGAGTACAGCCGTGGCGGCGCGGCGCTCAAGCTGCGCCTGTCCAACACAGTGCTGTCCTACGGCGAGCAGCGAGTCAAGACGCCCGTTTTCAGCTCCTCAGACAGTCGCCTGCTGCCCGAGACCGCGACCGGACTGTTCCTCACCAGCAACGAGATCGACACCCTCAAGCTGGTCGCCGGGCATTTCACCGAAAGTACCGACCGCAACGCCTCCAGTCACGATCAAGGCTTCGTGGTGAATTATTCCAATGCACGCAAGGGCAACAGCTTCGACCTGGCCGGTGCGGTGTGGAACCCGAGCAGCGCAGTCAGCGCCAGTCTCTACACTTCGCGCTATGAAGACAGCTGGAACCAACACTACCTGGGCAGCACCCTCAGCCACGCCCTGGATGATCGGCGCAGCCTGAGCCTGGATCTCAACCTGTATCGCACCAGCGACACCGGCAAAGCCCTCTCCGGGCAGATTGACAACACCACCTGGAGCCTGGTCTCGCGCTACAACCACGGGCCGCACGGCTTCAGCCTCGGTTGGCAGCAGGTCGATGGCAACACCCCGTTCGACTATGTCACCCGCGGCGCGATCTTCATCAGCAACGCCGTGCAGCTGTCCGACTTCAACGCCCCCAACGAGAAGTCGTGGCAGGCGCGCTATGACCTGAACATGGGCGCCTATGGCGTGCCCGGGCTGAACCTGACCGCGCTGTATGTACGCGGCTTCGATATCGATGGCAGCCATGTCGATCAGCATGGCGGCTATGCGTACCTGGGCTATGGCAAGGGCGGCAAGCACTGGGAGCGTGATCTGGAGGCGCGCTATGTGGTGCAGAGTGGCAAGGCCAAAGGCACTGCCTTCTCGCTGCGTCACAACGTGCATCGGGGCAATACCGCGCAGGCCGAGCTGGATGCCGATCAGATTCGCTTGGCGGTCGAGTTCCCTTTGACGGGTGGGTTCTGAAGCAGCGCTAGCTTAGCGACAACTGCATATGGGTGGTACGCCAAAGCGGATCCTGTTCGACATCGATTATCGCGAACCCCTGGCGCTCCCAGAAGCTGATCGCCCCCGGCAAGAACGGATGAGTATGCAGGTACAATAGCTCGACCCCGGCGTTCACCGCGCATTCGCGCAACGCCTGGAACAGCGCCTGAGCCAGACCACAGCGGCGATAGTCCGGCAGGACGAACAACCTGACGATCTCAACCGTGTTCACCCCGCGATAATCGAGTTGGGCAAAGCGCTGGTCGTAAGGCAGATAGCCAATGGCTGCGACCAAGCGAGCTTGGTCACGAGCGATCAGAAAGTGGCCGTCGCCGTCCAGGTAAGTTGCGGCAAAACGCGCGAGGTCGGCAGGCAGTGGTGCTCCCGCCAGCATGGGAAAAAGCGCACGGCGGGCGCTATCGACAAAGGACACTACCTCATCGATGGCATCAGGGTTTACCGAGGTGATCGTCCAGCTTTTCATTGCACTCTAGGCCGTGGGCAAAGGCGGTTTTCTACGCGATTGGCAGGGCCTTGGCAAATCACCTGATTCCAGGCAGCACCGCGGCCCTGGTTGGCGCCTACTTGAAGTAATAACCATCAAGGCTGCCCTTGCCGAAATACCGCTCGTATTCCTGCATGGCGTAAAGGTCCATCATGCCGGCGATATAGTCAGTCACTAGACGTTTGCGGTCCCCTTGGACCGAGCGCAGCTCTGGCGGCAGGAGCATGTTGTCCTTGTTGTAGCGTTCATCGGTATAGACCTCGAACAGCTTGCGAATAACCTGCTCGCCGCGCTTTTCGTAGAGTTGCACGTCCTTCTTGCGCAAGATGGCCTTGAACAGCAGTTTCTTCAGGCCCTCGGCCAGTTTACCGTGCTGCTTGTAGCCAAGTTTGCCGCCGACCAGTCCGATATCTTCACACAGGGTATTGACGATCTTGGAGGTCAATTCCTTCTTCAACACCATGGCGTATTCCTCTGACGACCCGGAACGGCGAGCCTGCATGGCATCGTTCTGGACCTCCTTGGCCAGGCGCTCGATCGTGTCGTAGGCGTCGGAAAACTTTTCACTGATCTTGAACTCGTGCAGGATCTCGCCAAGGCTGATCAACCCGAAACTCAAGGCGTCTTCCAGATCATGCGCGGCGTAGGCGATCTCGTCGGCCAAATCCATGATTTCGGCATCGATGCTTTTGACGATCTGCACATCGTGCTTGGCCAGCTCGCCAGTTAAAAACGCATGATCGTCGTCATAGAGAAATTTCTTCGGGTCGTCTTGGCGCAGATGGAAGTACTTGGTCACCCCCATCAGGGTGCGGACATTGAGGTTCAGCCCGTCATAGGCATGGTGCTTGCGCTCCAGCGTGCGCAGAATGCGAAACGCCTGGGCGTTGCCTTCATAGCCGCCACAGCTCTGGCACAGCTCATTGAGCACGGTTTCACCGTGATGGCCAAACGGCGGGTTGCCGATATCGTGGGCAAGCGCTGCGGCTTCGGCGACCACCGTGTCCTTGAGCTCCAGGTCGCTGGCGATCGAGCGGGCGATCTGCGCGACTTCAAGGCTGTGGGTCAAGCGATTGCGATTGAAGCGCCCGGCATCGATCCACAGCAGCTGCATTTTGCCTTGCAGGCGACGGAACGACGAAGAATAGAGAATCCTTGCATAGTCGCGCATCAGACTCTGGCGGCCGCCAGAACGGCCGTCGTTGTGCGATACCACCCGGTATTCCAACCGCGATACCCGCTGTTCCTGCTCGCGGGCATAGTCTTTGACATCTTTCTCGTACATGGGCTCATCCTTAGCTAATCAATCAAACCGTAGCGTGCCAATCACGCCGGCAGGCGAAAAGGCAGCCGCGATACATCACAGGCGGCCACATCACGTTCGAACTGCGCATGGCTGTAATCGCGTGGGTAATAGGAAAAACACTTCAGATCAAAGTAGTCGCTTTGCGTCATGTAGCGCCTGGACAATGCCAGGCTCTCAAGCTCGGCCTGCTCGGAACTGAGCTCAGCACTCAGGTGCATCTGGGTCACGCCACCGGCCTGGGCACTGGCAGGGTCGACCGGCGATGCGCCGAGCACACGCAGCTCTTGTAGAAAATCTGCGCAATGGCTGTTCGGCCCATAGACCACCACCGGCCCCACCGACAGGCCTTTGAAGTACTGGGCATGGGCATCCAGCCAGCGCCGCGTTTCATCCAGGGTGCGCGCCGTTTCCCCGGCATACAGCAGCACATTGAGCTTGACCCAGATGCCGTGGCTGGCGCAGGTTTCGAGCAGCTCGCTGGCCGCGTCGAGATAGCGCCTTGGCTCAGGCGCCTTGTTCATGTGCCTGAGCTGCTGCAGCGAGGCCGACTCAAGCCCCAGGTCGATCACTTTCATGCCGGCCGCCGCCAGAGCAGCCACCGCGTTGGGCTTGACGCTGTCGACCCGACTTTCGCAGCGCCAGGCGACGTCGATGCCCGCGCGCTGGACCTGATCGGCAAGCTGCTCGGCCCAGCGTCGCTTAGGCACCAGGTAGGATGATTGAAAGTACGGACGCACCGTTTGATCACCATAGGCGGCGATGATGCGTTGCAGCTCCTTGACGATCAGCGTTGGCGCCTTGAGGTCTTCCAGTGGTATCGCTCGTTCTTCGCAGAACGCGCAGCCGCGGCCACAGCCGCGAGAGGTTTCAATGCTTGGCTGATAGCGTGCAAAACCCTCGACCAGGCGATGATTTAGACCGCAATCAGCGGGCGCTTGCCATTGCCCCTGGAAATCCAGCAGCCTGGGCAAGAGCGCCTCGCCTACCCCCTGAACAATCAGATCCGCCTGCGGCAGCAACCCCTGCAGCCAAGCCTTGTCCGGACCTGTGACCCAACGCCCACCGACCACAATCCGTGCCCCCCGGTCGGCACGCTTGACTGCCTCGCAGAACAGACGCGACCACTCCAGGGCATAGAAACTTGGGATCGACAGCAGCACCTGGGTATCGGCACTGATCCGCCCCTGCTGGTGCAGGCGCTGCACCAGCGACGAGGGGTGTTCATGCTCGCCATGCACCATCAGCGTATCCAGGCCATTGACCTCACACAACGTGGCCAGGCCCAGGGCACCGTAGTTCAAGTACAGTTGCCGCCGCGCCAGCGGGTGATCGCGTTTTTTCGGCTGCAGCAGGCCTGCAGAAACGAACAGCACCGAGCGCTGAGGGCCCTGCCTGGCGATCAGCCGCGCACCGCCAGCGCCACCGAAAATGGTTGGGCTCATGCTGGGTGGCCGCACCATTCACAGGTGTCATCGAGCGCGCCGTCGCTGGCGCCTTCGACTACAAGAATTTGCCGGTTTGGCCCTGACTGCTCGTCCTCGCGAATGCACGCCTCGCACAACGTAACCGTCGGATACTGCTCGCACGTGCGATCTGCAAGCATGTCGCCCTGCACCATGCACCTTTTCATAACGTTTCTCCCCGATTGCCAGACAAGGGCCTAAGCCTCTGATTGCTGGTCTATTCAGGTGGATGCGGGCAGGTCGTGTCAAAAACCATGCGTTTAATCAAAGTCGGAAAAAAGCCCTGATTCCGACAGGCTGGCGTGTGCTGCTAGCGAGGAAAAAACCGGTAAACTGGCCGCCTCTCCCGCGCCCAAGGCCTGCCTGTCGATGATCCGCCTGCCCAAACTGTTGCTGCCCCTGCTCCTGCTCGGCGCCCTCGCCGCTTGCGACCAGAAACCGACTCGTGAAGAGCAGATCCTTGCCAACCTGCCCCTGCAGGATGCCTACGAGCACAACATCGGCCGCATGGCCGCGTTGCTCGCCATGACCCATCCGCAGGTGCCGCAAGAGCACATCAAGGTCGTGCTGCGCAAACACCTGACCGTCGAAGACCAGCGTAACGACCTGTTCAAGCTGTACAGCGAAAAGAACTTCAGCGATGCCGAGTTCGACACCATCGTCCAGGCCACCCAGGATCCAGCCAAGGCCAAGGCACTGGGGGAAACTGCCGAGGGCAAGCGGCTGAGCGAGAAGCTCACCGGGCTGATGCGCGAAAGTGCCCGGGATGAAAAGGTCCAAGCGCTGGCGCAGGAGCGCATGCAGCAAGTGGAAGATGAATTGAACCAGAGCCAGTGACGTGGGAGCTTTCTGAAAGCCGCTGTTCACGCGCCCCGTCAGTTTGTTCCCGTTTCACCGTTCACGTAGCTGCGATGGCGCAGAGCGAGTAAGGTTATTGCTCGCTCTGCCTGTCAGTGAGGTCAGGATTGCCACACGCCAAAAAAGGACTGCGCCTGGATCTGCGCACACTCATCCTCGTGCTCTCGGCGCTTACCGCCGTGCTCATGTTGCTGACCAGTTACTTCGCCAGCTACCGGGTGCAACGCCAGCTGTTGATCGACCACTCACTGGAGTCCAACCGGGTGTATGCCGCAAAGCTTGCGGCGATTACCGACACCTTTATGGGCAATGGCCTGCAACAGCTGAGTTTCAGCGCTGGGGTTCAAGCGCTGCAACTGAACCACAAGGCAGCGCTGCTGGCAGAAACTGAACGTTTGCTGCGCCAAAGCAGCGCCTTCAACTCAACGTTCGTCATCGACGCACAAGGCGTGTTGCGCGCGGTGTCGCCCGCCTCACTGCGCCACTTGCTCGGCGCCAAGGTTCATTCTCCAGGCTCGCAAGAGGCATTGCGTGAGCGCCGGGCGCTGGTCTCCACGCCGTTCCTGTCATCAGCCAACAATCTGGTGGTGGCGCTGTCGCAGCCGATGTTCGACAGCCAAGGCACTTACCTGGGCTATGTCGGCGGCAGTCTGTACCTGCGCGAGCACAACATCCTCAATAGCTTGCTCGGCGAGCACTATTACCAGGATGGCTCCTACCTTTATGTGGTCGACCGCAACCGGCGCCTGCTCTATCACCCTGATGCGCAGCGGGTGGGTACGGTAGTCAGTGGCAATGAACTGATCGACCAACTCGCCACCCTCAAGGACGGTACCCGTCAGCTGACCAACAGCGTCGGCGTGCAGATGCTAGCCGGTTTTGCCACGGTGCCCAGCACTGGTTGGGGCGTGGTGGCGCAACAGCCGTTGGCGCAAACCATAGCGCCGCTGCGCCAGCTGATCCTCAATGTGATCTTCATCTCTGTCCCGCTGGCGCTGGTCGGCAGCCTGTTGCTGTGGTGGCTGGCGCTGACCATCACCCGCCCGCTCTGGCAATTGGCCGCCGGCGCGCGGGCACTGGACCGCGCCGAAACCGCAGAGCGGCTGCACCGGGTCAAGGCTTGGTACTTCGAAGCTGCCGAGCTCAAACGCGCCTTATTGTTTGGTCTCAATTTGCTGCAAGAGCGCATCGGCCGGCTCAACCGCGACGCCCAGACCGACCCGCTGACCGGGCTGGGCAACCGCCGTAGCCTGGAGTTCAGCCTGTCGCTGCTGGAGGCTGAAGGGCGTGATTTCTCGGTCATCGTGATGGATGTCGACCACTTCAAACGGATCAACGATGAGTTTGGCCACGATGTTGGCGACCAGGTGCTGCGCCGCTTGGCCGAGCTGATGCGCCGCTGCTGCCGCGAAGGTGATGTGCTGTGCCGTACAGGCGGTGAGGAGTTCCTGATACTGCTGCCCGGCGCGCCGCTGGAAATCGCCAGTACCGTCGCCCAACGGCTGCGAATCTGCGTACAAGACAGCGCAATTGCTCCGGTTGGCGCGGTGACCGTTTCGCTGGGTGTGGCGCAGTGGCATGCCAGTGGCGATGAGCAACTGGCCAATACCCTAAGCAGGGCAGATCGGGCGCTGTATTCGGCTAAGCGCGGTGGGCGTAATCAGGTCAGCGTCGCATCAACTTCCGCGCCTTGACTGCTCTTATACCCTGTACATAGCAAGGCTCTCAGAACGGCAGATGCAATATGTGACCCATGTATTAGGGTGTCTACCAAATTCTCGTCCCCACTTGCACATTTCCCTCACGCACATTTCAAAGCATGGATTTCTTTTCGACCCACTGATCCATCCCTACAGGCGGGCACGAATCGAGTGTCCATAATGGCATTTCAATGCTACCTTCATTATTGCAGCGGACCGCCACGGGACCAGGATCTCATTGGAAGAACTCTATGCAGATGAACATCCAAACCAACAGACGGATTTTGCGCATAACCAACCACGGTGAAATTCCACTGCCCTTTGGCCTGACCAAAGCCTACAAGGAAATCATCAAGCAGCCCAATGCGACCCTCCACGTCAGCGAGAAGAAAGTAATCTATATTGAGGCTCAGGGCATGAAGATCCAGCTCTATCCACCTTATAGCAAAAAAATCAAGACCCCACATACTTCACACTCACTCACCTTCACTATAGTTACTAGCGAGCGCGACAGGCGCGCCTGTCTTGCTATCCTCCTCAACGAACACTATTTACCCCCGCCGAATCGAGGAATTTATTTTGCAGTAAAAGATAAAGAGAACATTGTCGGATGCTGTATATTAGACACGCTAAACTTTGGCAACCCCAAAGGAAGATACTATATTGACCCTGCACTCTCTGACCAACTAAACCTACACCTCACCCACTGGTCGAGCATGCCCAGTGATGTGCGCCATCTGTTTAAGACTCAGCTGGGACTGATCTGGGTGAGTCGAATCGCACGAGATCGTAATTACAAACACATGGGATTGGGTGCATTATTGATACAAGAAACAATAGCAGCGATCCCTTGCCTCTTGCCAAACGCCCCCAAACACATCGAAATCATCAGAACTCAAGCGCTAGGAGCCAAGCCACAAAGAGACTTCCTTATCGACTCTGGCTTCCAGCAGGCACCGCGTACATCGTGGGGAGGCGCCTATCATTCCCCTCCCTCTCAAGATGAATGGTTCCCCTCCCGCATCCGATCCGAAAAGGTCTATTACTGGAAGCGCTTGCCAACTAAAGCAACCTTTGAAGTTGACAGGCTGTTTGTACCCTTGTCCGAAGCCCCCTTCCTTTGGTTCCGAGACAAAAATAAAACATGGGAACTGCGTCGTCATCGAGGGCAGTTTACCACCCGGCATGTTTTCCCAGGGAAGTGCGTCGAGCTTCGCAAGGGCTACAATACATCATGTACGCTATGGGGGACAATAAACAAAGTCATTCACTCAACGTCAATTGAGCAAGCCTTCGAGATGATTGGCGACTATAAAAAAATCCTACCTACCGCAGTCTCTTTTGAGGATGCTATGCGGCAGGCACAAGCCATACTCAATCCACCCCCTGACAGCGCCTTCATTGCATTTGAAATCACTAACCTGATCGACCCGGACCTCAACTAATGCACGATATAACCATCAGCGGCATTATCGACCTCATTGATAAAGCAACCGGCCCAGCTGATAATATTTTCAATACATTTCGACAAAACATTCTGTCAGGCAGCTATCAGGACTACGCAGAGGATAGCTTGAACAAACTGACCCCCGACATCCGTGACAGCCTGAACCCCTGGCGCGCCCATAACAGAATAAGTCACATCAAAGACAATGAATATTTCTTTAATTTCAAAATACCCTCAAAATACTTCCCCTTCTCTCACGGAGGCGAAACACACCTCATTGATTCCATTATTGGGGATATGTTCAGCATCTCAAATTCATCTATCAAGAAAATTCACATTACGCAAATCACCTGGCCCGAGCTCGACACCTCACTTCAATCAAAACAATCCACACCCAACACCATAAGAGCTAAATTCAAACTCGATCAATACAGCCCACTCCTGGGCTTTTCGGTTAAGCCACGGCTCGGCTTGCCAAACAACGCATTTTTTGAGCGGTGCGAAGAAGCAGCTAAGCTAGGGTTCAACATCATCGAGGCTGACACGCGAAAGATACTTCTGGACAGCAACGACCTAGATCGTCATATTGAATTTGCCAGCACCCTGTGCAAAACCGCCTATCAACGTAAGCACACCTGTGCATACTCAATCAACATGAGCAATTATGGAGGGGACTTTACTCGCGCCATTGAAAAAATATCGAAAACCATTCACACGGTACCTGCTGTTATAAAAATCGACGCAGGCCTCGACTCACTGAGTCGTATCAAGAAAGCCAAGGAAGTCAACAGCAATCTGATAATCACATCTTACCCACTCATCAAAAAAATTATCTCCCCGCGGATTCCCGACCAGTTTTTCGACCAAGTCCTGTCCCATTCCGGCATTGACATAATGTATCCCGGCGGCTTCGTCGCCGTCCCTGGAAACAAAAGACATTACAACGCTACTGAAGACCTGACCCTGCTCGGGGAATCCATTAGTCGATATACAAACCACATCATTTCCTCCCGTTTCACGCCCACCATCACTGGTGGTATCTCGGCAGGACTACTCCATTTGTATTATGAACTCTACGGTCCTAGGATCGGCTATTTTTTGGGCGGTGCCGTGGCAACCAACGCCAAAGGAATGAACGCTGGAGCAGAATTATGCATGGCAATTGTCAAACATGCAAAAGCCCAACGTGCGAAGTATGAAATTTTCAAAAATATTGCCCCTCTGCACAGCAAAATCATACAGAAAATTCGTGACGAAACCGACTCCGAATACGTTATCCCCCGGGAGTTTATCGAAAATAATAAACTTGGACAGTTCGTCGACGAGAACTGGAAAAACTGGACCCGCACCTCCTTCGATACTTGACAGCGACTTTGCCATGAACATACTAGCAGGCATCAATTCATACTTTATATTCCTTTGGGACTTTGGCTCCACCGCTTTTTCCGCCGCAGGCATATGGTGCGCCTATGAAAAATTGGGCTTACGTATCATCATGATGCTCGTGAGCACTGGCATCATCGCCTTTGCAATCCCTAATCTTCTGGACAAGTCCGAGTGCAGACCCGACCGGGACTCTTACATTAAAGTCCACTTCACGGAGTGCCATGCACGCATGAAGTGGCTCAGCGGCTGTATGCTACTCACCGCCGCCCTTACCATTTACACGTACCTCTGCTTGTTATTCTCCATTCACCCTGAACACCTCTGCGGCCCCTCTACCAAACTCCCTACGGATAGCAACATTGTTTTTTCCATACCCCTATTGCTTTTCAACATTGGATCCTGCGTACTCGCCTTTTTTGCATTGCGCTATAAGATTTACTGTTTCAAACACAAACAATGACGCGCATTGCAGTTTCGCCCGCGCGCCCTGTCTTTAAACTGTCATGTTTCCTTCATAGGATTGTCCCTGATCTGACATTTCAGCGCGCCGCCCGAGCGGCGCATCTCAGGGATGAACTGCACCATGCGTCGTGTCGTATTCAATCAGAAAGGTGGCGTCGGCAAGTCCAGCATCGCCTGCAACCTGGCTGCAGCCAGCGCTGGCGAGGGTTACCGGACGTTGCTGGTCGATCTCGATTCCCAGGCCAATGCCACCTACTACCTGACCGGGCTGGCCAACGACGACATCCCAGCGGGCATTGCCGACTTCTTCCGCCAAACCCTGTGCGCCACGCCAGAAGGCAAGAAGAACCGCGTCGCCATCACCGAGACGCGCTACCCCAACCTGCACCTGATCACCGCCAGCCCTGACCTTGCCGAGCTACAGAGCAAGCTTGAAAGCAAGTACAAGATCAACAAGCTGCGCAAGTTGCTGGTGGCGCTGTCGGACGACTACGAGCGGATCTACATCGACACCCCGCCTGCGCTTAACTTCTACACCTTCAGCGCCATGCTGGCGGCCGAGCGGCTGCTGATCCCGTTCGACTGCGACAGCTTCTCGCGCCAGGCGCTGCTCAGCGTCATGGCCGAGGTTGAGGAGCTGCGCCAGGACCACAACGCCGCGCTGCACGTCGAAGGGATCGTGGTCAACCAGTTCGCCGCACGCACGGCGTTGCACCAGACTCTGGTCGATCAACTGCGCGCTGAAGGGCTGCCGGTACTGCCGGTGTACTTGAGCACTTCGATCAAGATGCGTGAGTCGCACCAGGCCTCAGTGCCGTTGGTGCACCTGGCGCCGGGGCACAAGTTGTCGCGCGAGTTCGTCGATTTGCTGGATGTGCTGGAGCGGGCCGCCTGATAGATTGATCCGCGCTTGTCCCGCGATTAGGCCAGCGCAGGCTGCACAGCAACTGCGACAATCGACCACACCCATTGCAGCGCCCATAGAATCCACCCAAATGGTAGATTCCTCGCCATGAAAACCACCCGCCAGACGCGTTCGCTGACTGCCTGGGCGCTGTATGCCAGCGTTCTGTTCAGCCTATTGCTGTGCGGCCTGCACCACGGCCAGATGAGCGGCTTGCGCCTGGCTGGGCTGGAAGGTGGTTTCTGCTCGATCACCAGCGAACATGGCCCGGCCATCGACCTGGATCACGCCGGCGGCGATCAGCACATGGCCCAGCTCGACTGCCCGGTGTGCTCCTCGTTCGCCCTCGCCGTGCCGCTGACCAGCAGCGGCTGGTCGTTCAGCCGAGTGCAGGGCAATGCCCCTTCACCCATCGTCGTGCGCAGCTGGGCACAACCGCCACCGCGCTACCTACGTCCTGCCATCAATCCCCGCGCCTCCCCCGCCGTATTCCTCGCAGCTGCAACCTTCGTCTGACCCCGTTCGGGTACGCTTGCCCGTGCGCGTGCGGTCAGCCATGACCTTTGCGTGGAACCTACAACAACATGATCCGTAATACCTCCCTGGTGCTTCTGGCAAGCACCTGCACCGTCGCCTGGGCGGACCACTCGCCCGTTGAACTCAGCGCCACCACCATCGATGCCGAGCGCGCCGCGCCTTCCGGGGTGCAACTGGACGAACCGATCCGCACCGGTTCCAAGCTGGGCCTGACCGCCCGGCAAACGCCGGCCTCGGTGAGTGTCTCGGACCGGCGCGTGATCGAAGAGCGTGGGGCCAAGGACACCCAGGACGTGATCAACGCCATGACCGGCGTGAACGCCTCGGCCAACCCCGGTTACGGCGGTTTCGTCGCCTACCGCGGCTTTACCCAAAACCAGGTCACCCAGCTCTACAACGGCATCAACCTGGGCTACAGCAGCGCCACCCGGCCGGTGGACGCCTGGGTGATCGACCGGGTCGAGCTGATCGGCGGGCCGTCATCGTTCCTGCATGGCGCAGGCGCCGTGGGCGGCTCGATCAACTACATCACCAAGCTGGCCAGCCGCGATGAGCAGATCATCGATGGGCGGATTCGCTATGGCAGCTTCGATGACTCGGAAGTCGCTTTTGGCATCAACCAGGCGCTGGCCAGCAACCCGGCAGATGCCCATCACTTCCTGCGCCTGGATTTCAGCCGTGGCCACAGCAACGGCTACATCGACCGCAATGAACGCGACACCGACAGCCTGGCGATCTCCCTGCTCAGCGACCTGAACCCTAACCTGACCCACACCCTCGCCTTCGAGTACCAGCAGGACAAGGAACGCAGCCCTTACTGGGGCTCGCCGATTCTGCCAGGTCGCAGCACGATGAAGATCGACAACAGCCGCCGCTTCGAGAACTACAACGTCGCCGACGGGCGCTATGAGCAGCGGGTGCGCTGGCTGCGTTCGATCCTCGACTATCAGATCAGCGACAGCACCAGCGTGCAGAACACCCTCTATCACTACGACGCCCAACGCGACTACCGCAACCTCGAGCGCTACAGCTACAACGCAGACGGCAACGTACTGCGCTCAAGCCCTTATCTACAGCGCCACGAGCAAACCGTGCTAGGCGATCGTATCGAACTGCGGCACGACAACAGCCTGTTCGGCCTGGCCAGCCAATGGGCAGTTGGCCTGGACTACTCACGCATGCGCCAGGATCTCTACCCAGCCTCCGGCAGCTGGAGTGATGTGGTCGACCCGGACCACTTCGACCCCGGCAGCTTCGAGGATATTCCTGGGGTCAACGCCGGCTTGACCAAGCAGCGTCACCACCAGGTCACCAACCGCGCCCTGTTCGCCGAGAACCGTCTGCAACTGACCGATCGCCTGGCCCTGCTGACTGGCCTGCGTTACGACTACCTGGATATGCAGGTGAGCGACTATGGCGCCGTCACGCCAACCAGCCCGGCCTACTTCGAACGCCGCTGGGAGCCACTGAGCGGGCGCATTGGCCTGACCTTCGAACTGACCCCAAGCGCCAGCGTCTACGTGCAGTACAGCACCGCCGCCGACCTGCCGGCCGGTTCACTGGCCGGGGCGACCTACTCCAACGTCGGCCTGTTCGACCTGTCCAAAGGCGAGCAGTGGGAAGCGGGCAGCAAGTTCGACTTCCTCGATGGCCGCGGTGCGGCAACCGTGGCGCTGTACCAGATCGTGCGCAAGGACTTTGCCGTACGCGACTCGAGCAACCCCAACCTGACCGTGCAAGCTGGCCAACAGACCTCGCGTGGCATCGAGTTGTCCGGCCGTTTTCAGGTCACGCCCAAGCTACTCGCCGAGGCCAACTATGCCTATGTCGATGCGCAGTACGATGAGTTCAACGAAGCGGTCAACGGCGTGTCGGTCTCGCGCAAAGGCAACGCGCCAGTGAACGTGCCGGCCAACGTTGCCAACCTGTGGCTGACCTACAGCTTCAGCCCGGCGTGGTCGGCCGGGGTGGATGGCCGCTATGTCGACTCGGTGTATGCCGACAACGCCAACACCCTCAAGGCGCCGGCCTACACCTTGTTCGGCGCGTTTGCCCGCTACCGCCTGGATGAGCACACGGCGATCACCGCGCGGGTGCGCAACCTGACCGATGAGGTGTATGCCAAGCAGGCCTATGGCTTGCAGTACTACATGGGTGCGCCGCGCACATTCGAGGTGGCGATGGATATGCGTTTCTGATTGCTGGTTGTTGGTAGGGTTTCATCTGCCCTCATCGCGGGACCAGCTGTTATGGGGCTGCTGTGCAGCCCTTCGCGGCGGTTCGGCGCCCCGACCAGCCCGCTCCCACAGGTACCGCGCTGGCTTCGAGGTCAACGGGGTTCCTGTAGGATCAGCTTGCCCAGGAACAGGCCCGTGTTGCCACCACCACACCTGCTGCCCGTCATCCGCGCTGGGCTGCAACCAGCAACATCATTGGTCGCTCCAGCTCTTCGGCCAGTGCCGGCATGGCCCTTACCTGTTCACTGCTGGGGGCGAATTCCTCTATCCGGCTGATCTGGAACCCCGTTTCGATCAGGGCATTGAGGGTGCTGGCCAGGGTCCTGTGGTACTTCAGCACGCCTTTGGCGAACCAGTCGGTACGCCGCTCGCCCTCTTGCGCGTAGCCATTGACCGGCCAGGTCTTGCGCCCGTCTTGGTCGAGGCTGAAGTGCGGATGCGCGGCAGCCATGTAGATCGGGTGTTCACAGGTAAACACCAGGTGCCCACCCGGGGTGAGGGACTGGTGAAGGGTGCGCAGCAAGCGGGCGAAGTCCTCGATGTAGTGGAAGGTCAACGCGCTGTAGGCCAGCTCGAATGCGGCAGGCGGCAGTTGCAGCGTCTCCAGATCGGCAATGCGGTATTCAATAGCTTGATCCTGGGTGTCACGACGGGCTCGCTCGATCATATTGTTTGAAATGTCCAAGCCCAGCACCGAGGCTGCACCCTGCTCACGCAGCCAGCGCGAGGCCCAGCCGAAGCCGCAGCCCAGGTCGACCACCCGCTTGCCGCCAAGCTCAGGTAACAAAGCGCGGATTGCCGGCCACTCAGGCGCACCGTCCAGGCCGAGCACCTGACGCGGCAATTGACTGTAACCTGCGAAGAAATCGCTGTTGTCGTAGATGTTCTGGGCCATGTTCCTGCTCCGTGCTCGCCTGGAAGGCGAACTCTAGCGTATTCGCGCAGGCCCACAGCAGTTAAACGTAAGCATCGGCGACATCCGCTGAAAAACACTCCCGAACGATCACCCTGCTAAACAGGAATGAATTGCATTATCCTGTCGCGCCCTCACTACTGGCACATGAAAGTCCCAGTGCGCTCATTCAAGGAAGTCTTCGTGTCAAAGCACCACTGCATCGCTCGTCTGCCTGTCATCCTGCTCGGCGTTCTTGCCTTGAGCGCCTGCAAGACCTCTGGCGTGGTCGGCAACAATGTCGACAAAGTCGATGACAAGGTCATGCAGCAGTTCACCGCCGACGTGCAACACAATCTACAGCTCAACATCCTCAGCGCCTCGCGCGGCAAACTGGTCGGCGCGGCCAGGCTGCATGTGACCTTGAACAAACGCTCCGAGCCGGTAGCCTGTAAAGTCACCGCTGCCGCACCCAAGCATTCGGCCATGTTGCCAGCCGATGTGGTGCGCTCGGACTTCGCCACCCTGGCCAAGGTCATCAAGGCGCAGTGCTGGATGACCGTGTACCCACAGGTGCCTGAACCGTTGTTTGGCGAGGACGACAGCGTCGAAATGGTCGCCCCGGTGATCGTCATGCTGCCGGCGCACTGGAAGAATGCCCACGCCAGCTGGGACTTGCGCCAGCAGCAACGCCAGTACTTCTGGCACCAGCTGATGCGCACGCAACCGGTCGACAGCATCGGCACCGCGGTGATCCGTTATCAGGCCAATGCCCAGGGCAAGGTCCAGGGCTGCCTGATCGACTTGCAGCCTACGCGCTTGCGCACTGATGCTTTTCGCCTCGACAGCGCCTTGCAGGCGCGCTTGAACAGCGCGTGCCTGGGGCTTGATCTGCAAGCGATGCCTGGCTTTGCGCCTGATCCACACGGCCGGGTGGAAGGGTATGCGTTGGTCGAATACGCGCCTTGGAAGGTGGGCCGGCCCTAAGCCGGGAGATATTGGGGCTGCTGCGCAGCCCCAATCATAGCGAACCCCCTGCTAACCCACCTGCGCCACAGCACCAATGAAGTTGGCCAACTCCGGCGTCTGCGGCGCGGCGAACACCTCGCGTGGATTGCCCATTTCATGCACCTTGCCCTGGTGCATGAACACCAGTTTGTCCCCCACCTCGCGGGCAAAGCGCATCTCGTGGGTGACCATGATCAAGGTCATGCCCTCCTTGGCCAGCTGGCGCACTACGCCGAGCACTTCGTTGACCAATTCCGGGTCGAGCGCCGAAGTGATCTCGTCGCACAGCAGCACTTTGGGCGACATCGCCAAGGCGCGGGCGATCGCCACGCGCTGCTGCTGGCCGCCTGACAAACGATCCGGATAGGCATCGAACTTCTCGCCCAGTCCGACTCGTTCGAGCATCTGGTGAGCCAGTTGCCGGGCCTCGGCCTTGCTGGTCTTTTTCACCACTTGCGGCGCCAGCATAACGTTCTCGCCAACCGTCAAGTGCGGGAACAGGTTGAACTGCTGGAACACCATGCCGACCTTCTGGCGCAGCGAGCGCAGGTCGGCGCGGGCAGCGTCGAGGTACTCGCCATCGACCTCGATCACCCCGTCACTGATCGACTCCAGGCCATTGAGGGTGCGCAGGAAGGTGCTCTTGCCAGAGCCGCTGCGGCCGATGATGGCGACCACCTCACCTTCCTCGATGCTCAGGTCGACGCCCTTGAGCACATGGTTGCCGCCGTAGTACTTGTGCAGCGCGGACACTCTAAGCAGGGGCATGCAGCCTCCTTTCCAGATAACGGGCGCTCAGCGAGAGCGGATAACACAGGATGAAGTAACCCAAGGCCACCAAGCCGTAGGTCAGGAACGGTTCGAAGGTGGCGTTGGCCAGCATGCCGCCCGTCTTGGTCAGCTCGGTGAAGCCGATGATCGAGGTCACCGCCGTGCCCTTGACCACCTGCACCGAGAAGCCCACCGTCGGCGCAATGGCAATGCGCAGGGCCTGCGGCAGAATCACATGGCGCAATTGCTCAAGCCGGCTCAACGCCAGGCTGCCGGAAGCTTCCCACTGCCCGCGCGGGATCGACTCGACGCAGCCGCGCCAGATCTCGGCCAGAAACGCACTGGTGAACAAGGTCAGGGCAATGGCTGCCGCCATCCAGGCCGAAACGTCGATACCGAACAGGGCGATGCCAAAGAACACCATGAACAGCTGCATCAGCAGTGGCGTGCCCTGGAACAATTCGATATAGCCCCTGGCCAGAGCGCGCCACAGGCCGCTATCGGAGATCCGCGCCACCAGCAGCAACAGCCCGGCGATCCCGCCGCAGACAAACGCCACCAGCGACAGCAGCACTGTCCACTGCAAGCCGATCAGCAGGTTGCGCACGATGTCCCACAAGGTGAAATCCATTCAGCGTCTCCCTATCAGCAAGCGCTGACCGAGCCAAGCCAGCAACTGGCGCACGACAATCGCCATGACCAGGTACAGCAGCGTGGTCAGCAGGTAAGTCTCGAAGGCGCGAAAGTTGCGCGACTGAATGAAGTTGGCAGCAAACGACAGCTCTTCGGTGGCGATCTGCGAACATACCGCCGAGCCGAGCATGACGATCACGATCTGGCTGCTCAGCGCTGGCCAAACCTTGGCCAGCGCAGGCTGCAGCACCACATGGCGGAACGCTTCGAAGCGGCTCATGGCCAGTGCCGCGGCGGCTTCCAGCTGCCCCTTGGGGATTGCCACGATACCTGCGCGGATGATCTCGGTAGAGTAGGCACCCAGGTTGATCACCATCGCCAGCACCGCTGCCTGCCATTCCGTCAGGCGTACGCCCAGCGCCGGCAGACCGAAAAAGATGAAGAACAATTGCACAATGAACGGTGTGTTGCGGATCAGCTCCACATACACCCCAAACAGTGCATCGAACGGCCGCAGCCGCCAGGCGCGCACCACCGCGCCAAGCACCCCGATGGCCAGCCCGAGCACGGTGCCGACCACGGTCAGTTGCAGGGTGAACAGCGCCCCTTTGAGCAACAGGTCGGCCTGGGCCAAGACCGGGGCGAAATCAAATTGGTAAGCCATCGATCAACAACTCCAGGCGCCGCTCAAAGATCGGCCGGCAGTGGCTGCTTGAGCCATTTCTCGGCATTGCGATTGAGGCTGCCATCGGCCTTGGCCGCATCCAGGGTGGCGTTGACCTTGTCCAGCAGCGCCGGCTCTTGTTTGGCCAGGCCGACATACACCGGCGAGTCCTTGAGCTTGACCTTCATCACCGGCACTTTGGCCGGGTTCTTCTCAGCGATCGCCGACATCACCACGCTGCCGCTGGCGATCAGCTCGACCTGGCCGGCCAGGTAAGCGGCAATGGTCGAGTTATTGTCTTCAAAGCGCTTGATGGTGGCGCCCTTGGGGGCCACGGCGGAGAGTTCCATGTCTTCGATCGAGCCACGGGTGACGCTGATGGTCTTGCCAGCGATGGCTTCAATCGTATCGATGCTCGCTTCAGCCGGACCGAACACGGCCAGGTAGAACGGCGCGTACGGCCGGGAGAAATCGATCACTGCAGCGCGCTCGGGGTTCTTGCCCAGGCTTGAGATGACCAGGTCGACCTTGCCGGTGGTGAGAAACGGAATACGGTTGGTGCTGTTGACCGGGGTCAGGGCCAGCTTGACGCCCAGTTTGTCGGCCAGCAGCTGCGCGGTGTCGATGTCCAGGCCGCGCGGCTTGAGGTCTGGGCCTACCGAGCCGAATGGCGGAAAGTCTTGCGGCACGGCCACTTTCAACACGCCACGGGCAGTGATGTCGGCGAGGGCGTCGGCCTGGGCCTGGGTCACAGCCAGGGCACCGGCGCAGAACAGGGAAGCCAGGAACAGGGAGCGGAAGGTAGTCATGCAATAGCCTCGCGTGGGTCCGGGGTGATCAGTCCTGGTGACCAGTGCACGGGGCATGCCAGAGTGAAGAAAAACCTGTTGAAACACGCACAAGGCGCGGCGCGACACGGTCTTACTGGTCTGAACAGTTGCACCTTCATACGCCCTGTCATCGTCAGCGGGCGCCCCGCATTCGTGCAACCGGCGCTACCTCTGCGCCAGGCCAGGGCAAGGCTTGCCAGCGCGCCTCAGAGCCCGTAAAAGGATCGGACATCGCCCCAACCGGTCTGAACAGCATGCTCGACACCCTCCCCCGCGCCGTCCCGGAGATCGCCCTGCAGGCGATCCGCAAACTGATCGAGGACGGTGGCTACCTGCCTGGCGATGCCCTGCCCTCGCAGCGCGATCTCTCCGAACAGCTGGGGGTGAGCCGCGCCTCATTGCGCGAGGCGTTGTCATCGCTGAGTGCCTTGGGCGTGGTCAGTGTCCAGCCAGGTAAGGGCGTGTTCGTCCAAGAGCCTGCTGCCCAGACGCCAGCGGGTTTTAGCTGGCCCTATGCCGAGCAGGTCTCGGCGGCCGACACCTTCCAGCTGCGCTATGCCCTGGAAGGCTTCGCTGCCGGGCAGGCAGCGCTCAACCTGACCGCCGATGACATCGACCGCCTGCAAGACAATGTCGACGCCATGCGCCAGGAGTTACGCGCAGGCAATTTCGAAGCAGCGGCGCGGCTTGATTTCGCCTTTCACCAGGCGCTGCTGCAGGCCAGCGGCAACCGCGCGATGCTGCATGTGATCACCGCCAGCCAGGATATTTTCCTGGAAAGCCAGAAGCTGCCGTTCATACGGCCTGAGCGGGCGATGGAGACCTGGCAGGAGCACAGCAAGATCCTGCGGGCTTTGATGCGCCGCTCACAGGTGGGGGCGCAGCGGGCGATGCAGGAGCACATTCGCAATGCCGCGTCGCGCACCGGGGTGGTGTTCAGCGTCTAGCGGCCCGCGGGCCATGCGACTTGAATAGATATCCCAAGGTCGCCCACAACCAAGCGCACCGAGCCAACTCTCGGGTCTACTGGCAGCCACAACAATGATGACGCGGCGCGACCGCGGCACTCTCATCCAGGCTGCCAATGGAAACCGGAGCGTATCGGTATGTCCACACCCCATGAGGTCTCCCCCGCCACCTTGCGCCGGGTAATCGCCGCATCGGCCGTCGGCAATTTCGTCGAGTGGTTCGACTTCGCCGTCTATGGCTTTCTCGCCACCCTCATCGCCAGCCAGTTCTTCGACAGCTCCGACCCCAGCGCCGGCCTGCTCAAGACCTTTGCCGTGTTCGCCGTGGCATTTGCCCTGCGGCCATTGGGCGGCATCGTGTTCGGCGCACTGGGTGACCGACTAGGCCGCAAGCGGGTATTGTCGATGACCATTTTGCTGATGGCCGGCTCCACCACGCTGATCGGCCTGTTACCCACATACGCCAGCATTGGCCTGGCGGCGCCGATCTTGCTAACCCTGGCGCGCTGCCTGCAGGGCTTCTCCGCTGGCGGTGAATACGCCGGTGCCTGCGCCTACCTGATGGAGCACTCACCCAACGACAAACGCGCCTTCTATGGCAGCTTCGTGCCAGTCTCGACCTTCTCTGCATTTGCTTGCGCCGCCGTGATCGCCTACTCCCTGGAAGCCAGCCTGAGCGCAGAAGCGATGAATGCCTGGGGTTGGCGTGTGCCGTTTCTGGTCGCAGCGCCGCTGGGCCTTGTCGGCCTCTACCTGCGCTGGCGCATGGAAGAAACCCCAGCCTTTCGCGCGGCCATGGCCGAGGGCAAGGAGCACGCCCATTCGCCACTCAAACAGACGCTGCGCAATCACGGCCGGGCCATTCGCAACCTCGGCGCGTTCATTTCGCTGACGGCGCTGTCGTTCTACATGTTCACCACTTACTTCGCCACCTACCTGCAGATGGTTGGCAACCTGACTCGCGCCCAGTCGCTGCTGGTGTCCACCGTCGCGTTGCTGTTCGCCGCAGCCGGGTGCCCGTTGGCCGGGGCCTTCTCCGACCGCGTGGGGCGGCGCAAGACCATCGGCTTTACCTGCCTGTGGGTAATGATTGCGGTGTTCCCGGCCTACTGGCTGGCCAGTTCCGGGTCGATGACCGGGGCGTTGCTTGGGGTGATTCTGCTGGCCATCGGCGCGCTGATGAGTGGCGTGGTGACCGCCGCACTGCTGTCGGAGAGTTTCCCGACGCGCACGCGCTATACCGCCTCGGCGATCACCTACAACGTGGCCTATACCTTGTTCGGCGGGACCGCACCCCTGGTGGCAACGTGGCTGATCGGCCAGACCGGCAGCAGCCTGGCGCCAGCCTTCTACTTGGTGGTGATTGCCCTGATTGCGTTGCTAGGCGGGTTGGCATTGCCGGAAACATCACGCATCTCGTTGCATGATGAAGTGCCGTGCGCACAGCCCAGCCCTGCGCTGTAGTTGCAAAATGCTTTGGCCTCATCGCAGGACAAGTAGCAGCGACGTGTCCCGCGATGAGGCCAGATCAAACAGCACAAACAGACAGTCTTACTCTTCGCGTCGATGCACCCACTGATACAGCGCTGGCAACACCAGCAGGGTCAACGCGGTGGACGACAGGATCCCGCCGATCACCACGGTCGCCAGCGGTCGCTGCACTTCGGCACCCGTGCCGGTCGCCAAGGCCATCGGAATGAACCCCAACGACGCCACCAGCGCGGTCATCAAGACTGGCCGCAAGCGGGTCAGCGCGCCCTCTTCGATGGCCACGCGCAGGGGTCGGCCTTCCTCGCGCAGGCTGCGGATGAAGGCAATCATCACCAGGCCATTGAGCACTGCCACCCCAGACAGGGCGATGAAACCGACCCCAGCCGAGATCGACAGCGGGATATCCCTAAGCCACAGCGCCAACACCCCACCAGTCAAGGCAAACGGAATCCCGGTGAACACGATCAGGCCGTCCTTGAGGTTGCTGAACATCATCAGCAGCAGTGCCATCACCAGCAGCAGCGCCACCGGTACCACCACTTGCAAACGCTCGGTAGCCGACTGCAGCTGCTCGAACTGCCCGCCCCAGCGGGTCCAGTAGCCGGGCGGGATCTGCACCTTGTCGATCAGGGTCTGCTGGGCTTGCTCGACGAACGAGCCCAGGTCACGCCCACGCACGTTGGCGCTGACCACCACCACCCGCTTGCCGTCTTCGCGGCTGATCTGGTTCGGTCCCAATTCCAGGTTCAGGCTCGCCACCTGCGACAGTGCAATGAAGCCAATCTGCCCCGCCGCCGCGCTCGCCGGCACTGGAATGAGCAGGTCCTGCAGGCCATCGACATCGGTGCGCAAGGTTTCCGATAAGCGCACTACCATGTCGAAACGGCGGTCGCCTTCATACAACGTGCCGGCCGTGCGCCCACCCACGGCGATGGCGATGGCGTCCTGCACATCGCCGACATTCAAGCCATAACGTGCGGCCTTGTCGCGCTCGATAGCGATGGTCAGCACCGGCAGGCCGGTGGTCTGCTCGGTCTTAACTTCCGATGCGCCGGGCACCTGTTGCAGGGTCGCGGCAATCTGCGCGGCGGTGCGGTTGAGGGTGTCCATGTCGTCGCCGTAGACCTTGACCGCGACATCGCTGCGCACCCCGGAGATCAGCTCGTTGAAGCGCAGCTGGATGGGCTGGGACAGCTCGTAGTTACTCCCCGGGATACCGGCAGCGGCACGTTGTACCTGGGCGATCAGTTCATCTCGCGGCTTGCCAGGGTCGGCCCACTGCTCACGCGGCTTGAGCATCACATAGGCATCGGAGATGTTCGGCGGCATCGGGTCGGAGGCAATTTCGGCGGTACCGGTACGGGCGAACACGCGCTCGACCTCCGGCACCTGCTGGATGATGGCTTGTTCCAGACGCTGCTGCATCTGCACCGACTCGCTCAAGCTGGTCCCCGGCACGCGCAGGGCTTGCAGGGCGAAGTCGCCCTCGCTGAGGCTGGGGATGAACTCGCTGCCCATGCGGCCAGCCATCACCCCCGACAGCAGCACCAAGGTTGCAGCGCCAGCAAACGCCAGGTTGCGATGGCCCAGCACCCAACTCAGCACCGGGGCATAGCGCAAGCGCGCAGTGCGCATCAGCACGCCCTCTTCTTCCTTGACCTTGCCGGTGACGAACAGCGCGATGGCCGCCGGCACGAAGGTCACCGAGAGGATCATCGCCCCCAGCAGCGCCAATACCACGGTGAACGCCATGGGGTGGAACATCTTGCCCTCGACCCCGGTCAGGGCAAAGATCGGCAGGTACACCACCATGATGATCAACTGGCCGAAGATCAGCGGCCGACGCGCCTCGCGGGCGGCGGCGAACACTTCATGGAAGCGCTCGCTGCGGCTCAGCATGCGGCCATGGCGCTGCTGGGCATGGGCCAGGCGGCGAATGGCGTTCTCGACGATCACCACCGCGCCATCGACGATGATGCCGAAGTCCAGCGCGCCCAGGCTCATCAGGTTGGCACTGACCTTGTTGCTGAACATGCCGGTGAAGGTGAACAGCATCGACAGCGGGATGACCATGGCGGTGATCAGCGCCGCGCGGATGTTGCCCAGGAACAGGAACAGCACGGCGATCACCAGAATCGCGCCTTCGACCAGGTTTTTCTTGACCGTGGCGATCGCCTTCTCGACCAGGTTGGTGCGGTCATAGACCGTCACTGCGACCACGCCCTTGGGCAGGCTGCGGTTGATCTCGACCAGCTTGGCTGCCACGGCCTGGGACACCGCCCGGCTGTTTTCGCCGATCAGCATGAACACCGTGCCCAGCACCACTTCGCGGCCATTCTCGGTAGCCGCGCCTGAGCGCAGCTCCTGGCCCAAGCCGACTTCGGCGACGTGACTGACCCGGATAGGCGCGCCATCGGCGCTGGAGATCACCACATTGGCAATGTCCTCGGCCGAGGCCACTTGCCCCGGCGCACGAATCAGCAGTTGCTCACCATTGCGCTCGATGTAGCCTGCACCGACGTTGGCATTGTTGCGTTCCAGGGCGCCGATCAGGTCATTGAGGGTCAGCTTATAGGTGGCCAGGCGCTTGAGGTCCGGGGCAATCAGGTACTGCTTGGCATGCCCGCCAATGCTGTTGACCTCGGCCACCCCTGGCACGTTGCGCAGTTGCGGCTTGATGATCCAGTCCTGGATCACCCGCAGGTCGGTGGCGCTGTACGGCGTACCGTCGTCCTTGAGCGCGCCCTCCTGGGCCTCGACCGTCCACAGGAAGATCTCACCTAAGCCGGTGGAGATTGGCCCCATGGCTGCCTCGATGCCCTCGGGCAACTGTGCGCGAGCCACTTGCAGGCGCTCGTTGACCAATTGCCGGGCGAAGAAGATATCGGTGTTGTCAGCGAAAATGACCGTCACCTGCGACAGGCCCGAGCGCGACAGCGAACGGGTCTGCTTGAGCCCAGGCAAGCCGGCCATGGCCGTCTCGATGGCGAAGGTGATGCGCTGCTCGGTTTCCAGCGGCGAATAACCGGGGGCAGCGGAATTGATCTGCACCTGGACGTTGGTGATATCAGGGACTGCGTCGATCGGCAGCTTCTGGTAGCTGTGGATGCCCACCGCCGCCATCAGCAGCACAGCGAGCATCACCACCAAGCGCTGCTCGATGGCGAATTGGATGATGCGTTCAAACATGCTGGCGTCCCCGAATCAATGGCTGTGCTCGGCCGAACCCTTGCCGAGTTCGGACTTCAGAACGAAGCTGCCAGCGGCGGCCACTTGGGTCCCTGCACTCAGCCCCTCGGTGATTTCCACCTGGCCGGCGTCACGTCGGCCGGTCTTCACCGGGCGGGCCTCGAAGCCTTCTTCAGTGCGGGCAAACACCACGGTCTGCTCCTCCCAGGTTTGCAAGGCGCTGTCCGGGACAACCACGGGCGCATCGAAGCGCTCGACGTTGACCGCGATGTTGACGAACAACCCTGGGCGCCAGGCGCCATTGGGGTTGGCCAGGGTGGCGCGGACGGTGGCGGCGCGGTTCTGCTCGCCGAGCAGGCTGCCCACGTAATTGACCGTGCCTGCGACCTGGGCGCCCAGGTCGGGCGCGCTGACCGTGACCGTGCGGCCGCTGACGACCTTGTCCAGATCACGCGGCGCCACGGCAAAGGTGGCCCAGACGCGGCTCAGGTCAGACAGGGTGAAGGCATTGCTGGTCTCGTCGACCACCTCGCCCATGGTCAGGTGCTTTTCCACCACCATGGCATCGAAAGGTGCGCGCAGTTCGTAGCGATTACCGGCGCCGGCCGGGGCCACTGCGGCGACTTTCTGCCGGGCATTGGCCAGGGCAATCCGCGCCTCTTGCAGCGCTTGACGCGCTTGCAGGTAGTCCTGCTCGGCGCTGATGCGTTCCTGCCACAGCTGCTGCTCACGCTTGAAGGTCAGCTGCGCCAGCTCCAGTCGGCGCTGTGCGGCCTGCTGTTCGCTACGTAGCTCGGAAATCTGCTGGCTGGCGATCACCGCCAGGACCTGGCCACGCTTGACTGCCTGGCCCAGATTGGCATGCACCGACTGCACCACCCCCGCCACCCTGGGTACCACGTGGGCAGTACGATCTTCATCGAAGCGAATCTCTCCGGGGAAGCTGATCGCCGTGCCCAGCGCGCGTGGGCCAGCGTCAACCAATTGCACGCCGGCTGCGCTGATCTGCGCCGCGCTGAGGTGCAACGTGCCCTCCTCTTCATGCCCTTTGCCGCCTTCCTCGCCGTGGGCATGGCCCGCCTCTTCCTCGTGGCCATGGCCCTGCTGGCCATGCTCATCGTGGCCAGCCTGGCTGCTGGCTGCCGGGCTGAGGTTCCCGGTCCAGGCCAGGCCGCCGATGCCGAGCACCGCGACGGTGGCGACCAGGATGGCGATCTTGCGTGTATTGTCCATTGTCACTCCCAAGGCATTGATTCAATCGTTCAGGGCTGTGCCGATCCGCCAAGCGCATCGAGGTCGCCATAGATGCGCTCGACCTGGGCCCGCGCATCGGTCGCCGCCGCCAGCGCATCCAGGTACAAGCCGCGCGCTTCGATCAGCGTGCGCTGGGCATCGAGCACATCGAGGAAGGCGAACTTGCCCATCTCAAAGCCCCGGGTCGCGGTGTCTACCGCTTGTTGGGCCGAGGGCAGGATGGTGCGGTCGTAGGCCTGCACTTCGTGCATGGCGGTGGCCCACTGGCTCAGCGCATTGCGCGTGTCGCTGCGCAGGCGCAGCTCGGTGGCGTTGCGTAGGTCGCGGGCTTGGTCGGCACGGCGTGTCGCAGCGAGGACATTGCCTTGGTTGCGGTCGAACAATGGCAGCGGCATCGACAGCCCCACCACATTGACCCGCTCGCGGTCCTCGCGGCTGTATTGGCTGCCGACGCTGACGGTGAGGTTGGGAATGCGCTGGGCCTTTTCCGAGCCGAGCGCGGCATCATCGCGACTGATCTGGGCCTGGGCCTGGCGCCATTCGGCGGTTTGCTCGACTTTTGCGAGCAAGGCTTCGGCCTGGGGTGCCGGCCCCGGCGATAGGCTCGCGGCATCGAGCGTGTCGAAATCAGCCAGTGGACTGCCGATCAAACGTGCCAGCGACTGGTAGGCCACCCGCTGCTCGGACTCGGCGCGGCGTGCCTGGGCCTGCGCCTGGGCGAGCTGAACCTGTGCGCGGGTGGCTTCGACCGGCGATGACTGGCCCGCCTTGACCCGCCCCTCGACTACCCGCAGGCCACGCTCGGTCAGGCGCTGCGATTGCTGCGCCAACTCCAGCGCCGTCTGCGCCCGCAGGGCGGCATGAAACGCCTGCACCACATCGGCGCGCAAGCCGTTGCGCTGGCGTTCGAGCTCCAGTTGGGCAAGGTGTTGCCCGGCGCTGGCGACATCGATGCGCGCGCCGCGCTTGCCGCCCAACTCCAGGGGCTGGCTGAGGGTGACGGTGGTGGTGCTGGTGTCGCGTCGGGTGTCCTCGACTTCCCACGACAGTTCCGGGTTGGGGAGCAATCCGGCCTGGCGGCGCTCGCCCTCGGCGATGCCAATCTCGCGCCCGGCGGCAGCTAAATCAGGGTTCTGCGCGAAGGCAGCATCGAGCGCCTGCGACAGGCTCAAGCTCTGCGCCTGTACCGCTGTGGCGGCAAAACCGCTGAGCAGCAGGCAGAGCAAAAGGCTCTTGTGGGGGGTGGCACGAATCCACGGCACGGTACAGGTCCTCGTCGGAAAGCGGTGGCGAGGGACTGTAGGGAGCTGTGGTTATCGAAGCGGTGGCGGAAAAATTACAATTTTGTAATGCGCTGTTTTGATCAGGCGGGCGTCATCGCCGGTGCATCAACCTAAGCGGCCTGCATAGCAACCGCTGTAGGAGCTGGCTTGTCGGGGCGCCGGACCGATGCGATGGGCTGCACAGCAGCCCCAATAACCTAATGCGAGGGCTAACGCCCTCGATCGCAGGCTTTGCCAGCTACAAATCAGCTACTGCATCCAAGGCGGTGGCGGTTCCTCGGCCTTGACCGGGCCATGCTCAGCCTCCTCTCGGGCAGCCCGGCGGCGGGCATCATCGAGCCGCGCCGCTTCGATCTCGCGCAGCACGCCACCTACATCAGCATCGTGGTCGTCGTCCTTGAACTGCCCGGTCAACGGCGTATCGGCCAGCAACTCACCAGCCTCGAACAGCGACCACATTTCCCGCGCATAACGGGTGGCCTTGAGCTCCGGGGCAAAACGGCCGAAATAGCCGCTCATGTTCGCCACATCGCGCTCAAGCATGCTGAAGGCATGGTTGTTGGCCGCAGCATCCACCGCCTGGGGCAAATCGATGATCACCGGACCGTCCGGGCCAAGCAGCACGTTGAACTCGGAAAGATCACCATGCACCAGGCCTGCGCAGAGCATCAGCACGATCTGGCGAATCACGAAAGCGTGGTACTCGCGCGCCTGCTCAGGCTCCAGGTGCACGTCGTTCAGGCGCGGCGCGGCGTTGCCGTCCTCGTCCACCACCAGTTCCATCAGCAGCACGCCGTCCTGGAAATCGAACGGCTTGGGCACCCGCACGCCGGCATGAGCCAGACGGAACAAGGCCGCCACCTCGGCGTTCTGCCAAGCGTCTTCGGCTTCTTTACGGCCGTACTTGGACCCCTTGGCCATGGCCCGGGCCTGGCGGCTGTTGCGCACCTTGCGCCCTTCCTGGTACTCGGCGGCCTGGCGGAAACTGCGTTTGTTGGCTTCCTTGTAGACCTTGGCGCAGCGCACCTGGCTGCCGCAGCGCACTACATAGACCGCTGCTTCCTTACCACTCATCAGCGGCCGTAGTACTTCGTCGACCAGCCCGTCTTCGATCAGCGGTTCAATCCGTTTTGGAGTCTTCATCAGGTTTAATTCGGGGTCCTGTTCTGCCAGACACTGGGTTTGCCGGCCATCCTCTCACAGCCTGAACCGACTTGCTCGCTCCGCCGCTATTCGATACGCGGATGTTGTTGTACCAAATGCTTGCGTTTGGCCTCCAGCTCGGCGATTTGCTCATCGATGTCTTCGATTTTCTGCTCGATATTGTCGTGATGTTCCTGCAAAAGCTCGCGCGCCTCCTCGATATCGGATGCCGCTGGAGCCGCGCCGCGCAAGGGCTGGTTGGCGGTTTCCTTCATGGTCACACCGGTTACCAGGCCGACCAGGGCAATCACCATCAAGTAGTAGGCTGGCATGTACAGGTCATTGGTGCTTTCCACCAGCCAGGCGGCAATGGTCGGCGTGAGGCCTGCGATCAGCACCGAAATGTTGAAGGCACTGGCCAGCGCGCTGTAGCGAATATGGGTGGGGAACATCGCCGGCAGGGTCGAGGCCATCACGCCGATAAAGAAGTTGAGCAGGATCGCCAGCACCAGCAAGCCGGCGAAGATCACGCCGAGCACGCCACTGTTGATCATCATGAACGCCGGGATGGCCAGGATGAACAAGCCAACGCTACCGCAGATGATGAAAGGCCTGCGGCCGAATTTATCGCTGAGCAAGCCGATCACCGGTTGCACGAAGAGCATGCCGACCATGATCGCGATGATGATCAGTACCCCGCGGCTTTCGCTGTAGTGCAGGTTGTGCGACAGGTAGCTGGGCATGTAGGTGAGCAGCATGTAGTAGGTGACGTTGGTCGCGATCACCACGCCAATGCAGGTCAACAGGCTGCGCCAGTGCTGGGTAGCGACTTCCTTGAACGACACCTTGGGGCCGGAGGCCAGCCCTTCGCGGTCGCCCTGTTCGAGTTTGTCGACGTGTTGCTGGAACGCCGGGGTTTCTTCCAGGGCGTGACGCAGGTACAGGCCGATGATGCCCAGCGGCAACGCCAGCAGGAACGGCAGGCGCCAGCCCCACTCGAGGAACTTCTCCTCGCCGACGATGGCGGAGATGAACACCACCAGCCCTGCACCAAACACAAAGCCTGCGATCGAGCCGAAATCCAGCCAGCTGCCAAGGAAGCCGCGCTTGCGATCAGGGGCGTATTCAGCGACGAAGATCGAGGCACCGGTGTATTCGCCGCCGACCGAGAAGCCCTGGGCCATCTTGCACAGCAGCAACAGGATCGGCGCCCAGATGCCGATCGAGGCATAGGACGGGATCAGGCCGATGGCGAAGGTACTCAGGGACATGATCACGATGGTGGCGGCGAGGACTTTCTGGCGCCCGTAGCGATCGCCCAGCGCGCCGAAGAACAGCCCGCCCAACGGGCGAATCAAGAACGGTACGGAAAAGGTGCCAAGGGCTGCGATCATCTGTACGCCCGGGTCGGCGCCTGGGAAAAACACCTTGCCCAGCACATAGGCGACAAAGCCATAGACGCCGAAGTCGAACCATTCCATGGCATTGCCTAACGCAGCGGCGGTGATCGCCTTGCGCATCTTGGCGTCGTCGACGATGGTGATGTCTTTCAAGCCGATCGGCTGGACGCTTTTCTTGCGTGATTTCATATCCGTCACTCTGTCTCTGACTTGTCCTGTGCCTGGCTGCCATCGTTTTGGTGGCCAGGCTCTAAGGCATCAGATACAAAGGGATACGAAATAATTCACCACTAACTGCTTTTTTCAATGAACTCAAAGGCGTCATCGCGGGGCAAGCCCGCTCCAGGTTTGGTGCTCGGGCCAATTGCTGGGGCGACTCACTTCCTGTGGGAGCGGGCTTGTCCCGCGATGAAGCCGGTACGACTTGGCAGTGCCTCTACTGATTGCGCGTCACTCGCCACACCGTATTGGCCAGGTCATCGGCAATGATCAACGCCCCGCGCGGATCGACCGTGACCCCGACCGGCCGGCCGCGGGTCTTGCCGTCTTCACCCCTGAAGCCGGTGGCGAAGTCCACCGGCTCACCTGCCGGCCGGCCATTGCTGAACGGCACGAAGATCACCTTGTAGCCCACAGGATTGGGCCGGTTCCAACTGCCGTGCTCGCCGACAAAGACGCCATCAGCGAACGCCTCGCCCATCGCTGGCAGCGAGAAGTCGACCCCCAGCGCCGCCACGTGCGAGCCAAGGCTGTAGTCCGGCTTGATCGCTGCGGCGACCTTGTCCGGGTTTTGCGGCTGCGCGCGCGGGTCGACGTTCTGGCCCCAATAGCTATAGGGCCAACCGTAGAAACCGCCCTCCTTCACCGAGGTCAGGTAGTCGGGCACCAGATCAGGGCCCAGCTCGTCGCGCTCGTTGACCACCGTCCACAACTGCCCGGTGCCGGGCTGGATGGTCAGTGCGGTCGGGTTGCGCAGCCCAGTCGCATAAGGCCGGTGGGCGCCGGTCTGGGCGTCGATCTGCCAGACCATCGCCCGGTCGATCTCGGCTTCCATGCCACGCTCGGTGATGTTGCTGTTGGAACCGATACCGACATACAGGTAGCGGCCATCAGGGCTGATGGTCAGGGCTTTGGTCCAGTGGTGATTGATCTCGGCCGGCAGGTCGGTGACTTTGCTGGGCGGGCCGCTGGCCTTGGTCTGGCCTTCGCTGTAGTCGAAACGCACCAGCGCATCCTGGTTGGCCACGTAGAGCTTGCCCTCGGCAAAGGCCAGGCCGTAGGGCGCGTTGAGGTTTTCGGCAAACACGGTCTTGAGCTCATAGTTGCCGTCGCCGTCGGCGTCGCGCAGTAAGGTCAGGCGGTTGCCGCCCTTGACCTGGGTATTGCCCTTGGCCTTGATCGAACTGGCGATAACGTCCTTGGGCTTGAGTTTGGCGGCGCTGCCGCCGCGCCCCTCGGCCACCAGAATATCGCCGTTGGGCAGCACCAGGGTCTGGCGCGGAATCCGCAGGTCAGTCGCGATGGCGCTGATACTGTAGCCCTGTGGCACGGTCGGTTTTTGCTCACCCCAGGCGGTTGGCTGGGCGATTTTCATGCTCGGCAGCAAGCCGCGCTGAGGATCGGGCAACTTGGGGTCGGCGCCGTAGGTTTGCTGGGCATCGCCTTCGCCGCCACAGGCGCTGAGCAGCAGCGCCATGCTCAAGGCAGTCAGTGGGTATCTAGGGTTCATTGTGCACCTCCCGATCGCAAGTTGGTCAGGCCGATCCAGGTCGCGATACAGGCCAGCGCGCTGACGATCACCGACAGCACCAGGCCCGAGGGCATTACCGCCCAGGCGTCCTTGGCATGCTCGAAGGCATTGACCAGGCCCAGCAGCCAGGTGGCCAGCAGCACCAGGAAATACACCAGCGCACGCCCGCCTTTATGCTCGGCGCGGATCAGATTGACCAACCCGAACAGCAACGCCAGCCCGCAGAACAGCAAGCCGCCAGCGATTAGCCAGGCGGCGAAATTGCTCCACTGGATCTGGTAGCTCTGGTAGTAGGCGATATCACTGAGCAAACCGCCGAGAAACAGCGGCACAGTACCGGCCAGCAAGGTCGCGTGCAGCGGACCTGGCGTGCAGCGATAGACAGGTTGAGTGGTAACAGTCACGGCGGCTCCTTTCATTCGACAATCCTTGAAGTCCTGCTCAGCGCAGCTGCACAAGACGCGCGATCACTGAGCATAGAAGAAGATCCCCCTGGCAAAGCGTTAGTTCAGCGCATTTGCGCGAATTGAAACGTTTCGAAAGACTTGCCGATGCGCCACCTCGAACTGCTCTCAGAGAATCCCGGGGCGCGATGGCAGGCAATGTGATAAAGGTGATCGAGCCGCCACCATCGAGCCTGAACATGTCCGATACCCCAGAGACCAACACGCGCCCATGGGCGGTCTTGCTGATCTTTCTGCGCCTGGGCCTGACCTCGTTCGGTGGGCCGATTGCCCACCTGGGTTACTTTCGCGATGAGTTCGTCATGCGCCGGCACTGGCTGAGCGAGCGCAGCTATGCCGACCTGGTTGCGCTGTGCCAGTTCCTGCCGGGCCCGGCCAGTAGCCAAGTGGGTATCGCCCTGGGCTTGTCGCGGGCCGGCTACCGTGGCGCGCTGGCAGCGTGGGTCGGTTTCACTTTGCCTTCTGCGCTTGCCCTGGTGCTGGTCGCCCTGAGCCTGGCCCGGTATGCACAAGCGATTGCCCCAGGCGTGCTACAAGGTCTGCAGATGGTGGCAATTGCTGTAATCGCGCAAGCAGTGTGGGGCATGGCGCGCGCATTGTGCCCGGACATCCCGCGCATCATCTTCATGGCAGTGGCGACCTGCGCGGCGCTACTGCTGCCGTCAGCGGGCCAGATCACCGTCATCGCCCTCGCTGCCAGCAGCGGTTTTCTGCTGTTCAAGCCACGCCAAGGCACACCCCATGAGCCACTGCCGATCACGATCCGCCGCCGCATTGCGATGCTGTGGCTGTCGCTGTTTTGCGCCCTGCTGATCGGTTTGCCGATCCTCGCCAAACTGTCTGCCAATCAGGCCCTGGCGCAGTTTGATGCGTTCTACCGGGTAGGCTCGATGGTCTTTGGCGGCGGCCATGTGGTGCTGCCGTTGCTGGAGGCTGAAGTGGTAGCCAGTGGCTGGGTCAGCCGCGACACTTTCCTGGCAGGCTACGGACTCGTGCAAGCGGTACCGGGGCCGCTCTTCACCTTCGCGGCGTTTCTGGGCGCTTCGATGAACGGCGCGCCTAGCGGCTGGGCGGGCGGGCTGATCTGTCTGGTGGCGATTTTCCTGCCTTCGTTTCTGCTGGTTGTGGGTGTGCTGCCGCTGTGGGAGCGTCTGCGCCGTAACACGCGTGCACAAGCGGCGTTGATGGGCATCAATGCCGCCGTGGTCGGGCTGTTGCTGGCCGCCCTGGTGCGACCGATAACGGCCACCGCGCAGCATGCGCCACAAGACCTGGCCCTGGCACTGTTGGCCCTGGTTGCGCTGATGCTGGGCAAACTTCCTCCCTGGCTGGTGGTGATCGCGGGTGGCGCTGCCGGTTGGCTGTTGAGCTTTTTTTGAAATCGGCTGCATCCAAAACACGCACTGGCGGGTAATCCCTTCAGCAGCCTTTCGCTGCCGAACCGTTCCCCCTGCGGAGAAACCGTCATGAATGCCAAATGCATCCTCAGTATCATCCCCCGCACGCTGGCCATCGCCGGCCTGTCGCTGACCCTGCACACTGCCTACGCCCAGACCAGCCTGCCCGACGCGGTGAAAGTCCCCGATGGCTACAAAGTGGTCATGGAAACCGTCGGAGTCGGCGAGATCACCTACCAATGCCGGGACAAGGCCAACGCCCCCGGCCAGAGCGAATGGTTCTTCGTCGGCCCCAAGGCCGTGCTCAATGACCGCGCCGGCAAAGCCGTTGGCAGCTACTTCGGCCCGCCCGCCACCTGGCAGGCCAAGGATGGCTCGAAAGTCACCGGCACGCAGCTGGCCGTGGCGCCAGCGAGCAAGGCCGACCTGCCCTATCAGTTGGTCAAGGCCAACCCGGCCGAGGGCCAGGGCGCGATGATCGGCGTCAGCTACATCCAGCGCCTGGCCACCCAAGGCGGCGTGCCGCCGAGCACGCCGTGCAGCGCGGCCAACAAAGGTGAGCAACAGGTGGTGAAGTACCAGGCCGACTACATTTTCTGGGCGGCCAAGTAACGACCCAGGCGGCTCGGTGAGCGCAGTGAAAGTCGTCTACGCTGTTCGACAAACCCCAGCCCGCTGGCCGGGGTATCGACCTGCTGCCGAGGGCTGAACTCACCGTGTCATTGCCCGAACCCGGCTTCGATTACCAAGGCTGTCTTGCAGCCTGCGCGCAGGGCCAGCGCCAGGCCCTGCGCGAACTGTATGACCTGGAAAGCGCACGCTTGCTTGGGGTCGCCCGGCGCATCGTGCGCGACAGCGCCACGGCCGAGGATGTAGTCCACGATGCTTTTGTCAGGATATGGACCCGCGCTGGCAGTTTCGATCCAAGTCGAGGTTCGGCACGCGGCTGGATCTACAGCATCACCCGCCACCTGGCGTTGAACTTCATTCGCGATGGCGCACGCCTGGTGCCTGCCGGCGAGGAGGATGAGCCAGTGTCAGCCGTCTCTGAACAGCAGCCTGGCTTCGACCTGCAAGCACGCTCGGCGAAGATCTTCGACTGCCTCGATCAGCTAGAGCCGTCGCGGCGCAGCTGCATCCTGCATGCCTATGTCGATGGCTGCACGCACGCCGAGATCGCGCAGAAACTCGGCGCGCCGCTGGGCACCGTCAAAGCCTGGATAAAGCGTGGCTTGAGCGCATTGCGGGAGTGCATGGGATGACCACCCAGAACGGCGACGAGCGCCCTGATGAGCTGCAGCAACTGGCTGGCGAGTACGTCCTGGGCACGTTGCCTGGCGAGCAACAACGCGCGGTGCAAGCACGCCTGCAACACGACCCGGCCCTGCGCGCGGCGGTGGATGCCTGGGAGCAGCGGTTACTGGAGTTGACAACGCTTGCCGAACCTCAACAGCCCAGCCCACAGCTGCGCCAGCGCATCGAACGCAGCCTGGATACCCTTGAGTCACCCGCCCCGTCAACGTCGCGCCAACAGGCCGACTCGTGGTGGAACCTGCTGCCCTTGTGGCGTGGCTTGGCGGGTGCCGGGCTGCTCGCCAGCCTGCTCATGGCGCTGGCCCTGCTGCTGGGCGACCCGCCGCCGGCCACGCCCACTTACCTGGTGGTGCTGGTGGCGCCACACAGCCAGGCACCTGGCTGGGTGGTGCAAGCCAGCGATCGCCAACAGGTGCAGTTGATCCCCTTGGGCGAGACGATCATCCCGGCAGACAAAGCCCTGCAATTCTGGACCAAGGCTGACCACTGGCAGGCGCCGGTGTCACTGGGTTTGGTCAAGCCTGGGCAAACCCTCTCGCTGCCGTTGGACAAGCTGCCGCCGCTTGAAGCAAACCAGCTGTTCGAGCTGACCCTGGAGGGCGTACAGGGCTCGCCGACGGGCAAACCTACAGGGCCAATCCAGTTCATCGGGCGCGCGGTGAAAGTCATCTGATGCCTATTCCATTGGCCTGGCGCTGGGCCTACATCTCCACCTGAGTGCCCAGCTCGATCACCCGGTTAAGCGGCAATTGGAAGTACTTGAGGTTGCTGTTGGCGTTCTTCAGCAAGAACGCGAACAACTGCTCGCGCCAGCGCGCCATGCCAATGCGCTTGGTGGCAATAACCGTCTCGCGACTGAGGAAATAGGTGGTGCGCATCGGGCTGAAGTCCAGGTCCTGACGCTGGCACAGGCTAAGGGCGAGCGGCACATCAGGCTCTTCGATGAAGCCAAAATGCAGGGTGACGCGGAAGAACCCGGCGCCATAGGCCTCGACCTCCAAGCGCTGCTCGGGCCTGACCCGCGGCGAGTCTTCGGCGACCACCGTGAGCAACACCACCTGCTCATGCAGCACCTGGTTGTGCAGCAGGTTATGCAGCAAGGCATGCGGTACCGCATCGGTCCTGGCGGTGAGAAACACCGCAGTGCCCTGCACCCGATGCGGTGGCTGCGCCTGGATGCTGGCGATGAACAGCGGCAGCGCCAGCGCGGCTTCATCCAGCCGCTCGAAGATGATCTTGCGCCCGCGCTTCCAAGTGGTCATCAGCACGAACAGCGCTAAGCCGGCAATTACCGGGAACGCCCCGCCCTGCACGATCTTCGGCGCATTGGCGGCAAAATACAGGCTGTCGACCAGCAAGAACCCGAGCAGCATGGGGATCGCCAGCCAGCGCGGGGTTTTCCACAACAGCAAGACCACCGCCGCGGACAACAGCGTGGTGATCAACATGGTGCCCGTCACCGCCACCCCGTAAGCCGCCGCCAATGCACTGGATGACTCGAATCCGATCACCAGCAGCACCACGCCGACCATCAACGCCCAGTTCACCGTGCCGATGTAGATCTGCCCCTGTTCGTGACTGGAGGTGTGCTGGATGAACATACGCGGCACATAGCCCAGCTGAATCGCCTGGCGGGTGAGCGAGAAGGCGCCGGATATCACCGCCTGCGAGGCGATGATGGTCGCCAGGGTCGACAGCGCTACCATCGGCAGCAGTGCCCAGCTCGGCGCCAGCAGGTAGAACGGGTTGCGCACTGCCTCTGGGTTGTCGAGGATCAACGCGCCCTGGCCGAAATAGTTGAGCACCAGCCCCGGCAGTACCAGCAGGAACCAGGCCCGAGCGATCGGTTTACGGCCAAAATGGCCCATGTCGGCATACAGCGCTTCGGCCCCGGTCAACGCCAGCACCACTGCGCCGAGGATGGCCACGCCCATGCCCGGATGAACCACGAAGAACTGCACCGCCCAGGCAGGGTTGAGCGCCAGCAGCACTTCCGGGCGCTGGACAATGCCATGGATGCCCAGGGCACCCAAGACCACGAACCACAGCACCATCACCGGCCCGAACAGAATGCCGATGCGCGCCGTGCCGTGTTTCTGGATCAAGAACAGCCCAACCAGCACGATCACGGCCAGCGGTACCACCCAATGGTCGATGCCATCGAAGGCCAGCTGCAGGCCTTCTACCGCCGACAGCACCGAAATGGCCGGGGTGATCATGCTGTCGCCGTAGAACAGCGCGGCACCAAACAAGCCAAGCAGCACCAGCACCCTGCTCAGCCGGGGAAACGGCGCCGCTGCCCGCCGCGCCAGCGCGGTCAATGCCATGATCCCACCCTCGCCTTGGTTGTCGGCGCGCAGGATAAACAACACGTACTTGATCGTAACCACCCAGACCAATGACCAGAGCACCAGCGACAGAATGCCCAGCACGCCATCGTGACTGGCTTGCACGCCATAGTGGCCGGAAAACACTTCTTTTAGGGTGTACAGCGGGCTGGTGCCGATATCGCCATAGACCACGCCGACTGCGGCGACGAGCATGCCGATACCTGTGGTTCTACCGTGGTTGGACTGATCTGCTGCGGTCGCTGCTTGGCTCACGAATCACTTCTCTGCACAGGGGGAGGCAACACAGTCGGTCCATGAGCGTTAGCGGCTCCCCACAACCTGCTTGCCAGGCCGCCGCAGCAGCCTGGGTTCAAAGAGGTCAAGTTGACACTGCCCGCCTGCGGGCAAAAAGTGCCGCTAGTATGCTGATCGGCAGCCGTGCTCGTCGTAAAAAAACCGTAAAAACCAGCCCCGGCAGCCACTGCTAAGCGGCCTGAACATAACGAGCGGTCGCAGCTTATGCCGCGCTTTGGCTGTTTCAGCGCCAGCGACTACGCTGACGTGCAAGCCTTGAGGAGATACAGTCATGCCCACGCTCAACTCGCTGCTCTGTGCGGTGCTTGCCGTTACGCTGAGCAGCACAGCAGCGCTATCGCTTGCTGACCCTGGCAATGGCAAAGGCAAGGGACACGACAAGGGTGGCCAGCACGGCAAGCAGGACCCGGCAGGCGCAAACTACCGGCACGACGGACCTTCGATCGATGTCGCAGGGGTCAGGATCATTCTCGGCGACAATCGTGACTACTGGAGCCCGGGAGCGGCTTTGCCGCCGGGCATCCAGAAAAACCTAGCTCGGGGCAAACCACTCCCGCCCGGTATCGCCAAGAAACTGGACAGCCGCCTGCTGGGCCGTCTACCTCATTACGAGGGCTATGAATGGCAACAGGCAGGCAAGGACCTGTTGCTGATCACCCTCGCCACCGGCGTTATTTATGAAGTGCTGCACAATGTGCTGGATTGAACCAGGGAGAAAGCTGTCTGCCACCCAGCTCATGGGCCTTGCCTGAGTGGGTTTCAGATTGATGAGCAGCACAGGCATCGCAAGACGCTCAGGCGGCTCCCTTGGCCTGCTGTTCCAGGTGCACCTGCAATGCCGCATCGATGTTCAATGCGCCGGCCAGTTCGTCCAGGTAGGCCCGCTCTGCGGCCTGCTGGTCATCCACCAGCATCACGCTGGCCAGGTACATTTCCGCAGCCATGCCTGGGTCTTGGGCCGACTGTGCCACTTCGACGGCATCGAGTGGCTTGCCGACTTCTTCATCGAGCCATTGCTGCAAGTGCGGGTCACTGGTTTGGCGTTTGATTTCAGCGTAGATCAACTGTTCTTCCTGCTTGTCGATGCGCCCGTCTGCCTTGGCTGCCGCAATCAGCGCGCGCAAGATTGCATGGCTGTGATCCTCGGCTTCGAGGCCTGACAATTGATCGACAGTGCGCACGGCCTGTTGCGGGGCTGCGGCCTGGCTGCGCTGCCAGCTTTGATAAGCGCGGAACGCCATCATGCCCAGCGACGCCAGGGCTGCGTAATTGCCTGCGGCCGAGCGCCCTTGGGTAGATCCGCCGCCACCGCCCCCCAACAGACCGCCCAATAAACCACCCAGGCCATCACGGCCACCGGTTGCACTGCCGCCGCCAAGCAGGCCACCCAGCAAACCGCCCAGGCCGGCTTGCGCTGACATGCCGCCTTGTTGCGCTTGCGCGCCTTGCCCGGCGCGCAGTAACTGTTCGAGTAGATCACTGGTGTTCATGGCACCGCCCTCGGTCGGTAGTGGTTGCCCAGACAAGCAACGATAGCCCCCTCAAGGCAATCCGCCATGACCGTCTGGCCGACGGGGAGCTCGGGGTTTAACGGACATGAAAGGCCGTTATCGATCTGAAGCGGACATGCCGAGAAGTCGGGCGTATCTACTTCACTACGCCATTGCGTAAGTCCCGACGGCCATTGAAGTAAGGGTCGCAATTACACTTAAAAACATTGACTCGTTTGACATTACGCAACCATTTGAAGAATGTGCATAGCGAGTTGAATGCCAGTCAACCCGCCTATTTTTCTACCTTTCCACATCATAACCACCTATACAGTGACAACGACTCATGACCCACCTGACCTATCGCCCGGCCAAGTCCGATGACGCCGCCTTGTGTATCAAGATCCGCGGGCTGACGAGAGAAAATGCATTCTCAGAACAAGAGCTAAATGCACTTGGTATCACTGCCGAATCTTGGAGCACCGGTATCCAAGACGGCAGCTGCCCTGGCTTCGTCGCCTGTGCCGATGGCCAGATGATTGGCTATTGCTTTGGTGATCGGAATACCGGCGAGATTGTTGTGCTGGCCCTTCTTCCTGCCTACGAAGGCCTGGGCATCGGCAAAGCGCTGCTGGCGATGATGGTCGATAAACTCAAAACTCAAGGACTGCATCGCCTGTTCTTGGCTTGCTCGAGCGATCCAAATGTTCGTTCCTATAGTTTCTATCGACACCTGGGATGGAGCCCGACAGGGGAGACAGATGAATATGGAGATGAAATCCTCGAATTGCAGTTGAGTCATCAATGACGTCACCGCATAAAATCTTGGGCGCTTAGAACTTTTCCCAGTTTATCGGTCTATGTGGATACGCGCATTTGCTCGGTAGACAGCCACCTCGCCAGGTTTTCCGCAAGCAGATGGGCATACGTCAAACTGCCACGTAGAGGTTGTCTTTGCTCATGAAATTCAATGCCCCTCGGATGGTGCTTTTGGCCCTGTTCGCCTTCGCGGCAGTGGGCTCGGCATCAGCAACACAGATCAACCCCAAAGCGCCGGCCTTGGCCCAGCAACTGACAGCCGTTGAGCCAGCCAAGCAGTCGGCTGGCAATCCTTGGTCAAGCCTGGCCGACGTCGCCGATCAGCAGTCGGCGCCATTGCTGGCCCATGACGACCGTTACTGGCACGACGGCCGTTGGCACGATCGCCGAGATGAGTGGCGACGCGACAACTGGCGCCGAGATCAATGGCGTAGGGAGCAGGCGCGCCGTGAAGCCAAACGCCATCGTGATTGGGAGCGCCACCACGAACGGGTAATGCGCCACCGCTACGAAGAGCATCACCGTTACTATCGCCGCTAACACCCTGCACGCCTGAGCCTGAGTGCTCAGGCCGCCAGCACCCTGAGCACAATCATCCCGGCCAGGCCGAGCAAACACAGCACACCCATGCCATAACTGACCGTACGCCATGGCTGCACGCCCGCTAGATAAGTGACGGTGTGCAAGACCCTGGCGACGGTAAACAACCCGCTCAAGTACTGGCTCATCACCCCGGGCGCATCAACGGCAACCGCCAGCCCACCCAGCGCAATGAACAGCGGGATGCTTTCAAGGTCATTGCTCCAGGCTTTCGCGCCGCGTCTGACTTGGGGGCATTCTTCGAATTCGGCCGAGCGCCGGAAAACAGCAGCATCTTCGGGGTTTGTGAAGATCTTGCAGCGCAAACGAAAATAGCCTTGATAGCACGAGATCGCGAGCATCTTGAGCAGCAGAACCACCACACAGATGGCATACACAGACAGCACACTGTTCATTGCCTGCCCCTGCCGCATAAGCCCCGAACGACGATATACAACAGCGGCCCTGCTGAAACGAACACGATCGTGACCAGCACGTACGGCAGCACCCGGCGCAGAGGCTGCCCTCTGGCGCGGGTGTCGTTGACCATCCAGAAACAGGCAAGCCCGGCCATCAGGTACAGATCGATGACCACTTGGGCAGTGTCGGGCCTGGCCATTAGCTCAAGGCCGAAGGCGATCAGCGACTGATCGGCAATCAGCATGCTCCAGCCGGTGTACAACGTGAAAGCCAACAGCAGCGGTAAAGCGATATAGGGCGCGCGCATGTGCTTCTCCTGGTGAGTTGCACGCAACCCTAGTGGTAGAGTTGCTGGCCGCTCAATGACCTGACAGGTCATGGACTCGCTACACAAGGACCGTCAGAGTGCACCCATGAGCCCCTCCCACTCCCTCACGACTCATCCGCCTACCGCCACAGCGGCGGGTGAGCACCTGCGGCGCCTGCGCCGTCAAGCCAGGCTTAGCCAGCTCGAACTGTCGCTGATTACTGGCATTTCCCAGCGTCACCTCAGCTGCGTCGAGACCGGCCGCGCCAAGCCCAGTCCGAGCACGCTGCATGCTTTGCTGTCAGCCCTCGACGCTCCACTGGAACAACGCAATGAGATATTTCTCGCGGCAGGTTTTGCCCCGCGCTACATGGCCTCGACACCCGACGCGCCAGCGATGGCAATGGTGCATGACGCGATCGAGCACATCCTGCAGGCCAACAACCCGGCACCGGCGTTGGTGATCGCCAGTAACTGGGACATCACCGCTGCCAACGCCAGTGCCGGCTTGCTCCTGGCAATGCTCGGTGTTCAGACGACCCAGCCCTCCGGCCTGAATCTGCTCGACACGCTGCTGCGCCCCGGTGGCCTGGGCGACCACCTGGTCAATGCCGATGAGATACGCACAATTGCCTGGCAACGCGCGGCCCGGGAAGCCTTCAGCAATCCTGAGTTGGCTGAGCTGTTGCGCAAGCTGCCTGGGCCAACCGATCTGCCGCTGAGCCCGGCACTCTCCCCGGTGGTATTGACCCGAGTGCGCAGCGGGCAAGGCGAGCTCAACTTCCTGTCGACCTTTACCACCTTCGGCATGCCGCTGGACATCAGCGTGGCGTCGCTGCGTATCGAACATCTGATCCCTGCCGACCGGCAAACCTGGCAGGTGATGACAACGGCGTACGCGCAGTGGTCGGCAGCGGCAGGTTAGGCGCAGCCCAAGGTCATTCGCTCGGCTGGCGCTTGGCGTTTTTCTTGGCGATGGCTTTCAACCGCACAGCCGCTCGCTGCACGGTGGCCATCTTTTCCGGGCGTTTCATTGCACGCCATTTGCGGATCTCGTCCCGGCTTCGACCACAGCTCACGCACAGCTCGCTGTTGAGCTGGCACAGCGAGACGCAGGGGTTGTCGATGTCTTTGGCCATGGGCTTGCTCCTGAGCGGGCGCAGATCATACCTCAAGCGCGTTGCTGCGGGGGCTGTCGCCCCTCATTGCAGGACACGTCGCAGCGATGAGGGGCGACTGGCCGTCAGCCATGGCACTGCGACGTCAAGAACTTCTGACCCCCAGCATCCCGCGCTCGACGATGAAATCGATCACAGCCTGCAACCCCTCGCCCTTCTTCAGGTTACTGAAGGTCCAAGGCCGCTGCGGGCGCATGCGCTGGGTATCACGCTCCATCACTTCCAACGAAGCGCCAACATACGGCGCCAGGTCGGTCTTGTTGATTACCAGGAAGTCCGACTTGGTAATCCCCGGGCCACCTTTACGTGGGATCTTCTCACCCTCGGCAACGTCGATCACGTAGATGGTCAGGTCGGCCAGCTCCGGGCTGAAGGTGGCGCTGAGGTTGTCACCGCCGCTCTCGACGAAGATCACCTCAAGGTTGCCGAACTTGCGCGCCAAGGCCTCCACTGCGGCCAGGTTCATCGAGGCATCCTCGCGAATCGCGGTGTGCGGGCAGCCGCCGGTCTCTACCCCGACGATACGCTCAGGCTCAAGGGCACCGGCCTCGGTAAGAATGCGCTGATCTTCCTTGGTGTAGATGTCATTGGTCACCACGGCGATCTGGTAGTGATCGCGCATGGCCTTGCACAGCGCTTCGAGCAGCGCGGTCTTGCCGGATCCTACCGGGCCGCCGACACCGACGCGCAGGGGTTGCTGATAGCTTTGCATGAAGGCAGTCCTCAAGAACGGAACAAACGGGTGTATTGGGTTTCATGTCGCGACGAGGCAATTGCCAGCAGCGGCAAGCCGCCACCGAGTTGCTCGTCGCTCAGGCTTAAGGCCTGGTCGAGCACTGCCGGCAGCGCTTCACCGAGGTCGCGCAGCAGGGTCTGGGCGGCCTGCTGGCCGAACGGCACCAGCTTGACCCCAGCCATCACCGCCCCTTCCAGCCAGGCAAAGCCCAGGCCCAGGGCTAGCTGGCGTAACGGGATCGACCAGTGCACGGCCAGCCAGGCCATACCGCCTAGCTGGCTAAGCTCAAGGCTCGCTCGCCAGGCCGGGTCTTGGCCCAGCTGCCAGCCGTCGAGCATCCGCGCCAGGGCATATCCGCGCTGGCGCTCCTCAAGGCGCAGCTCGGCGGTCTCGCGGTTGGCCAGCAAGAACTGGCTCCAGCGCCCGAAGGCTTGGGCATCGTTGGCCTGGCAGGCATGGTACAAGCGCGCCAGCAGCGGCCAGTCGAGGTAGCCGAGGGTGTCGTGCAACTGCTCTCGCTGCCAGTCACAAAAGCTGGCAATGTTGCTCACCCAGCCAGCCTCGACCGCCCACTCCAGCCCTTGCGAATAGGTAAAGCCGCCCACCGGCAAGCCGGGGCTGGCCAGCTGCAGCAGGCGCAGCAGCGCCAGGTCGCTGCTCATCAACCGGCCACGACCAGCGCAGCGCCGGCCAGCAGGCCGCCGCCGAAGGCCTTCTGCAAACCGCTATGGCGACGCAGCAGGCAACCTACGGCAAAGCCTGCCGCCAACAATAGGCCGCTGACGGTGACAAAGCCTGCACTGAACAGCCAGAACGCACTCGGGGTCGCTTCGACACCGTGCGCCCAGCCATGGAACAAGGCGAAGATCGGCATGGCCAACGCCAGCAACAGCTGCCGACCTGGCACCAGCAGCGCCGCGGCAGCCACCAGCAGGGAGCCGATGATCATGCTTTCCATCCCCAGCACATCACCGAACAGATGCCCCAGCACTGCGCCTGCGAACATCGCCGCCAAGGTCGCCAGCGGCAAGGCCAGGCTGCGCCGGGTCAGTGCCGCCAGCACGCCGGTACCCAGCAGCATCAGCAAGTGATCGAGGCCCGTCAGCGGATGCAGCAAGCCATCGTGCAGCGGGTTGCTGTCGTGGCCAGGGTGGGCGAAAGCCGGTACGGCGACCAGCAGTAACAACAGGGCAAGGCTTTTTTTCATTGATGTTTCCTCAGGAATGGGCAGGCAGGCGCACGAACGGATGATCGTTGCCATGGCTGTGGCTGTGGCTATGCGGCGCGCTCTGGTAGGCACCTGCTTCCGGTTCGAATGGCGCCTGCTCGGCGTCCACGCTCAGGCCAAGGCCGCGCACCATGTCATCGAGTACATAGTCATGCTGATAGCGCAGCAGCCCGGCTTCGATCTGCAGTGGCACATGGCGGTTACCCAGATGATAGGCAGCGCGAGCCAGCAGCAAAGGGTCGCTGCAGCGCACCGTGGATACCGCCTCTGGCGCGGCCACCACACGCACGACCTGGCTGCCGTCGGCGTCAGCGAGCAGCTCGCCACCGCGCAGCAGATGACCGCGTTCGAGCATCAGCCCGGCCTCGCGGCCATCGTCGAGGGTGACACGCAGGCGGCTCTTGATACGGCTGTCGACATCCAAGGTGACGCTAGCGGTCACCGGTGCGGCATCGGCGATGCGTCGGGTCAGGACAATCATGCTTGCTCCTTCAGAACAGAAAATAACGCTGGGCCAGCGGCAATTCGCGGGCCGGTTCGCAAACCAGCAACTCGCCGTCGGCGCGCACCTGGTAGGTTTGCGCATCGACTTCGATGACAGGCTGCAAGGTGTTGTGCAGCATGTGCGCCTTGCGCACCCGGCGACAGCCGTGGGCGACGCCGATCAGGCTGCGCAGGTTGAGCTCCTCGGCCAGGCCACGGTCAAGCGCCGCCTGGGGCAGGAAGGTCATGCGCGTGGCATGCCGGGCGGCGCCCATGGCGCCGAACATTGGCCGGTAATGCACGGGCTGCGGGGTGGGGATCGAGCCGTTGATATCACCCATCGGCGCGGTGACGATCATCCCGCCTTTGATCACCAGGGCCGGCTTGACCGCAAAGAACGCCGGCGCCCACAGCACCAGGTCAGCCAGCTTGCCGACCTCGACCGAACCGACTTCATGGGCAATGCCATGGGTCAGCGCCGGGTTCATGGTGTACTTGGCGATGTAGCGCTTGACCCGGAAGTTGTCGCTGTAGTCGCTGTCTGGTGCCAGCGGGCCGCGGCGCAGCTTCATCTGGTGCGCCACCTGCCAGGTGCGCAGCACCACTTCACCGACCCGGCCCATGGCTTGGGAGTCGGACGAGGTCATGGCGAAGGCGCCCATGTCATGCAGGATGTCTTCGGCGGCAATCGTCTCGCGGCGGATGCGCGACTCGGCGAAGGCCACGTCTTCGGCGATGCTCGGGTCCAGGTGGTGGCAGACCATGAGCATGTCCAGGTGCTCATCGACCGTGTTGACGGTGTAGGGCAAGGTCGGGTTGGTCGAGGACGGCAGCACGTTGGCCTGCCCCGCCGCACGAATGATATCGGGCGCATGCCCGCCACCGGCGCCTTCGGTGTGGAAGGTATGGATGGTGCGATCGCCAATCGCCGCCAAGGTGTCTTCGATGCAGCCCGACTCGTTGAGGGTGTCGGTGTGGATCGCCACCTGAATGTCCATTTCCTCGGCCACGCCCAGGCAACAGTCGATGGCCGCCGGGGTCGAGCCCCAGTCCTCATGCAATTTCAGGCCAACCGCACCTGCGGCAATCTGCTCGCGCAGCGCTTCGGGGCGCGAGGCGTTGCCCTTGCCCAACAGGCCGATGTTGATTGGCAGGCAATCGGCCGCCTGCAGCATGCGCGCCAGGTACCACGGACCAGGCGTGCAGGTGGTGGCATTGGTGCCGGTCGCCGGCCCCGTGCCGCCACCGATGAAGGTGGTGACGCCACTGGTCAATGCCTCTTCGACCTGCTGCGGGCAGATGAAGTGGATATGCGAGTCGATGCCACCGGCGGTGACGATCTTGCCCTCGGCGGCAATCACCTCGGTGCCGGGCCCAACCGGCACAGTGACGCCGGGCTGCACATCCGGGTTGCCTGCCTTGCCGATCGCGGCGATGCGACCCTGCTTGACGCCGATGTCGGCCTTGACGATGCCCCAGTGGTCGATAATCAGCGCGTTGGTCAGCACCAGGTCCATCGCCTCGCCCGCCAGCATCTGGCCCTGGCCCATGCCATCGCGGATGACCTTGCCGCCGCCGAACTTGACCTCCTCGCCATAAATGGTGAAGTCCTTCTCCACTTCCACCCACAGCGCGGTGTCGGCGAGGCGCACCCGATCGCCCACGGTGGGGCCGAACATGTCGGCATAGGCCTGGCGGGATATTCGGCTCATAGCCTGCCCTCCAGCGCGCCCATCACCTTGCCCTGGAAGCCATACACCTCTCGCTTGCCAGCGTAGGCCACCAACTGCACGGTGCGCGCCTGGCCTGGTTCGAAGCGCACCGCAGTGCCGGCCGGTATGTCCAGGCGAAAGCCGAGGGTCGGCTCACGCTCGAACACCAGCGCGTCGTTGACTTCATAGAAGTGGTAGTGCGAACCGACCTGCACCGGTCGGTCGCCATGGTTGGCGACGCTGACGCTGACCGTGGCACGGCCTACATTGAGTTCGATATCGCCGGCGGCGACCTGGATTTCTCCGGGGATCATGCGGGGCTCCTTAGACGATAGGGTCGTGAACGGTGACAAGCTTGGTGCCGTCGGGAAAGGTCGCCTCGACCTGGACGTCGTGGATCATCTCGGGTACGCCGTCCATGACCTGGTCACGCCTGAGCACTTCACGGCCCAGGCTCATCAGCTCGGCGACACTGCGCCCGTCCCGCGCGCCCTCCATCACCGCCGCGCTGATCAACGCCACCGCTTCCGGGTAGTTGAGCTTCAAGCCGCGGCCCAGGCGGCGCTCGGCCAGCAGCGCGGCGGTGAACAACAGCAGTTTGTCTTTCTCTCTTGGGGTCAGCTCCACGGCGTCTCTCTCAGGTAGCCCAGATGCGCGGCGGGCATGGCGCCAGGCCGAGAACGGCAGGGCGCAGCACATGCCAGAGGCGCTGCAGGGTGTGTTGCAGATGTTGGTTGTCGTGATCGAGCAGGCGGATCACCAGTAACTGACCGAGCAGGGTCGCGCCTGCTGGGTTGGCGAGCTGCTCCAATTCGGCGCGGACCTGCTCGAGCAGGGCCTGGTCGGCCGGGGCCGCGCAGAAGGTCGCGAGCAATGGATGCTCGGCAACTTTTGTCAGACGCCCGCCTTCGATGCGCAGGCGCTCGTGCAGGCCCGGATCATCCGCCAGCTCGATGCGCAGGCGGCTGTCCAGCGCACCCTGGCTGAAGCGCTCGTTCATCACTGGCCGGCCCAGGCACAGGGTCTCCCAGGCCAGCAGCCGGGCACCGGGTTCAAGGGTAAAGCGGCTATCGAGGCTGGCCCTGGCGCCGGAGAAGAAGATGCTGTCTTGTGGCAGCCACTCCAAGGTGCTGCCCGCCGCCAGGTGAAAGTGCTGCGTAAGCCGCGCGGTGGGCCCGATGCTGCGATAGAACTTGCTGGCTCCCGGCATGGTGAGCAGTGCATGACTGCCAGGTTCGAGCTGGATGTCCAGCTCCAGGCGGTCGCCCGCGACGATGCCCCCGGGCGGATGCAAGATGTACACATGGCACGGTGCACCTTCTGGGTAGAACGGGCGCTGCACCAAAAGAGGTCCAAAATGCTTGCGCGCACCAAGGCGGGTCACCCCATCGCGCTCGACGAAGCGCAACTGCAGGTGGGCGCTCCAACCCGCGTCCTGTTCGATTTTCTCTGGTTTCTCCGCCTGCAACATCCTGCGGCCCCTGCAAATCCGTGGCGCTATGGCCGTTATGAGGGTCGGGGGTAGCAGCGAAGATGCTTTACCAGCCTGACCACTCGATCAAATTCGATGGCTGGATATAGCAGGTTGCGGGCCAACTACGCAGGTGAACGATTGTGAAACTGTTTTCGCAGATGCTCTGGCATCGAGCACCAACGCCTTGGCGCACAATCGCAGGGCGATAGATTGCTCCGTTACGGTGCCCGCGATGCGTCCATGCCACTCCCCCAGATGAAATAGAGAAACTTCCTACACCCTTTTGGGAAGGCAAAAATATCACTGAGAAATGCTTCTTCGTTAGTGTCGGGGCTTGAGCCCGAGGCAGCCCATTTCCCTGCGTGGCTGTTAGCGCACAACCCGCGAATCTGCCAAATGGATGGCCGCTTCCCAGCAGACAAGGACTTCTCATGCCCCGCCAATCCGATCTTCGCTACAGCTTGCAACCCTTGGTCGGCGACGCCGCATTCGAGGTGGTCTCGTTCACTCTCGATGAAGCCTTGAGCACCCCGTTCAAGCTCAACCTGGAGCTGGTCAGCGCAGACGCCGACGTCGACTTTGCCCAGCTGCTCGACCAGCCTGTGCTGTTCACTATCTGGGACGGCCCACGCCCGGTGCGCTACGTGCACGGCCTGGTCAGCAGCTTCAGCCAGGGTGACAGCGGCTTCTCTCGCACCCGCTACCAGGCGCTGGTCGAACCACAGCTGGCCCGCGCCAGCCTGCGTTCGAACTGGCGGATCTTCCAGCAAAAGACCGTGCCGCAAATCCTTGAACTGATGTTCCAGGCCCAGCGGCTGAGCAATGTCAGCCTGGTGGCCTGTTTCGACCATCAGGTTCGCGAATTCTGTGTCCAGGCCGGTGAAACCGACCTCGACTTCCTGTCCCGCCTGGCCGCCGAAGAAGGCTTTATCTACAGCTTCGAGCACAGCGCCACCGGCCATCAACTGATCATCACCGACCGCCTGCTGGAGATGGGCCTGATCAGCCGCAGCGTGATCAAGGCCGAAGACGACGATGAAGGCTTCGTCGATGACGTCGAAACACCCGACGCCGACCCCATCGCCGTGCTCTACCAGCCCAACGGCGGCGGCGATCAGGCCAAACCCGCCCTGCACCGCTTTCGCTACAGCGAACAGGTGCGCAGCGCCCGCCAGGTGCAGCGCGACTACAGCTTCAAGCACCCCGCCTACCGCCAGGAGCATGCCGCCACTGCCAGCGACCTGCAGCACCAGTCCCCGGCCTACGAGCGCTTCGACTATCCCGGACGCTACAAGCGGGATGTGGTCGGCAAGCCGTTCACCCACAACCGCCTCACCGCCTTGCGCCACGATGCACGCATCGCCCAGGTCGAAGGCGACGATGTGCGCCTGCAACCAGGCTTGAGTTTCAACCTGATCGACCACCCGCGCGAAGACCTCAACGCCCACTGGCGGGTGATCGGCGTGCACCACGAGGGCTGCCAGTTCACCAGCCTGCAGCAAGAGGCGGTGGGCGCCGACCAGGGCACCCGCTACCTGCAACAGGCGACGCTGATTCCCGGGCGCATCGAGTGGAAACCCGCCCTGCTGCCCAAGCCGCATATCGACGGCCCGCACATGGCCACCGTGGTCGGCCCGGCCAACGAGCAGATCTATTGCGATGAATGGGGCCGGGTCAAGGTCAGCTTCCCCTGGGACCGCGACAGCCAGGAAAATGAGTTCAGCTCGTGCTGGGTGCGCGTCTCGCAAGGCTGGGCCGGCGGCAGCTGGGGCGCGATGGCCATCCCACGGATCGGCCAGGAAGTGATCATCCACTACGTCAATGCCGACCCCGACCAGCCGCTGATCACCGGCCGCACCTACTGCGCCAACCAGCTACCGCCGTACGAGCTGCCCAAGCACAAGACGCGCATGACCATCAAAAGCCAGACCCACAAGGGCCAAGGTTTCAATGAGCTGCGTTTCGAGGATGAGCTGGGGCATGAGGAGGTGTTCATTCATGCGCAGAGGGATCAGAACAACCACGTCAAGCACAACCAAACTACCTTCGTCGGCAACGACCGCAGCGAACGGGTCGAGCATGACGAAACGGTCTCGATTGGCAATGACCGCCGCGAAGACGTTGGCCGCGATGAGTCCGTCAGCATTGGCCAAAACCGCCTGCATGAAATCAGCAATGACGACAGCCTGACCATCGGCCGCACGCAGACCATTGTCACCGGCCAGGATCGGATCGAAACGGTCGGCAATCACCGCCAGGACAAAACCACCGCCAATCACTCGGTGGAAATTGGCGGCCATCTGCAGCAACAGGTGGCCGGCCATGTCGAGCTACGTGCAGGCCAAGCGATCAAGCAGCAGACCCAGGTGTTTGAGATTGAAGTCGCCGACAGCCTGACCATCAAGAGCCCAGGCGGACTGCTTCGGCTCGATGGCGCCGGCATTACCCTCGAGGGCGTAGCCATCGCTATCAAAGGCCCGGTGGCGCAAAACGCTACCGGCAGCAGCAACGCGTTTGCCATCGACGGCGCGCCAGTGGTAGGCGAGCCGATATGCGTCAGTTGCCTGCTCAAAGCCATCCAAGAGGGCCGTAGCGTGGTACGCATGGAAGGAGCCGGCCAATGAATGATGCTTTTAGAGACGCCCTGTTCACGCCTTTGCGCGAATCTTCGCAGTATCGCCTGGCCGCGATCGTCGAGCTCGGCCGGCTCAGCGAACAAGGGCGAGAACAGCTCGCGAGCAAATGCCCAGGCAGGCTGTGGTCGCTTTTGCAGCAGAGCGATTTCAAAAACCTGCTATCGGTGTCCCCCTGCCTGTGTGTGCCGCGCGAGGGCGCCAGCCTGGAAGGCCAGTGGGACTTTTTCTGGATGCTCAATGAACTTGCCATGCAAGGCATCTGTGGCTGGATCGTCAGCAAACTGTCGGCCGCAGCGTTGCTTGAGCACCTTGGCCAAGCCAACATCGTGCGGGCTGCCGATGGCCATCGCTACCTGCTGCGCTATCACACCGAACACAGCCTGAAAGTGCTGCATGCACGCCGGGATCTGCCAGACATCGCGCACTGGCTGGCGCCTATCCATAGCTGGTGGGTGCCCTATCCAGATCATCAAAAACAATCCTGGCAGTGCCTGAGCGGAGCTGACCTGCCTGCCGGCGAGCGCCTTTCTGGCCTGGCGCTTGACCAGGCGTGCTGGCATGCACTCAGCGGTGAACCGCTTAGCCAGCGCCTTGCCGAGCAACTCAAAAGCACACTGGCCGCCAGCGGTATGCCTGCCCGTTGTCACGGGGTGCGCCTTGGGCTTGCCCAACACCATCTTGCTCAAGCACGCGCCGCCGGCCTGACCCGGCAAGCGGACTTGATCACCTATGTCAATTGCATGGCTATCCACGAGACCACTCTGAAAGCCTGTGCTGCTTGGCAGCACGCCTTGGATCAAGCCCGTGCCAATACCCACCTGCTCGCCGACGCCCTGGCCCAGGCGAACATTCAATCGCTGCAGTAAGGACGCTCAGATGATCGCTTGGCAAGACTTCCTCGAGCTCAACCGCAAATCCTGCGAAGAGCTCAGCGAACAGTTCGACCTCGGCCCCGCCGTCAGCTGCACCCGCACCTTCACCATCCTGCCGCTGCGCTACGCCGTGGTTGGCGGCAACCCCGGCCAGCGCAAGCGCTTGCCCGATCTGGCCGAGCACCTGCGCCAGCCCCAGCAGGTCGCCACACTCAAGCATGCGGCCTATGCCATACGCCCTTTGCGCGAAGGGTTCCTGTACGTGATGGAACAGCGCACCAGCACTGGCCGCGCTACCCTGCACCGGCCTTATCGGATTGCCGCCAACGGCTCGTTGTCACTCACCGAGCCCGACGCGCCCTGGGAGCCACCGCCAGCCCTCGGCGTCCGGGACGTACTGCGCAACATCGCCTGGGCCTTCAACGTGCACGACCTGGACGATCTACAATCACTGCGCTTGTTCTACAGCCCCGACCCGCTGACCGTAGCCGCCCAGCAACAACTGCTGCGCCGGCGGCACAGCCTGCCCGCCGTGAACATCGCCCGCTTCACCGGCGCAGCCTGCCCGACGCCCGAGCCGCATGTGCTGACCCATGACCAGCTCGAACAAGTCGCCGACTTTGCCGCCGAGTACGATCCGCAGCTGCGCACGTTGCTCCAGCGCCAACTGTTCAGCACACCCAGCGTCCTCTCCCTGGCCGGCGTCCGGCAGATGCTCAGGCCCATGGCAGACCCGCTCAAGCCACGCGGGGTTGCCCTGGTGGTCGAAGATGCCATCGGCATCACCCAAGAGCTCAATGCCTGGCGCAACGCCGGTCTTGAACACCTCAAGGACTGGCTGGAAACCACCGAGCCGGCCGGCCCCGACGGTAAGCCCGGGCCGAGCAACGAGCGCAAGACCCTGGTCGCCCAAGCCTTCACCGAGCTGCACCAGCAGTTCAGCGAACGCAAGGTCGCCGCACTCATGGGCCGGCACGCCGAAACCTTGCGCGTGCAGCTCAAAGACAGCGATCAAGCCTTGCTGCCAGGGATGAACCGCGAAGGCTGGAATCAGTTCAAGGACAGCCTCATCGATATCAATAGCGAGCTGGTGCGCCAAGACCTGCAAGCCCGCGCCGAGCAAGGCGAGTTCGCCAAACAGTTCGAACAACGCTACCTGCCCCGGGTCAACCTGGGCGGTATGCGCGTACAGCTTGGCTGGTTTCGCCAGGAGGGCGAAGAAGCGAAACGACTGGCCGAGGCACGCGCCGACGACCATCTGGCCTGGTTGCTCAACCCCACCTTGCTGGAGGCATTGGCCTACTACGACGACAACGACCTCAACAGTGGGCTGTGCTTCGCTCACCAGAGCGGCTTGTGCGTCATCGGCATGGAAGCGGTGCCGGCCGGCGCGCGCCTGTTGGCCCAGTGGTGGCAAGCCGAAGAAATGACCCCAGCCAACCTGGCGCTGCGCTCGTTCGTGTTCAACCAGCGCGACATCGCCCAGGTGCTGGAACAAACCCGGCTGAAGCTCGCCAACCTGCAGGCGCCCGCCGACCCGTGGCAGATGCTCGACACCACGCTCAAGCAGGCCAAGGAACTGGCTGCGCAGTTCAGCCGCGTCGATGGCCACCTCGATCAGCTTGCCGAGCACAGCCAGATCAACACCGCTGGCGCCCTGGCATGGCTGGGCCAGCTGGGGCGAGAAAGCCTGCAGGCGGGCATGCCCAACAGCAGCGACCACCGGCTGCATCGACGCTTGACTACCTACCTGGTGGCCTCGTTGGGTGAACAGGCGCTGAACCTGCGCCTGGCCGAACACGCCCTGGATGGCCGCGCCCCCTCCCCCGGACGCGTCGCCGCCCCCATCGTGCGCCGCCTGGAGCAAGCCTACGTCGACAGTGTGCGGGGCGCGCAGAGCAATGCGTTCTACCGATTGCGCGTCGCCAGTGGGTTGTTGCTGCTTGAGGCGAGCCTGCTGTTGCTGCAGGGGCAGCGGGACAACAAGGATCGGCGGTTCTGGAGTGAAGTGGCAGCCGCGGGGTTGACCAGTGCGGCGGCGGGCATGGAATTACTCGCGGTGGGGACCGAACAGGCGCTGGCCACTGTAGGCCAGGGCTCGGCAGCGGCGCGGGGCGCGCAAGTCAGCCTGGGGCGCTTTCGCTTGTGGGGAGCGGGGATGGCGGCTGCGGGAGGGATTGTTAGTATTTTTTGGGATTTTGCTGATGCGAAGTCTAAATTTGACCAATCAGATGCGATAGGAAGTCATGAAGCGAGACTCGGCTTAGCTTACTCCGCCAGAGCAGTGGCAACAGGCGCACTCGTGATGGGCCAAGGCGGTGTCGCTTTTTCGCAAGCGGGCATGTATTTCCAATGGTTATCCTTAAAACCTGGATACGCTCAGCTTAGGTCTATCCTTCTTGAACTTTCTTACTTATCCAATCGACTTGCAGCAAACCGAACACTAATGCTCCTGCTTAGCCGCGCGGGGTGGATTGGCGGAGCCATAGCGCTTAGTGCGACTCTATATCTACTGCTGGTAGATAATAACGCGCTGGAACAGTGGTGCGACAAATGTTGTTTCAGCCTCAAGCACAGCGGAGCACGCTACAACTCGGACAAAGATGAAATATCTAGCCTCTTAAACGCTATCAGCGAGGCATTGTGATGTATTTTTTTGAATGGGGCGCCTGGGAGGCTTCACTCATCCCAGAAGAAGAACGAAAAAAAGATGCGCGAACGCAAAAGTTACGCAAAAAAATCTGCACTTACGAAAGCGATGAACAAGAAGGAATGGCCGCTGCAAAACTTAGAGCCAGTGAAACTCCAAAAAGTCGCGGCCCCGTCTACCTATTCAACAACCGCATCCTTGAGATTCGCAGCGGCATGTTTGAAGAAAAACGGGGGCTCATCAGCATTGTGTCCGCCACCATTATTTTTTTAATAATCAACGGCTTCACTGGCATTACTGCAGGTACAATTTGGACCATAGATTACTATTACAGTGAGGGTGCTATCGCAACTGGGTACCTGTGGATGGCCATCGGCCTCACCATACTTACACTACCCACAACTTGGTTTTATCTGAAATACTGCCTACGTTTCACCCGACTCGAGATGTTCACTTCCCGTCACCTATTGATCCGTTTCAACCGTATCACTCAACAGGTGTATCTACATCGCCCAAGCTACTGTGGCGGGATCGTCACGCTGCCGTGGGAAGGGGTGACTTCAAGTGGTTCCGCTGACAAGTATGCAGTGGCAGGCGGTATAGGTGTCCCCCTTGCCCTCTGTTGGTCTCCCCCGTTTACCGGGACGCTACGCACAGAAGTTGCCTGGGTCGGCAAGTCAGCAAACCATCAAGGCGAAATCCGCGACGAGTGGGAGTTCATCCGCCGCTTCATGGACGAAGGCCCCGAAGGACTCCCCCGCCCGCGCATCACCTCGCACTTCCCCTGGCCATGGCAAGCGTTCACCCCGCAGTTCGAAGGCGTCACGCACTATTTCCGCAACGCCTCGAAGCTGATCAAGGTCGGCCTGGTCCTGATCTCCCCCGCTTTCTTGATCATCGGCACCGGCCACTGGCTCAGCCTGCTGCTGTGTTGGAAACCGCGCTGGCCCAAGATCATTCGCCAAGCAGGTATGCCAGGCAAGCCTGTACCGCCGTTGACGACCCTTGCCGACTATCCACCGCACATTCAGCAGCGCCTCCGAGAAAACGCCCACCTTTGGGCTGTACGCCCAGGTCAACGCCCGGAGAAGAAGCCGCGCAAGGTCTCTCGTATTCGCAAAGCCGACCCTAAGCCTTCGTAACCAGCAACCAGACGCAAAACTCGGCCCCCCTACATAATTAGGAGCAATAATCGATGACCACGCAAAACACCAAGCAGGATGCGCTGGGCGCTGGCCTACTCATAAACTTCCAAGACGCCGAGGCCACCCGCGAGCACATCCCGCCACCCACAATCAAATCCCGCCCCGAAGCTCACCCCCCGCTCTATGCCGCCGACCCTCAATTTCAGTTACGTGGCGCCTTCAGCAATCAAATGATCGATGCAGCAATGCCGTTATTTGGCTTGGCGATGCGTCTGCAAACGCTGGACGGCCACAGCGATATTGCACAGCTGTACAAACAGGTTCACAACCAGATCAACCAAATCCTGGAGGAAATGCGCCAACACGCGTATGAGCCGACCCAGTTGCTGGCCTATTCGTACTCGCTGTGCCTGTATCTTGACGAGACCGTGATGCGGACGGACTGGGGCAAGAACTCCAGCTGGAGCCAACAGCCCTTGCTGAGCGACTTTCATCAGGAAACCTGGGGCGGGGAGAAGTTCTTTACCGTGCTGTCGCGCATGATGCAGGAGCCGCAACGCTTTCAGGACGTACTGGAGTTCATGTACATGTGTTTGTGCATGGGCCTTATGGGCAAATACGCTATCGAACCCAAGGGTGACGAGGCTGTACAAGCACTGATCGTCAAGTTGCACGCGATCATCCGCGAGCTCCGGGGCCCGACACCCGAGTTCTTTGCAGACTCATCGCACAATGTTGCCCCGCGCAATTTTCGCATGCAGCGCCAGTGGCCATGGTGGAGCCCTTTGCTGATCAGCGCTGTGGCCCTGGCCGCGCTGTACGGCTTCTACAGCTATCGCTTACAGATGATTACCGATGAAGTATTGCAATCGCTCAATGGCATTCTGCAGTAGGCATTGAACGAAACCGGCTGAGACGAGCACGAACTGCGCTACAGTAGCGGCTTGCCAATGACCAAGGACGTCCCATGCACCTCGCCCCCGCTATCCCGATCCTGCGCATCTTCTCGGTCGACAAGGCCAAGGAGTTTTACCTCGACTTCCTCGGTTTTCAACTCGACTGGGAGCACCGTTTCTCGCCGGACCTGCCGCTGTACGCGCAGATCCACCGCGATGGCCTGATCCTGCACCTTTCCGAGCACCACGGCGATGCCTCGCCCGGCGCCACCATTTTTGCCCGGGTGGAAGATCTGCGGGCGTTGGAGCGCGAGTTGCAGGCCAAGCAATATGGCTATTCGCGCCCCGAGGCTGAGCCCGTCGACTGGGGCTTGCAGATGCAGATCTGGGATCCGTTCGGCAATCGCCTGCGCTTCTGCCAGCAGATCGACGACAGCGCTCAATGAAGGCCTTGAGCAAACGCGACCTGGCCCGTCTGGAGCGTGAGCTGGTGGTTTGCCTGACCGAAGCGTGCGAGATCGCCAAAGGCGAGATCGTCGGCTTCACCTGGCTCACCCACCGCCTTGCGCCAGACAACTTTCCTGCCAGCCTGCGCATCACCTGGGTATTCGAACAAGAAGCCGACAAGGACGCCGCCGTGGCAGGAGCTGCCAAGGCGCGCATGCTCGAGCTGACTGCCAAGGCCCTGAGCGAGGCTGGCGTGCACCTGGATCATGTCGCCTGGCACGTGCGTTTCGACAGCGAGCAAGCGTGCCAGCGCAGCCATGCTGGCGACTGGGATCGACGTTTGCTGGGGCGCTGAGCGGCGCTGTTGGTGCTCGACGAGCCGAACACTCATCTCGACCTGCCTTCGCTGCACGCGCTGGAACGGATGCTCGGCCAGTTTCGCGGGGCAATGCGGGTGGTTGCGCATGACCTGGCCTTTATCGAACGCTTGCAGCCAACCGGCAATCTGCGGCTGTGACTGGGCGGTGAATCTATGACTGGGCGTTTCCGATCTGCGGCGGATGTATTATCGTGGCGAGGTGCGCAAATAACAGCAGCCTGAGCGATCGGGCATCTGCAAGACAAACGAGGGTGTCATGAGTAACGAGATTAACTGGGACAAGCTTGGCTTCGACTACATCAAGACCGACAAGCGCTACCTGTCCGTGTTTCGCGATGGCGAGTGGGACAAGGGCACCCTGACCGAAGACAATGTGCTGCACATCAGCGAAGGCTCGACTGCTCTGCACTATGGCCAGCAATGCTTCGAAGGCATGAAGGCCTACCGTTGCAAGGATGGCTCGATCAACCTGTTCCGCCCCGACCAGAATGCCCTGCGCATGCAGCGCAGCTGCGACCGCCTGCTGATGCCGCGCGTGCCGACCGAACAGTTCATCGAAGCCTGCAAGCAGGTGGTCAAGGCCAACGAGCGCTTCGTTCCGCCGCACGGCAAAGGTGCCCTGTACCTTCGTCCGTTCGTGATTGGCGTGGGTGACAACATCGGTGTGCGCACCGCACCGGAGTTCATTTTCTCGATCTTCGCCATTCCGGTCGGCTCGTACTTCAAAGGCGGCATGACCCCGCACAAGTTCCTGATCTCCGACTTCGACCGCGCCGCGCCGCAGGGCACTGGCGCGGCCAAGGTCGGTGGCAACTACGCCGCCAGCCTGCAGCCTGGCTACGAAGCCAAGAAAGCCGGCTTCGCCGACTGCATTTACCTCGACCCGCTGACTCACAGCAAGATCGAGGAAGTCGGTTCGGCGAACTTCTTTGGCATTACCGCCAACAACGAGTTCGTGACGCCCAAGTCGGCCTCGGTGCTGCCAGGTATCACCCGCCTGTCGCTGATGGAACTGGCCGAATCGCGCCTGGGCCTGAAAGTGATCGAGGGCGACGTAGAGATCAACAACCTGGAGCGCTTCGTCGAGGCTGGCGCCTGCGGCACCGCCGCGGTGATTACCCCGATCGGGGGTATTCAGTACAACGGCAAGCTGCATGTGTTCCACAGCGAGACTGAAGTCGGCCCGGTGACCACCAAGCTGTACAACGAGCTGACCGGCATCCAGAGCGGTGATGTCGAAGCGCCGGCAGGTTGGATCGTCAAGGTCGCCTGAGACTTCGCGACACAGTGAACGATGGGGCATGCCAGCGCTGGCATGCCCCATTTTTTTATGGTGGCGGTGCTGCTCTCATCGCGGGGCAAGCC